>JBARVN010000071.1:0-83785 GCA_049646285.1 Albidovulum sp. | reverse complement strand
CGGTCGATGCGGTCCTTCTGGCTCCCAAGCTTGTTGTGGAAGGTGACATGGGCGAGGCCCTCGGCCATGCCCTCAAGTCCTTTCTGAGAAATGGCGCGCAAGTCATTCTCCCAAAAGAACTTTGCGTCGCTTAGACGGGCAGACAGAACCTTTTGATTGCCCGCAAGGATCGTCGCGCCCTGATCTGCCGTCTCAGTATTGGCAACCGTGATGAAGCCCTCGATTCGCCCGGTCTTCGGATTCCAACATGAGAAGAACTTCTGGTGCTCGCGCATGCTGGTCTGCAACACCTCGGGCGGCAGCTCAAGAAAGGCATCATCAATTTTGCCCATCAGCACCACAGGCCATTCGACCAGCCCCGCGACCTCGGTCAGCAGACCCTTATCCTCCACCACCTCCAACCCGGCGGCAAAGGCCGCGTTAGTGGCGTCGTGCCAGATGTGATCAGCCCGCTCAGCAGGATCCAACATCACCTTGGCGCGCTTCAACTTCGCCGCGTAATCTTCGAAATTATTTACTGAAAACGCGTCCGGCGCCATAAACCGATGCCCACGCGTGGTGTTGCCAGAACGAATTCCATCCACGTCCAGCGGCACAACCTCGGCCCCGTTCTCATCCGTCAGGATGCACAAGATCGAATGCAATGGCCGCACCCAGCGAAGCGTCCCCGTGCCCCAGCGCATCGATTTGGGCCAAGGAAAGGTGCGGATCGCACCTTCAAGCACTTCGGCGATGATCTCATCCGCCTTGCGCCCCGGTTTTTCGATCACCGCGAAATAGGCCTGACCCTTGCCCGCATCGCGAACCTCTAACTGATCCATCGTCAGGCCAGTGGAGCGCAAAAACCCCTCAACCGCCTTTTCGGGTGCGGTTGTTGCAGGGCCCTTACGCTCTTCGCGCACGGCGCGACTTTCGGCGGTCAGCCCCTCAACCGCCAGCGTCAACCGGCGCGGCGTCGAGAGCGCATGGGCGCCCCCGTAGGTCAGTCCCGCCTCCACCAGCCCGTCTGTGATCAGCTTTTTCAGATCCTCACGCGCACGCGCCTGCATTCGTGCGGGAATTTCCTCGGAAAAGAGTTCGATGAGAAGATCGGGCATCAGGGGTTCGCACTTTCGTTCAATTCATGCCAGGCAAAGGCCCGGCCATCGGGATAAACGGCTATGACGCGGTCCACACCGGGGTGAATGTTCTTTTCGGACAAAAAGGCCAAAGCCGTGCCTGTTTGCAGGTCAGCCCCGATCCGGGCCGCGTCAAAACACGGAAACTGGTGAGGACCGATCAGCGGTTCCGCGTCGGGATAGTCAGCGAATGTTTCGCTGAGCATGGCCAGCGACAGGGGCGTTTGAAAACAGGCGCGGAACCGCAGGGGTGAGCTGTCCGCATCAATCCCCTCGAACGCCTCGGTTGGCAGGGCTTCAACCGCGCCCGACAGGTTGGTCAGGCGAAGTTCCGCGGCAGCCGAGGCAGGTTCAACCGGGCTATAGAACGCATATTCCTGCACATAATAAAGGACCGCACCGGCCAGAAGGGCCGTTACCACGATGAAACCTGCAACGAGCTTGCCATTCATATCCAGTCCAGATTCACATGTTGGGTTGCGTATTTTCCGGCGAAATCCTCGCGCAGGTCACGGTAGCGCGGGCGCAGGTCCTTGAACTTGTTCTCATGCGTCTCAGCCACGGTGCAACGGATATCGGCGAAAAGCCCGGCCGCATCCATGGCAGCCAGAAGGTCAAGCTCGGCCCCTTCGATATCCATTTTCAGGAAAGCAATCGGCCCCTTGGCGGCGATCAGATCGCGCAGGAAGGCGACAAAGTCGATCACCTCGACATCGACGCCGTCATCGTCGCTGATGCCGCGTCCGCCGCCGATCAGCGTGCTTTTCACCGAACCGCCCTTGGGGTTATCCTCAAAATTCGCGGCGCGCATCAGGCGCAAGGTGCCCGCCGCGGTCGAAACCGCCTGCGGGTGGAGCGTGACATTCGCCGCATCGCCCAGACGTTCGCTGAGTTGCGCGAAGGCGTAAGGGTCAGGCTCGAACGCGATCACATGGGCGCCGGTGGCCGCCAGTGGTGCGGAAACCTCGCCAAGATTGGCAACGCAGTCGATGACGATATCGCCGGGGCGCAGCAGCGCGAGCACACCGTCGAGAAAGCCATGCGCGCGGGCGTGGCGCAGGTTGCGCTTTTCGCGGCGCTTGAGTTTTGCCAGCCGTTCCTCAAGCTCGGTGATCCGGGCCGCCGCGTCGGTGTCCTCGGCTTCGGGTGTCACGCTGCCGCCCCGCCTGCTTCGGTGGTGACGAAAGCGTCGGCGCATTTCTTGGCCAGTGCGCGCACGCGGCCGATATAGGCCTGCCGCTCGGTCACGGAAATCACGCCGCGCGCGTCGAGCAGATTGAATAGGTGGCTGGCCTTGATGCATTGGTCATAGGCGGGATGCGCCATGGTGATCGCGCGCCCTGCCCCGTCCTTGGCATCCGCCGCAAGGGTACGTTCGCATTCCGCCTCGGCATCCTTAAAATGCTGCAACAGCGTGTCGGTATCGGCCTGATCAAAGTTCCAGCGGGAATATTCCTGCTCGGTCTGGCGGAATATGTCGCCGTAGCTCAGCGGGGTCGGGCTTTGCGGGTCATTAAAGGGCATGTCCATCACGTGATCGACGCCCAGCACATACATCGCCAACCGTTCCAACCCGTAAGTCAATTCGCCTGACACGGGGTGGCAATCATGACCGCCGACCTGTTGGAAATAGGTGAACTGGGATACTTCCATCCCGTCACACCAGACTTCCCAACCAAGCCCCCAGGCCCCCAGCGTCGGGCTTTCCCAATCGTCCTCGACAAAACGGATATCATGAAGCGAGGCATCCACCCCGATCGCCGCGAGCGAGCCGAGATACAGATCCTGCAGATCCGGCGGCGAGGGTTTGATGATGACCTGATATTGATAGTAGTGCTGCAAGCGGTTCGGGTTCTCGCCGTAGCGCCCGTCGGTCGGGCGGCGCGAGGGCTGAACATAGGCCGCGGCCCAAGGTTTTGAACCCAATGCGCGCAATGTGGTGGCCGGGTGAAACGTGCCCGCCCCTACCTCAATATCGTAGGGCTGCAGGACCGCGCAGCCCTTGCCCGCCCAATAGGCTTGCAGCCGCAGGATGATTTCTTGGAACGAACGGGGGGCAGTTACGGTCATATCGGTCTTTCCGGACAAAGCGCGTTCTCAATAGGCAACAGGAGCGGGGCGGTCAATCGGCCCATTGCGATTGTAGCGTGACGCTGCGGCTCAGCCTGCTAGGGTCGCCACCGGATTCGCTGTGATATGGCACTGAACTGAAGGGTTTTGAGATGCGTCTGGTTGTATTTCTTTTTGTATACATGGTTGCGCTTACGGGCGGGACCGCATTTGCGCAAGACAGATGGATCCAGATCGAAGCACAACCCTCTTTGAGCGAGGGTGAAGCGCGCGCGCGCGCCTATGCAGGAGTGTTCCCGAATGTGGCCGGGTTTCGGATGAATACCGGCTGGTATGCCGTGGCGCTTGGCCCCTATGAACCGCTAGCGGCTGATCAGCAACTACGGCTTCTCAAGGGCGAGCGGTTGATCCCTTCTGACAGCTACATAGCCTTTCCCAGCAGTTTCACGCAGCAGTTCTGGCCCGTAGGCGCCCCTGCCCCCGCACCCGAGGCCACGACAGAAGTGATCGCCGCACCCGAGCCGATCCTTCCCAGCCTTTTGCCCGACGAGACCCCAACCGAAGCCCGCCGCTCAGAAGCGCTGCTTTCTTCGGATGAACGGATGTTTTTGCAAGAAGCGTTGCAATGGGGCGGTTACTACACCAGTGCCATTGACGGTTCATTCGGCGCGGGCACACGCAGATCAATGGCGGCGTGGCAAACAGCGCAAGGGTATGAGAGCACCGGCATTTTGACAACGGCTCAGCGGCTTGACCTGACCCGCGGATATACGGCAGAGCGCGAAGCGCTTGGGTTGACGACCGTCGCAGAAGAACAATCAGGTATTGAAATACCTCTGCCGCTGGCGCTCGTGGAATTTGAACGCTACCGGGCGCCATTCGTACAATACCGCGAAAAGGATGGCTCGGGGTTTCGCGTGATGCTGATCTCGCAAAACGGCGATACCACCACTCTGGCCGGTCTTTACGACGTGATGCAAACGCTGGAAATCGTGCCCGTTTCTGGCGAACGAAAGTTGAACCGCACGTCCTTTGTTTTGACAGGTCAGAACGCGAAACTGCACTCGCACACAGAAGTGTCGCAATCGGACGGGGCACTGAAAGGCTTCACACTCATCTGGCGGCCCGAAGATGCGGCGCAGGCGCGTAAGGTGCTTGATGCCATGAAAGCCGGGTTCAAACCGGCGGGCGCAGCGGTACTGGATGACAGTGTCGGGCAGTCCTCCGAGGATCATGCAGGCTTGATGGCCGGACTTGAGATACGTAAGCCAGTCTTGTCGCGCTCGGGCTTCTGGCTGAACGGACAAGGGCTGGTCGCGACCACAGATGAAGTGCTGGCAAGCTGCGCGCGGATCACGCTGGACAGCGGACCAGAGGCTGAAGTCGCGCATGTGGATGAGGCCAGCGGACTGGTCATATTGAAGCCAACCGGGACCCTGTCACCCAGCACCAGTGCGACCCTTGCGCTTCATGCCGGGCGGATCGGCTCCGAGATTGCAGTTGCAGGGTATTCGTACGGTGATGCGCTTGACGCAGCCGTGCTCAGCTTCGGCACGCTGGCTGACACGCGCGGGCTTGGCGGGGAAGAAGCCCTAACGCGGCTGACTGTGTCCACATTGGAAGGCGATGCTGGCGGGCCGGTTCTGGATCACACGGGTCAGGTCATTGGCATGCTGCTGCCGCACAGTTCATCGGGCAACCGGACACTTCCGGCAGACGTGAGCATGGCTCTTGATGCGGATGCAATCCAGTCCGTGGTCACCGGGGCCGGTTTGGCTGAGGCCAAGCCCGCAGCCTTAAGCACGCCAGCCACAATGGCGCCCGAGGATCTTGCGATATTGGGGCGCGATATGACCGTGCTGGTGTCTTGCTGGAATTAAAGCGTTTCGCGTTTAGCCTGAGACATCCACCATCATCTCAAAAGCCCAAAACCTCGGTTTCAGGCCGAGCTGGATGCGTATGGTTTAACGCGAAAACCCATTGATCAGGCCCGCCAGAATCGCGGCAGGAAAATCACCAACACCACCAAAAGCTCTAATCGACCAAGCAGCATTGCGGCCGACAAAATCCATTTAGCCGTGTCATTTATCCCGGCAAAGTTTCCGGAAGGCCCGATGATTTCACCCAGCCCCGGTCCGATATTGGCAATAGCCGTCGCCGCACCCGAAAGCGATGTGATGAAATCCAGACCAGTCAGCCCCAATAACACCGCGATCAGCCCAAGGCTCACGACAAACAGCCCCAGAAACGCCATGACCGAAGACATCACCTCATCGCTGACGGGTTGTCCGTCATAGCGCGGCGTAAAGACGCCGTTGGGCGAGTGGATCTGCTTGATCTGGGCTGAGACGGACGCAACCAGCAACTGATATCGAAAGATTTTGACCGAACAACAGGTTGACCCCGCACATCCGCCGATAAGACCTATGAAGAAAAACAAGACGATGGGGAAATGCCCCCAAAGCTGGTAATCCGCGCTGGCATAGCCCGTTCCGGTGATGATTGAGGTTACGTTGAAGACCGCTTCGCGGAAGGCGTGTTCTACCCCATCGCCGCGCACGCCGACCCGGTAAGCCCATATCACCGCAACCAAGACACCCAGCGTCCACAAAAACGCACGAACCTGACGATCACGCAGCAGCGGCACAGAGCTGCCTGCAACGATCTGCACGTAACGCACGAAAGGCAGGCTTGCCACGATCATGAAAACAGCGGCCACATATTCCGGAGCCCCCTGAAACAGCCCGAATGACGCGTCTGACGTCGAAAAACCACCCGTCGCCAGCGTGGTCATCGCGTGATTTGCGGCCTCAAACCCGGTCATGCCGACCATCAGATAGGCAACGCCGCACATCACGGTAAGCCCGATATAGATCCCCATAATCTGTGTGGCGATCTGGGCGGCGCGTGGCAAAACCTTGCCACCGGTATCAAAGCCTTCTGCGCGAAAGATCTGCATACCGCCGACCTTCAGCTCGGGCAAAAACACCATCGCGACCACGATAATCCCCACCCCCCCGAACCATTGCAACATAGACCGCCACAAAAGCAGGCCTTCCGGCAATGTTTCGAGCCCGACAAAAACTGTGGCACCGGTGGTCGTCAGACCGGACATCGCCTCAAACACGGCATCAACCAGCCGGGCACTGGTGTCCCCAAAAAGGAACGGCAAGGCCCCGAACAGCGGCAAGACAACCCAGACACCCGTGGCCATCAGGAAGCTTTGTTGCAAGCTTAGCTTTTCGCCCACACCGTTCGCGCAGGCCAGTGCCAGACATCCGCCAGTCAACACAGTGACAATCGCGCTTTGCAAGAAAATCGGCCAATGACCATTCGCATAGGCCATATCAATCGCCATGGGCACGGCCATCGTGGCACCAAGAACCGCTGACAACAGGCCGATAACGTATCCGACGGGGCGAAGATCAATCATGCCAGAGCCTTGGCGGCGGCGCACGTTTGTGTCAAGCGCTGGCTTGGACTGCAAGCGATCTCAGGCCCGCCAGAAGCGTGGCAGCATCACCACGAACACCGCCAGCAAAGACAAGCGCCCCATCAGCATTGCCAAAATCATCAACAGCTTCACGGCATCAGGAAAATTGGCAAATGTTCCGGTTTCGGCCAGCATCGGCCCATATCCGTAGCCGATATTGCCGATTGAGGTCCATGCCGCGAAGATCGCGCTTTCAAAATCAATGCCGCATTCGACAATCAACACCACGATCACGCCGAAGCTGAGAATGAACGCACCAAGGTACAAGATCAGCGCATCCATTGTGTCCGCATCAACGGTGCGGCCCGCATATTTGACGGGGGCAATACGGCTTTTCAAATGGATCTTTCTGATCTCGGCTTTCACTGCGGCCAGCATCAGCTGAACGCGAAAGACCGAAAGACCGGCAGCGGACGAGCCGGAGCAGGCCCCGATCACCCCAATCCACATCGCGACAATCATCCCAAAACTGCCCCAGCTGGCAAAATCTCCGGCCGAGAACCCCGTGCTCGACATGATCGAAACCAGATTGAACAGGGAAAGGCGAAACACTTCTTCGGTTGGGTCGGCGCTTGTCAGGGTGCGCCACAGGCTCACGGCCAGCACCGCAGATGCGATCCACAGCAGATAGGCCCGTATCTGAGGATCTCGCCACAAAGGTCGGGCCGATCCGCGCACCAGCTGCACATAGCGAATATAGGGCAACGAGCCGGCTATCATGAAGAATGCTGCCGCATAGTCCACAGCCGGTGGGTATTCTGAAAACGAACTTGCACGCGGGGAAAACCCGCCGGTCGATATGGTGGCAAGGCCATGTGCGAGCGCCTCAAAGGCGGGCATCCCGGTGGCGCTATAGACCGCGACACAAATGCCCGTCAGGGCCGCATAGACCCAAAACAGGTCCCGCGCGATATCTGTCGCACGGGGCAAGACCTTGCCGAATGTGTCAAACCCCTCGGTACGGAAAAACTGCATGCCCCCCACCCGCATCAGCGGCAAGAAAATCATTGCGATAAACGCAATTCCAAGACCACCCAGCCAATTCAGCATGGCGCGCCACAGATTGACGCCTACGGGCAGTGCTTCGACATCCAAAAACACCGAAGCGCCGGTTGTGGTGATGCCCGAGACCGCTTCAAAATAAGCATCAATCAGGCGTACATTCGGTGCCCCGATCTCTAGCGGCAAGGCCGCAAAAAGTGGCACCGTCAGCCAGATGCCGATGGTCAGCAAAAACGCCTGCCTGACCGACAGGCTTTGGCCCGCGCCGTTTTGGCAGGCCACCGCCGTGAGGCCCCCGATCAAGACGCTGATAAGCCCGGCTTCCAGAAACGCCTGTGCGTTGCCGTTCCCGGCCAGCGTGTCGGCGACGAAAGGCACAGCCATCGTCAAGCCCAGCACGGCAACGATCAAACCAATCACGTATCCAACAGGGCGAATGTCTGGCATGGTAGGGCGCAGCCTTGATACTGTGTCAGACAAGTGTCAACCCATCAGCACATGATCAGACCCAAGGCTATTTGAATATGCGCGCGAAGAGCGGTGCGCCAAGGATCACGATAAAAATACGCAAGACATGGTGGGCAATCACAAAGGCCATATCAGCGCCGACGATCAAGGCCAGAACTGTCATTTCAGCCTGCCCGCCCGGCGCAAAGGCCAGCAGCGTTTCCATGCCAGGGGCCAGATCAAGGCTATAAACCACTTCGACAAACACCAGCGTCAGCACGATCAGGATCACACAAAACCCTGCCCCCGCGACAAGATCGCGGCGCACTTCGTCCATGGTGATTCCCGCGTATTTCACCCCCACCCCCATGCCGATAAAGAACTGCGCCATCCAGATAGCTTCGGCGGGTGGGCGATGGTGCAAGATGCCGGTCAAGGCGGCAATCGCGGCCAGTATCATCGGACCAAGGATTGACGCGCCAAACATGCCGACGCGCTTTGCCAGCCTCCAACCGAGGATGGCGCAAACCAACATAATACCCAATTGTGCGAGGGGAAGGGTCGCCGCAGGAACACCGGGCGGATTGCTCAGATCCGCTCTCCAGATCGCATGCAGAATAATTGGCAGAGCAACGACAATCACCAAAACCCGCGTGGCGTGGATCAGGGACAAGGTTCGCACATTCGCGCCGGCCTCTTCGCCAAAGGCCAACATATCTTGCAAGCCGCCGGGCATGGTTGCGTAGTAGCTGGTCGCAAAGTCAAACTTCCAGATGCGTTGGAAATAGGGGACGCCCAGCAGCCCGATACAAAGTGTCATGAGAGGGATGAGCATGAGCGTTGGCCAAAACCCCGCCATCGACACCAACAGCACCGGTGTGAACGTGGCGCCAACCGCCACGCCCAAAATCGTGCGCATCGCGTCGTTCAGCACTTTGATGCCGCCCATGGGCACCCCAAGAAGCGCCGCGACAAGGCAAGCCGTGATCGGGCCAAGCAACCACGGAAGTGGCAATGACGCGGCCATAAAGGCTGCGACGCCAGCCAAACTGATGGCAAAGGTGCCGACGATTCTGATCATAAGCGCATGTGCTTTCCCAGGGCCGGTGCCACAGGCGCTGCGCGCCTAACCCGGCTTGTGCAAGGTGGCGAACAATCTGGGGTCGATACTTTCTCCCACGAAGGTTAGCCCTTCCGTAAGCAAGCTGACCGCGTCATGCGAATGCAGGCTTTCCTGATGGCTGGCGACAATGCGAAAATCACCAACACGCGGCTCGGCCAGCAACCGTTCGGCAAAACTGCGCGCGGCGTCTTCGACAAAGATCGGGTTGGCGGCATTCAGCTCGGCAAAGGCCTGTTCATCCTCGCGCTTGACCATGACTTGCGTCTCGGTGGGCACGGCCGCACGGGCCAGATCTATCAGATCTTCGTACCAAAGCCGCTTGCCCCCCTCTTCCACCACCGAAATCCGTGCGACCGAGCGCTGGGAATGTGGTGTGGCCAGTTGGCCCCGCGCCTGACGCGCATGTTCGCTGAGTTCAAGCGAACAGGGGCAGGTTGATGAATAGACGTAGTCGAGATGCGTGATCCGCTTTTGCCGCCCTTCACGTTCCATCAGCTCCAGCGCAATATCGTAATACTGCCAGCCAAGCAGACCGGATCTGAGCGAGGCCACCCGCGCGGGGAAAGAAAAGCGCATCATCAGGCGCGCATCGACGCTGTCGTGGTCCTTTTTGTAATCCTCAAGCACGGCTTCAAGCACCGAGAACGAAAAGGTTTGTTCGGCATGGGCATAAAATGACCGCATGATGCGGCTCATATTAATGCCCTTCTTCTCGCCGATCAGCGACACGGTGCCCGTGACACTGGTCTCCAGTGTGATGTCGCCGCCATCACGGGTATGGAACCGGATGGGAAGACGGAAGTTCGAAATGCCCACATGCTGGATCGGCGCCTGAGCACCCACGATCAGGCTGGACGGGCCGTTCTGAAGATCGGGCATTGAGGCGCGGTAGCTGGCATCAGCCGTGAACCCTTCCGGGTAAGATCTTGTAAGATCGGGGTAATTGGAAACCTCACGGCCCGGCAACAGTCGCGCGACAGCAGGATCAAGGCGCGCCACCTCGCTCGGGTCAGCCGCCACAGCCCAGCGACGCAGCAGGGCCAATGCCTCGGCCGCCTCATCCCGGTTCGGCTCCCGGTCGATCTCGCCCACGAATGTCATGGCACGCTCCTCAAACTCCGGATCCGTACCGGATAGCCTATTATGCGGGATCACCGGGTCCAATGTCCAACCTTACACGGACATGCATGTCACATTCGCGACGTCATACCGCATCCAATGCCGCATGGATGTCGGCCAAGAGGTCAGCGCCATCCTCGATCCCCAGTGACAGACGCACAAGACCCCGGGTGATCCCCAGCGCCTCTTTCTGTTCGTCGGGAAGGCGTTGGTGCGTGGTCGTGGCGGGATGTGTGACGATCGACTTGGCATCGCCGAGATTGTTGGAAATCTTCACGATTTCAAGGGCGTTCAGGAAGCGGAAGGCACCCTCTTGCCCGCCTTTGACGTCCAATGAAACGACAGTGCCACCCGCCCCCATCTGCGCCATTGCGATTGCATATTGTGGATGGTTTTTCAGGCCCGGATACAAAACGCGGGCGAGCTTTTTGTGCCCTTCCAGCGCTTCTGCAATCATTTGCGCATTCTGGGTCTGGGCCCGTACGCGCAGATCCAAAGTCTCCATCCCTTTCAGCATCACCCATGCGTTGAAAGGTGACAGGGCCGCGCCCGTGTGTTTCAGATAGGGTTCCAGCACCTTGCGGACAAACGCGGTGGTGCCGCAGACAACACCGCCCAGACACCGCCCGCCGCCGTCGATATGTTTGGTTGCAGAATACACAACCACATCGGCACCCAGCGCCACAGCCTTGGAAAAGGTGGGCGTGGCAAAGACGTTGTCGACAATCACCATCGCGCCTTTGGCATGGGCAATCTCACAGACCGATTTCAGGTCGATCACTTCCAGCGTCGGGTTTGATACGGTTTCAAGGAAAACCGCCTTGGTTTCGTCGCGTAAAGCTGCCCGCCATTGGTCAAGATCCGTGCCCTCAACCAAAGTAACCTCAACCCCGAACCGTCCCAGAAGTTCAAGCACGTAAAGGCACGATCCGAAAAGCGCGCGGGCGGCCACGACATGATCCCCGGCTTTGAGCATCGACGTCAGCGCACCGTTGACGGCAGCCATTCCACTTGCTGTGGCAAAGGCGTCTTCGGTGCCCTCTATCGCGGCAATACGCTCTTCGAACATCCGAACGGTGGGGTTGCCGTAGCGCGCATAAATAAATTCATCCGGGCCGCTTTCGATAAAGCGGGCTTCTGCTTGCTCGGCGCTGTCATAGACAAAGCCCTGTGTCAGATAAATCGCTTCGGACATCTCGCCATATTGGCTGCGTCTTGTCCCTGAGTGGACCAGTTTTGTGCGTGTATTCCAATCGGCCATGGCCATGCCTCCGGCAATAAAAAACCCCCACCGGAACAGGCGGGGGCGCTACAGCCTCCAACCTCTTTAGCGGAATATTTAACGTGGCCCGCAATCCGGTAACAAATCGCCACGGCATTTTCGATACTCTGATCCAAAGCGCGGGTCAACTGCCATGAAAGCCAGTTTCGACGCCACATAACCTGTGGCGCGTGCGCGAAGAAGCTTAGCCCAGCCGGTCCTTGACCATGGGGCCTACGGCGCCGAAATCCATTTGACCGGTATACTTCGCCTTCAGGGAAGCCATTACCTTGCCCATATCGCGGATCGAGGTTGCGCTGATTTCGGATATTGCGGCGTCAATGGCATCGCCGACCTCTCCGTCTTCAAGCTGGCGGGGCAGAAATTCTTCGATGACCTTCACTTCGGCCAGTTCCTTTTCGGCCAGTTCAAGACGGCCGCCCTCTTCATAGGCGCGGGCACTTTCCTGGCGTTGCTTGACCATGCGGCCCAGAATGGCCAGCACTTCGGGGTCGCCCACAACATCGTCGCCGCCTTCGCCGCGCAGGGCGATGTCTTTGTCTTTGATCGCCGCATTAATCAGCCTTAGCGTCGAGAGCCTGTCGGCCTCGCGCGCTTTCATAGCTTCCTTAAGCGCCGTTCCTATTTGGTCACGTAGTGGCATCGGGTCTCCCATCCCCATGAGGTTCCGAAAGGACATATTACCTGACCGCTTTGAGGGATACAATGGATGACTTTTTTCGTAACACATTGATTTTCAACAAAAAGACAATTCAAACTTCGCTCTTGACCACGCCTACCCCCCCCCGTAGGTTCCGCGGGATTTGAGCCTCGGGGAGTCGCGCCATGCCCGCCAGCCAGAAACCATCAGACAAAGCCACAGCTTGCCTCGCATTGGCCGATGGAACCGTGTTCATGGGGCACGGCTTCGGGGCCACCGGCACCGAGGTCGCCGAGCTGGTGTTCAACACCGCCATGACCGGGTACCAGGAAATCATGACCGACCCAAGCTATGCCGGTCAGGTGGTCACCTTCACCTTCCCCCATATCGGCAATACCGGCACCACAGCCGAGGATGATGAAGCCGTACGCCCGGTTGCCGCAGGGATGGTGGTCAAATGGGACCCCACCGATCCGTCGAACTGGCGCGCGACTGAAACCTTGCAAAGCTGGTTGTTGAAATGTGGACGCATCGGCATCGGCGGTGTCGATACGCGCCGGCTAACCCGCGCGATCCGCCAACAAGGGTCGCCGCATGTAGCCATCGCCCATGATCCGGAAGGCAATTTCGATATTGCCGCCCTTGTTGCAAGAGCGCGGGGCTGGAGCGGTCTTGTGGGCCTTGATCTGGCCAAGGATGTCACCTGCGCCCAAAGCTACCGTTGGGATGAAACCCGCTGGGCCTGGCCCGATGGGTACGGCACGCGTACCGGCCCCGGGTTAAAGGTTGTGGCGGTCGACTATGGCGCAAAACGCAATATTCTGCGCTGTCTCGCATCCGCAGGCTGTGATGTGACGGTACTGCCCGCGACCGCTACGGCGGAAGAGGTTATGGCCCACGCACCTGACGGCGTGTTCTTGTCAAACGGCCCCGGCGACCCGGCAGCGACAGGGGCCTATGCCGTTCCGATGATCCAAGGGATCCTTGCGCATGATATTCCGGTTTTTGGCATCTGCCTTGGCCACCAGATGCTGGCATTGGCCTTGGGCGCCAAAACCGTCAAGATGAATCACGGCCATCACGGTGCCAACCATCCGGTCAAGGATATGGACACAGGCAAAGTGGAAATCACGTCGATGAATCACGGCTTTGCGGTGGACAGCCAGAGCTTGCCTGAGGGCATTGTGGAAACCCATGTCTCGCTTTTCGATGGGTCAAACTGTGGTATTCGCATGGAAGGCAGACCGGTCTTTTCGGTTCAGCACCACCCCGAAGCCAGCCCCGGCCCACAAGACAGCTTTTATCTTTTTGAGCGCTTTGCCGATGCCATGAGGATGCGCATCGCGGCTTGAGTGCGGCAACCGCGCTTTATGTTGACAATTAATTCACACCTGTCGATAGAATTTTAACCCGCTATTAACCCTGATCATCCGAGGCTCAGACAAGATCTGACCACGGATATGTCATGACCCCTGCTGCCGCTGCACCCCATTTGCGCATCGTCGCACCCAATCAAACCCCCGCCCTGCGTCCGGGTGCGCTTGCTTTTGCGCCGCGCCAGAACCTGCGACGCGATCTTGGGGGGCGCAAACCGCTTGGCCAAATTCTGATCGACATGAAAGCCGTTGATCCGGGCAATATGCTCAAGGCGCTGGCACTGCGGGCCAGACAAAATGTTCGGATCGGCGATATTCTGGTGACCCGCGGCTGGGTGAGCCAGGCCGATCTGATGGCAGCCCTATCAGTGCAATGGGGCGCAAAAACCATTGATGTTCTTGCAAAACCGCCCGATGCGCGGCTGTTAGACCGGCTCGGCGCCGAATTTTGCCTGCGCCATGGCGTGTTGCCTTGGCGTCAGATCGGCGGCGCGGTGGTGATCGCGAGCGCCAGGCCGGAAAATTTCAACGCCATGCGCGCGGCACTGCCCCCCGCATTCGGACCGGTCTTGATGGCACTGGCCCCAGAACCCGACATCCACGCAGCCTTGATCAACACGCGCCAATCAGCGCTTATCAGAAAGGCTGAAACACGCGTCGCGGCTGAAGAAAGCTGCCGCAGTCAAACCGGGGAACGGCAGACCCTTTGGGCCTTCGGTGGGTTGGCAGTACTTGGCGGCGGTATGGTTCTGGCACCCTCAGCCTTGGTTTTAATGCTAACCGCAATCGCCATCTTGTCGCTTTTGGTTTTCACTGGGCTCAAACTGGTGTGCCTGTTGTCCGAACTCCGCCACCGCCCTTCCCCAGTGCTGCCGCCGCGGCCGATTGGTCAGTTGCCGATCGTGTCCATGATGGTGCCGCTCTTTCGCGAAAACGACATTGCCCCACGGCTGATCCGCAGATTGGGTCGGATCGACTATCCCAAGGAACTACTGGACGTTCTTCTGGTCGTCGAAGATGACGACAAACAAACGCAAGACGCATTGGCAGCACGGCAGTTACCAAGATGGATGCGCGTGGTCATTGTACCGGCGGGCCCGATCAGAACCAAACCACGGGCGCTGAATTATGCGCTGGATTTTTGCCGTGGGTCCATCGTCGGGATATGGGATGCCGAAGATGCGCCCGAGCCAGGCCAAATCCACAAGGTCGTACGCAGCTTTCACGAAGCCGCCCCAGATGTGGCCTGCCTGCAAGGTATACTTGATTTCTACAACCCGCGACACAACTGGCTGACACGCTGCTTTACCATTGAATATGCCGCTTGGTTCCGGGTGTTTTTGCCGGGTCTCGCGCGGTTGGGCTTCGTCGTGCCGCTTGGGGGCACAACATTGTTCTTCCGGCGCGAAATCATTGAGGAGCTGGGCGGGTGGGACGCCCATAACGTAACCGAAGACGCAGATCTGGGCGTTCGGCTGGCGCGGCGCGGCTACCGGACCGAAGTGATTGATACGGTGACTGAAGAAGAACCTAACGCGCATCCACTGAGCTGGATCAAGCAGCGCTCGCGCTGGCAAAAGGGCTTTGCGATGACTTGGGCCAGCCATATGCGCAACCCGAAAGCTCTATGGCGGGATCTGGGGGCAAAGCGGTTCTGGGGCGTGCAGATCTTGCTTGCTGGGTCTTTGTTGCAAGCGGTGCTGACGCCGGTGCTGCTTTCCCTCTGGCTGGTGGCGCTGGGGTTGCCGCACCCTCTAAGGGCGTTTTGTCATCCACGCAATTGACAGTGCTCGGCAGTCTTTTCGTGGTGGCCGAACTTGTCAATATCAGCGTCGGCGTTTGGGCGGCGCGCGGCGCGGATCACCGGCATCTGATAAAATGGGTGCCAAGTTTGCATTTTTACTGCCCGCTGGCGGCCCTGTCTTCCTACAAAGCCATTTATGAATGGGTCACCCGGCCCTTCTATTGGGATAAAACCACGCACGGAGCCTTGCCCGCGCGCCACGGATCAACCCCGCAACTTTTGCCAGTATTATTGCTCTGCGATGCGGTACATGTCCCCAGCGATGGGCCCGATCAGATTCCGCTTTTTGCACACAAACCCCGCCCCCCCGCCCAACGGCTACATCTGAGTTTTGTGCCGCGCGATGCAGACCAAAGACGGGTTCCCACCGGCGCGCCGGAGCTTTCGTTGGTTGAGAGCTGACCAGAGCTGCGATAGCCAACACTGCATTCGCGCATTGACCGCCGCGTTAAGCGCCTTTTGCGTCCGCATCAAGTTTAAGACGCGTCTCGAACGCTTTGGAAATATGGGCACAAAGGGCTGACTGCGCGGCTGCGCCATCGCCGTCCGATATGGCCCGAACAATCGCCTCATGCTCGGCCAGCGCCATCTTGCCACGCCCTTCGGCCGCCAAGGACGTTGTGGCGAGCAAAGCCATTGATCGGTGCACAAGATCAAGCTGCTGTACAAGATACCGGTTGTGGGACGCCAAGTGAATCTGCTTGTGAAACCTGCGATTTGCGCGGCTGAGGGCTGCTGGATCATCCAGATGGGCGCGGTCCTCTTCGACCATATCGCCCAGCACTTTGATCTCTTCGGGGCTTGCGTGTTTGGCCGCCAGTTTCGCGGCCAGGCCTTCCAACTCGGCACGCACCACATAAAGCTCAGCCAGCTGGTTGTGGTTCAGCGAGGCGACGATCAGCGACCGACCGTCGCGGGCCAGCATTGATT
The DNA here is from genome assembly GCA_049646285.1 of Albidovulum sp. Taxonomy (GTDB): domain Bacteria; phylum Pseudomonadota; class Alphaproteobacteria; order Rhodobacterales; family Rhodobacteraceae; genus Albidovulum. Next base: position 67,381 of record JBARVN010000071.1, on the reverse strand, counting down.
GTGTTTCCAGACGCTGCAGCGCTTCGCGCACAGGCGTACGTGACACGCCAAACCTGTCGGCAAGCTCGGCCTCAACAAGACGGTCGCCGGGTTTGTAGATCCCCCCATCAATCGCCTCTAAGATAAGCGTATAGGCGTCTTTTTGCATGTAATCCCTCGTTCCCCTCCGGCGCTGGTGACCCTAAGCGGGTGCGGCCCCCAAAAGCAAGCCACCCCATTGCGACCCAATCGCACAGTCCCTAGGGTCCGCCCTATGAAAAATGCAGCCTTTTCTCATGTGACAACCTGGGTCTTTGACCTTGATAATACACTTTATCCGCCCTGCATGCGTCTTTTCGACCAGATCGAGATCCGCATGACGGCCTATGTGATGACCGCCCTTGGCGTGCCCAAGGCCGAAGCGGATCGCTTGCGCTCGCTCTACTGGCGGCAATACGGCACCACGCTGGCCGGGTTGATGCAAGAACACGGGCTGGATCCGCATCCTTACCTGATTGATGTGCACGATATTTCGTTTGATCAACTGACCCCTGACCCTGCGCTGCGCGCCGCCATCACCGCCCTGCCCGGTCGCCGCATTGTCTATACCAATGGCTCCGCCCCCTATGCAGAACAGGTCATTGCCGCGCGTGGGCTGTCGGGGATATTTGATGCGGTCTACGGGGTTGAGCACGCAGGCTTTCGCCCCAAACCCGAACGCACCGCCTTTGAGACGATCTTTGCCCAAGACGGCATCCGCGCCGACCGCGCCGCGATGTTCGAGGATGACCCGCGCAATCTGGCCGCGCCGCACCAGATGGGCATGCGCACCGTGCACGTGGCCCCCGATCCGATGCCTGCGCCCCATATCCAGTACCATACGGACGATCTGGCGGGTTTTCTGAACGCTCTGAGTGCATAGGGCGGAATGCCACCTTGCCCCGCCCGGCGGCAGGGCTAGAGTGCGGGAGGCAAGAGGTAGAAATATGCCCGAGACAACCGATATACTGATTTCCGGCGGCGGCGTTGCTGGTCTGATTGCGGCGGCGGCGTTTGGCTCGGCCGGGTTTTCGGTGATCTGCACGGACCCCACGCCGCCCGTAACCGACGCCGGGGCCAAAGGCGCTGATCTGCGCTCAACCGCATTTTTGCAACCCGCAGGTCAGGTTCTGGAAGAGGCCGGGTTATGGGGCCAGCTTGCCCCCCATGCTGCCGCACTTAAGATCATGCGCATCGTGGATGCAGGCGGCAAGACACCCGAACCGCGCATCATCAAGGATTTCGACGCGGCGGAGATTGGCGATGCCCCCTTTGGTTGGAACTTCCCCAATTGGCTGTTGCGCCGTGAATTGGTGGCGCGGATTGCCGAACTGCCGAATGTCGATTTCCGCCCGGGCATTGGCACAAACTCTGTGCTGACGCGGCATGCCGAGGCGCGGGTGACGCTGTCGGACGGCACGCACGTCTCTGCCCGCCTGCTGATCGCGGCGGACGGGCGCGCCAGCCCGGTGCGCGACGCGCTTGGGATCGGCGTCAAAACCATGCGTTATGGGCAAAAGGCGCTGGCCTTTTCGGTCACGCACCCGATCCCGCATCAAAATGTATCGACCGAGATCCACCGCTCTGGCGGGCCGTTCACGCTGGTGCCGCTGCCGGACCGCGACGGCCAGCCCTCATCCGCCGTGGTCTGGATGGATCAAGGACCCGAGATCTTGCGTCTGTCGGCCCTGCCTGCGGCTGAGTTCGAAGCCGCAATGTTCGCCCGCTCCGCCGGCCTTTACGGGTCATTGACGCTGGCGACGGGCCGCTCTGTCTGGCCAATGATCGCCCAGATTGCGGAGCGGTTTGAGGGTGAACGTACAGCACTGATCGCCGAGGCTGCGCATGTGGTGCCGCCGATTGGCGCGCAGGGGCTGAACATGTCGCTTGCCGATCTGGCCTGCCTGCTCGATCTGGCGCGGGCGGCGCCCGACGCTTTGGGCAACCGCGCGATGCTGGTCAGCTACAACCGGCGGCGCTGGCCCGAGGTCAAGGCACGGGTCACGGGCATCGACCTTCTGAACCGGGCGTCGATGCTGGGCGCGCCCACCTTGCGGGATCTGCGCGCACAAGCGCTGAACGGGCTTTACGCAATTGCCCCGCTGCGCAAGACATTGATGAAAGCCGGATTGGGGATGCGGTGACGCATCCCCAAACAGGGTCAGCCGATCGCCGCGTCCAACGCGCGTTTGACGCGCGCGACCGTGCCTTCAACATCATAAAGCTTATCAAGACCGAATAGACCAAGCCGGAAACTGCGATAGCTTTCGCCTTCCCCCACCTGCAACGGCACACCGGCAGCAATCTGCACCCCGTTGGCCGCGAATTTCTTGCCGGTCTGAATGTCGGGATCTTCGGTAAAGCTGACGACCACACCCGGTGCGCCAAAGCCTTCGGCGGCCACCGACTTGATCCCGCGCGCGGCGAGTTCCGCCCGCACGGCTTTGCCAAGCGCCCATTGCGCCTCGCGCAGCTTTTCAAACCCGTATTCCTTGGTTTCCACCATCGTATCGCGGAAGGCCCGCAAGGCGTCGGTGGGCATCGTCGCGTGATAGGCATGACCGCCATTTTCATAAGCCGCCATCATCGCCCGCCACTTCTTAAGATCCAGCGCGAAGCTGTTGGAATTGCTGGCCTCCAGCCGCTTTTCTGCCTCGGCAGACATCATCACCAACCCGGCCGAGGGCGAAGCCGACCAGCCCTTTTGCGGGGCCGAGATCAATACATCCACGCCCACCGCTTTCATATCAACCCAGACGCAGCCCGAGGCGATGCAATCGAGCACGAACAGCGCGCCAACCTCATGTGCCGCGGCGGCCAGGGCCATGAGATAGTCATCAGGCAAGATCATGCCAGATGCGGTTTCAACATGCGGGGCAAAGACCACATCGGGGCGATTGGCGCGAATGGCTGAAACCACCTCTTCAATTGGGGCCGGGGCGAAAGGAGACTGCGGTGAATTGCCGGACTGACGCGCCATTGCCACATGAGTTTCGCCGGCAAATCCGCCCATGTCGAAAATTTGTGTCCAACGGAAAGAAAACCAGCCATTGCGCACGATCAGCGCCTTTTTGCCCGTCGCGAACTGCCGGGCCACTGCTTCCATCCCATAGGTGCCGCCACCCGGCACAAGCGCCACCGCATCGGCATTATAGACCTCGCGCAACATTGATGAGATATCGCGCATAACCCCCTGAAATACCTTGCTCATGTGGTTCAAAGACCGGTCCGTGAACACAACCGAGAATTCTTCAAACCCGTCCGGGTCTATGTTGGGAAGCAAAGCGGGCATTGGGTTCTCCTTGATCAATCGGCCCTGACGTAAACCAGCCTTGCCACAAACGCAAAGCCTACGATGGCATACCGAAATTTTATTGCGCCAGCGGAGAAAAGTTTGGGCTGAAACACAGGTTACCCCAGCGGGCCGGGGCGGCGTTCTTCGGACAAAAGCACATTGGCTTCGACATTGCCCACCCCCGGCAAAGTCATGATCCGGCGGCGCAAGACGCGTTCAAAATCAGCCAGATCGCGGGCGGTGACGCGCAGGCGGTAGTCGTAAAGGCCAAGGACGTGTTGAACGGTCTGCACTTCGGGGATCGCAGTCGCGGCGCGCTCGAAATCTTCAAGGCTGACACGACCTTTGGTGGCAAGTTTTACACCCAGAAACACCGTGACACCAAAGCCCAAGGCCTCGGCATCCAGATCAATCCGGCGGCCAGCGATCACGCCGGCCTCTTCCATCCGCTTGATCCGCCGCCATGTGGCAGGTTGGCTAAGGTCAAGCGCGCGGCCAATGACACCGGCGCTTTGGGTCGCATCCGTGACCAGCGCCCGCAAAATCGCCCGATCTGTGTCATCAAGGGCGATCATAGCGGCAAGCTTCCTTTGTCTTTGATCGTCGAGACCAGCATCAGGCTTTCAATGTCCGAGATATGTGGCAGCGTCAGGATACGGTCGCGGTAGATTTCCTGGTAGTGGCCCATGTCACGGGCAATAACGTTAAGACGAACATCCACGCGGCCAAGGAAGGTCTGAATCTCGATCACCTCGGGCACGTCCCGCGCGGCGGCAAGAAATTCATCAAAAGCGCGTGGATTGGTCTTGTCGAGCGTGAAGCGAAGCGAAACCTCGACCGCCCAGCCAAGGGCACGCCAATCAATGACAGCGCGCTGGCCTTTCAGCACGCCCGCTTCGGTCAGTTTCTCCAGCCGTCGCCAGCAGGTTGCGGCGGTGACGCCCGCGCGCTCTGACAGGTTGGCCGTGGCAAGGCCAGGCTCCGCCAGAAGCTGGCGCAAAATACGGCGGTCCGTGTCGTCAATTTGCATGATTATTTCACTGTTAAGCAATACCGAGAATGATAATTCGCATATTACCGCATTACAGTCAAATTTTGCACGGGAAATTGCGGGGCCACCTTTATGCTCACCGCCAGAAGCAATGAAAGGACCACGCCATGCGCGTTTATTATGATCGCGACTGCGATATCAACCTGATCAAGGACAAAAAGGTCGCCATTCTTGGCTATGGCAGTCAGGGCCACGCCCACGCGCTGAACCTGCGCGATTCCGGTGCCAAGAACGTCGTCATCGCTTTGCGCGAAGGCTCTGCCACCGCCAAGAAATGTGAAGCCGAAGGCCTGAAGGTCATGGGCATCGCGGAAGCGGCCGCCTGGTGCGATCTGATCATGTTCACCATGCCAGATGAGCTTCAGGCAGAAACCTACAAGAAATACGTGCATGACAACCTGCGCGAAGGTGCCGCTATGGCCTTCGCCCACGGTCTGAACATCCATTTTGGCCTGATTGAGCCCAAACCCGGTGTGGATATCATCATGATGGCGCCCAAAGGCCCCGGCCACACCGTGCGCGGCGAATACACCAAAGGTGGTGGCGTGCCGTGCCTTGTGGCTGTGCATCAAGACGCGTCCGGCAAAGCCATGGAGCTGGGCCTGTCTTACTGCTCCGGCATCGGCGGCGGCCGCTCGGGTATCATTGAAACCAACTTCCGTCAGGAATGCGAAACCGACCTCTTCGGCGAACAGGCCGTGCTTTGCGGTGGTCTGGTGGAACTGATCCGCATGGGCTTTGAGACGTTGGTTGAAGCAGGATATGAGCCTGAAATGGCCTATTTCGAATGCCTGCACGAAGTGAAGCTGATCGTCGATCTGATCTATGAAGGCGGCATCGCCAACATGAACTACTCGATCTCGAACACCGCCGAATACGGCGAATATGTCTCGGGTCCGCGCATCTTGCCCTATGCCGAAACCAAGGCGCGGATGAAAGAGGTTCTGACCGACATCCAGACCGGCAAATTCGTGCGTGATTTCATGCTTGAAAACGCCGTTGGCCAGCCTTCGTTCAAGGCCACCCGCCGCCTGAATGATGAGCATCAGATCGAACAGGTCGGCGAGAAGCTGCGCGCCATGATGCCTTGGATTTCCAAAGGCAAAATGGTCGACAAGACCCGCAACTAAGCGGCGTCAGACGGCCAAAAAGATGCCCCGCACCGGTCAATTTCTGGTGTGGGGCATCTTATTGTGCTAACATCAGAATTGTTTTTTCGATCAATAATTTGATGTTAGGAGCAACTATGTTCGCAATTATTCCCCGCATTGACAAAGTCTACTATGCGACGCTCAGATCAGAGCCCCCAACTCATCTAGTTTCAGCCGTCGGAACCGTTCCAACAACAGGTTGGACCGATGGATCTTTGGTTCCTTATGTTTACGTCACACCACCTAAAGACGGCATTCAAGACTTCGCATTTGAAGCAGCTCTCCCGGATGGGATCGTGATTCCAGTTGAGTCCACGATAACTGCGAACTGGGAAGGCCTATTGCCGGCCTGGGTTGTCGGCGTTCGTGTACGTGGCGCCACAAACGATATTGTAGAAATGTTTGTGGAAAACGGGGGAAATGCGTATGTCGAATTCGGGCTTCGCGGGGGCGAGATTCCTTGGCCACTAGCAAGATAGCCTCACCGACAATGATCAGTTCAGTTTCGTCTTCGTTCCTTTTCGGCGACATCAGCAGATGTCAGATCAATGCCTAAGCCAACGCTAAACTCGGTGTTTATCAGAAGGCTTTCGCGCCGAAGGCGTGGACTGGCCGGGTGGAACTACTTGCACAGTGGTGCGCCTGATTGCGCGCAATTTGCACGCCGCAAAAGTCTGGGATCTGGTTTTTTCACAGTCTTTATATCAGGCATTTCAGGTCGTCAAAACGCACCAATGTAGCAATCGCCAAGCACATGGTCCCAGCCGCTGCTATAGTGCCCGCGCGCCTCGTCCGCCGCGTCGGCCAGCACCTCCCACCCCGAATGGGTCAGCGTGACACGGCTTCGTCCGGCGCCCAGATCTGCAAATGTGATGTCCAGCCGCGTTGCTTGCCCCGCATCCTTGCCCGGATGCCAGATCAGGCCAACCGCTTGGCCCGGCTCCCATAGCACGACCGTTCCCCACTCGGTGCGCGTGCCGTCATGCATGATTTCATAGGCCGCGCCGCCCTCATTCGGCTCAAACACAACATCGCGGGACCGTTTGCCCTGCCCTGCTGACACAGAATGTTTGTCCATGGGCCACCATGTTGCGACATTTTCTGTGAACATCTTGAAGGCCTGCGCGGCAGAGGCTGGCACCTCTACAACCTTAACAATCGGTTTGATCATTGGTCCCATCCTTTTCGATTTTGGCTGCAAACCCGGCCAGCACTTCTGACCACAGGGTATCCAGATAGTTGCGCAGGGCAGCGATCGCGTCCGGGTTTGCGGTGTAGATGCGCCGCGTTCCCTCGGCCGCCACGGTCAAAAGCCCGGCATCCGACAAGACCTTCAAGTGCTGCGACACGGCCGGGCGGCTGACAGGCACGCGGCCAGCCAAGTCCCCGACAGACATCGGCGCTGCTGCCAGATGTTCAAATATCTGCCGCCGCATCGGGTCGGCCAAAGCTGTCAGCGAATCTTGGTAAGCCATCACTTACCGTAAGCGAATACTAACCAATCTGTCAATGGTTTGGCGGCCCAGCCTCGGCTCGCGACCACCCGCGCGTCACTTTCCGCTTGCCCGCAAGGTAAGGATTTGATGAGAAGGCAGCACGTCACTCCAAGGCGAAACGTCTGGCACCGAGGATGCGTCAAACTTGGCCAATATACCGCAAGCAGACGTAATGCCGAAACCGACACTTGCCAACTGGCTTTCGATCGCAGCACTTGGGTTGATCTGGGGCGGAACCTTTATGGTGGTCAGTCTGGCCCTGCGCGGTTACGGGCCGGTCACGGTGGCCACTGCGCGCACAACGCTTGGCGCGGTCACGCTGATCCTTTGGGCGCTGATCTTGCGCAGGCCCTTGCCACATCTGACCGGGCTGCTTGCCCTGTCGATCACCGTCATCGGGGTTTTGTCCACCGCCTTGCCATTCTTCCTTCTGTCATGGGGGCTGCAAAATGTGCCTTCGGCCTTTGCGGGCCTGTCGATGGCAGCCGTCCCGTTGTTCGTGCTGCCCCTCGCCCATGTCTTCGTACCGGGCGACACCATGAGCGCGCGCAAGCTGTCAGGCTTTGGCTTGGGTTTCATTGGTGTGATGCTGCTGATCGGAACAGATGCCTTTACAGGAGGCGCTGCCGCCCTGCCCCGGCTGGCCTGCGTCGGCGCGGCGCTTTGCTATGCGGTCTCAGCCATCACCACACGGCGCTGCCCGCCGATGGACCCGGTGGTTCTTGCTGCCGCCTCGCTTGTCGTGGGCTCCGTGGTCTTGATCCCTATCATGCTGGCAACCGAAGGGATGCCGGCGGGGGCTGCGCCGGTTCCCATGATCGCGATTGTGGTGTTGGGTCTGATCCCGACGGCCCTTGCCACTCTGATCCGGGTCACGGTCATCCGCACTGCGGGACCAAGCTTTTTGACGCTGGTCAACTATCAGGTGCCGCTCTGGTCGGTTCTCTTTGGCGTCATGGTTCTGGATGAGGCCTTGCCGCCCAGCTTTCTGTGGGCACTGGGGCTGATCCTTGCAGGCCTCGCGATCAGCCAGCGCCGCGGCAAAGGCGCAAAACGGTAGAGACACTGCGCGCTTTTGCAGTTTGAACAATCTGTACCCTGCCCCATCTGATGCCGATGACCCAAACATACCTCAGCACAAGGGGGGGCATGCCCGAGGGCTTGCATCCCCTCCTTCGGGACTATCCGCGCGAAACTTGGCCGGATCACCCGAATTTTGCCCGTTCCATCCAGCACTGGATGGGCGCACATCTGATGTTCCGCCAGCTGTGCCAAAGGGTCCGGCAAGATACAGAGATGTATCTGGATAAGTCCCGTGCGCCGGATGACTACGCCGATCGGCTTGGCCACTACGGTGACCAACTGGTGCGCAATTTACATGGCCACCACCATTGGGAAGACAGCGCTTTCTTTCCCGAACTGAACCGCGCTGATCCCCGGTTTGCACGCGGTCTGGAGATATTGGAGGCGGATCATGCAGAGCTTGACGCGGTGCTTGACCGCCTTACCCGGCAATCGAACCGGGTGATCAAGCTTATTCAACTGGATGAGAGGCAGGCGCGCGAGGAAGCGGGTGGCGTGCTGGCCGAGGCCGCAGCGACCCAGAGCCTACTGTCTCGTCATCTGACGGATGAGGAAGATCTGGTCGTGCCGATCCTCTTGCATCACCGGATGCGGGGTTAAAGCGTTTCGGGTATAAGTTCCAAATGTAAGCATCAGAATACGAATAAGAAAAATTCGCATTCTGATGCAAACTAATCTCAACCGCTCTACGACCCGCAACCGGGGCCGGCATTCAGATCGCGGCCTCGACCGCCTCAACGATGCCATTCACCACTTCGCTCAGCATCACCTCATCTTCGCATTCCGCCATGACACGGATCAGGGGTTCGGTCCCGGACTTGCGGATCAAAAGCCGCCCGGATCCGTTCAGACGCGCCTCGGCGTTCTTGATTGTGGTCTGCACGGCGGCGGCGTTCAGCGGTTCTTGCCCGGCCTTATAGCGCACATTCTTCAGCATCTGCGGCACGGTTTCAAACTGCCGTACCAGCTTGGACGCAGGTTGCCCGGTCTCGGCCATCGCGGCCAGAAACTGCAAGCCGGCGATCAGCCCGTCGCCGGTTGTCGCGAAGTCGGTCATCACGATGTGGCCGGACTGTTCGCCGCCCAGATTGAAGCCGCCTTCACGCATCCGTTCCACCACATAACGGTCACCAACCGATGTGCGTTCCAGCCGCAACCCCTGCCCGGTCAAGAACCGTTCCAGCCCCAGATTGGACATCACTGTGGCCACCAGCGCACCGCCCAGCAATCGGCCCGCCTTGGCCCAACGATCCGCAAAAAGTGCCATGATCTGATCGCCATCAGCGACCTGGCCATTTTCATCAAGGATCATCACCCGGTCCGCGTCACCATCCAGACAAATGCCCAGATCGGCCCCATGCGCCACAACCGCCTCGGCAGCTGTCGCGGTATGGGTAGAGCCGCATTTGTTATTGATATTGTGGCCATTGGGCGACACGCCTACTTCGACCACATCGGCCCCCAGCTCCCACAACACCTCGGGCGCGGCCTTATAGGCCGCACCATTGGCGCAATCGATCACCACCTTTAGCCCCGACAGCTGGCCGCGCCCAGGAAAGGTTGTCTTGGCATATTCCACATAGCGCCCGCGCGCGTCATCAATCCGCTTGGCACGGCCGATATTGGCGGGTTGGGCCGGGTCGATGGTGGCGCCGAGCAAGGCTTCGATCTCGGCCTCGGCCTCATCCGACAGTTTGAACCCGTCAGGCCCGAAAAACTTGATGCCGTTATCATGCGCGTGGTTGTGGCTGGCCGAAATCATGATGCCCAGATCCGCGCGCATGGAGCGTGTAAGAAACCCCACAGCAGGCGTCGGAACCGGCCCAAGCAACAGCACATTCATACCCGTCGAGGTCAGGCCCGCCGTCAGCGCATTTTCCAGCATATACCCCGAAAGCCGTGTATCCTTGCCGATCACCACCCGGTGTCCGTTGCGCCCATCGGTGCGGAAATACCGCCCCGAGGCCGCCCCAAGACGCAGCGCCATATCCGCCGTCATCGGATAGGTGTTTGCGGTGCCGCGCACGCCGTCCGTGCCAAAAATCTTCCTGCTCATGTTTTCTCTCCAACGGTGACGGCCTGCCAAAGCCGAAGCGCCTGTTTTGCCGCAGGGATATCATGGACACGGTGCAACTGCACCCCTTGTGAGATCCCTGCAAGCGTAACCGCAATCGTGCCGGGCACACGACTGTCTGCCTCATCCCCGCCGCCGATCGTGGCGATAAACCGTTTGCGGGATGCTCCCAGCAACACGGCACATCCCAGCCCGTGAAACAGCGACAAGCCCCGCAGCAATGTCAGATTATGCGCAGCCGTCTTGCCAAAGCCGATGCCCGGATCGATGATGATCCGGGCGCGCGGAATGCCCGCGGCCTCGGCTATTTCCACCCGTTTCTCAAGAAAATCAAAGACATCCAGCAAGACGTTGTCATACTGCGGATCATTCTGCATCGTCTCAGGGTCGCCTTGGGCATGCATCAGGCAAAGCGGCACACCCCGTGCGGCGACAAGCCCCGCAAGGGCCGGATCAAAGGAAAGGGCGGCTACGTCATTCACAATGTCCGCCCCTGCTGTCAGGGCGGCTTTGGCCACGGCTGATTTGCGGGTGTCTATGGAAATAGGATGCGCAAAACCACCGGCGCGCAACGCCGCAATCACCGGGGCTGTGCGGGCGATTTCCGCTTCGATCCCGACTTCGGCGGCACCGGGGCGGGTGCTTTCACCGCCAATATCCAGAATATCCGCCCCGGCATTGGCCATGGCCCGCGCATGCGCCCGTGCCGCCTCGGGGGCTGCGAACTGACCACCATCGGAAAAACTGTCAGGCGTTACGTTCAAGATGCCCATGATCCGGGGCGCATCAAAGGTAAGCCCAGCTAATGCGGTACGTGGGGCCGTCAATCGGGTGCGGATGCCTGCGGGCAAATCTGTGGCGGCAATCAAGGCTTTGTGGCCCGATCTGTCCAGCACTTCGACCCGGTCAAACCAGCACCACCCACCGGCCAGCGTCAAAGCCCCGTTGGGCCGGGCCGCATCAGTCATCGGGATCGGACGGTAATAGGTCATGGCGCGGTTTTGATCGCTGGTCTGCGAATTGGCAAGCCTTCCGATCAGAACCGACCCACCGGCACGCGACAACCCGCCGGGCATGCAACAGTTTCGTGAATGTCGATCCGCACCGCTGCCAGCGTTTCGGCCAGCCAGAGCGCCAGCGCCAGCGCATCCGCCCCGCCCGGCACGCCCAATGTATCAAGGGCCATCTTTCCGGGCGCCCAGACCGTCGGGTTGCCTTGGCGCAAGGCCCAATCAAGCTCGGTTCGGGTGGCCACAACAGACAGGCGCGGATCCAATGCAGCCACCGCCCAGGCGGCCTGTTCCAAAGCCAGCAGATCAATACGTCGGCTGGCCTCGGGCGCTGTTGCGGATGGTCGGGGGGTATCCGGCAGGGCAACGGTCAAGATACGGGGTTCAGGCCCGACCTGATTGAGCCAGGCACCCAAAGATGCCGCACTCACATCTGCGGGCACGAACCCCAGAATCGGGCGCGGGGCCTGATCTGCAACCGCCGTCGCCGCCACGTCACGCCGGCTGCGCACCACCTCAACGCCCAGCGCACCGGGGCCCCGATCCAGTTTTTCCACGCGCAGAAATACCCGCGCGGGCTGAGGCTCTGCCAGCAATCGCGCACAGATCCGGTCGGCAAGTGTTTCAAGCAGGTTGAGCCGCTCAGCCGCAAGTTCGGCCGCGATGGCTTCGGCGATCCGGTCATAAGATAGTATCTGGTCCACGTCGTCGCCAGCCACCGTTTGCGGCAACAGCTCGACCACCACGTTGAAGCGGAGCCGCTGCTCAGCGCCGCGTTCCACCTGAAACGCACCAATATCAGCAAAAGCGATGTGATCGCGAAGGCTGATCCGGTCAGGTGGATCAACCGGCGTCATCGCCTCGGCACGCTCTTGCGGATGACCAAAGGCCAGATTTGAATCATTGCTCATGGGATACTCCGGGCGCCGCAGATTGCAGGCATCATAGCGATGCTGCGCACCGCCGAAAGCCCCGGAGACGGCACATTTTGCCGCGTCTGCGTCCTTAGTTCATCGCCGTCTGAAGCGGCGGGCGATAAAATATGTGGCGTCCAACCTGCGCTGTGCGCTCAAAACGGCGCGACCATTTGGGTTTGACAGCCGGGGTATGGAAGTATGTCGCGCCATCGGTAAGCGCACGCGGAGCACCGTCTATCATCGCCCGCGCAATCTTGCCTGCAATGGTCCAAGCCCTTGTGTCTCCAACCCGGTCAGACAGTCCATCACAGGTGTAGGAAAACTGGCACCCGCGCGAATTTGACTGGTTCACGACCCCGCAGATAGACCGCGGGAAAACCGCGCTATCGACACGGTTCAAGATCACTTCGGCCACCGCAACCTGGCCTTTGACACCTTCGCCGCGCGCCTCGAAATAAAGCGCGGTGGCCAAACATTCAAACTCCGCCCCGCCATTGGCAGCAGGCTGAGCCGCAATCCATTCCCGGCTAAGAACCTTGGATTTCGAGTTCGATTTCGGCTTCGCCACAACCCGCGTGGGCGGTGCCACAACTTGATTCAGGCGCGCACCTGATACGGCACCAAGCGCCGCCTTTTCCTGACCCAAAAGAGCCGTCAGGTTCAACCCGAGCGCCGCAGTTGGATCATTAGACTGACTCACGGTCACCTCGGCGCTCACGCCTCCGGCGAGGGCAAGGAGCATTACCATGCTCCTGGTCCAGCACTTCAGCACTGACATCGTTCATTCCCGAATTAGTTCGTCGAGCCGCAGCCCCCCAAGGCTTTGACAATTGCGGACATAGCGCAAATCGCTTCACAGGTCTACCCGAGCGGATTTTCGAGGCATTAGCCCGAATCAAGAACAAAACTGTTTTTGAGATGGAAACCGACAGAGTTTTACTCCGCGCCCCATGCCGGACCTCTATCCGTTTGAAGTAAAAGTAAAACCTTCCGCGCCCATTTTGTCGAGCAACGCAAAATGCGCCGCTGCAAGTCGGGCCACCGGGACCCGGAATGGCGAACAGGAGACGTAGTCAAACCCCAACCTGCGACAATATGCGATAGATGCAGGGTTCCCACCATGCTCTCCACACACAGAAATCGTCACTTCGGGGCGTGTTTTACGCCCGCGCTCAGAGCCGATCAGCAAGAGTTCGCCCACGCCCTCTTCATCCAGCACGTGGAATGGATCCTCAGGGTAGACCCCTTGCTGGACATAGTCGCCCATAAAGCGACCAGCGTCATCCCGCGAAAGGCCGTAGGTCATCTGCGTGAGGTCATTGGTGCCGAATGACAGAAAATCTGTGTGCTGTGCGATGTCGCCTGCCCGCAGCGCCGCACGCGGCGTTTCAACCATCACGCCAAGCCGGTAGGTGAAGTCTGCCCCGGTCGCGATCCGTACGGATGCCGCGGTTGCATCGATGCTCGCTTTGACGATCTCTACTTCGCGCATGGCCGACACCAGCGGGATCATCACCTCGGGCACAACGGCAGCCCCACGTTTTGACGCCTCTACCGTCGCCTCAAAGATCGCGCGGGCCTGCATCTCATAAATTTCGGGCACCGTGACGCCGATACGCACGCCTCTCATGCCCAGCATCGGGTTGAATTCGCGCAGCGACTCTACCCGGCGGGTGACTTCAGACAATGGCCGGTCCAGGGCCTCGGCAAGTTCACGCAGGCCGTCACGGTCATGCGGCAGGAATTCGTGCAAAGGCGGGTCGAACAGGCGAATGCAAACCGGCTGGCCCGCCATGATATCGAAGAGCGCGATAAAATCCGCCCTCTGCATCGGGAGCAGACGATCGAGCGCGACTTTGCGGTCTTTTGCCGTATCCGCGAAAATCATCTCTCGCATGACTGTCAGACGGTCTTCGTCAAAGAACATGTGTTCCGTGCGGCAAAGGCCGATGCCTTCAGCCTCAAACATCCGTGCGGTTCGTGCATCTTCCGGTGTGTCGGCATTCGCACGCACCCCGATGTCGCGGACATTATCGGCCCAGTGCATCAGCGTCTGGAACCATTCATCAAGCGCTGGTGCCAGCATTTCAGCGGCACCGGCCAAGACTTCGCCGTTGGTGCCATCCACCGTAATCATATCGCCTTCGGCAACGACACGCCCTTCGCGGGTAGAAAAGGTCTTGTCACGCGGATTGAGCCGGATGTCCGAGGCGCCCACAATGCAAGGCAGACCAAGCCCGCGCGCGATTACGGCCGCATGGCTGGTAATACCGCCGCGTTCCGTCAAAACGGCGACGGCGGCATGCATACCGCGAATATCCTCAGGCGCGGTTTCCCGGCGCACCAGAATGCACGGCTCATCGCGTGCGGCACTGGCCTGAGCATCGGCCGCTGAAAACACCACCTTGCCAGAGGCCGCGCCGGGGCTGGCCGCAATCCCGCGCGCGATCCGGTCGCGCGACCCGCGCGGGTCGATCTGATAGTGCAGCAACTCGGACAAGGCGCGCGGCTCGACGCGCAGTATCGCATCATCCCGGCTGATGATCTCATCTTGCGCCAAGGCCACCGCAATGCGCACCGACGCCCGCGACGAGCGCGTGACTTTGACCGCATCGATCACTTTGAGCGCACCATTTTCCAGCGCAAATTCGATCTGCATTTCTTCGCGCAGTTTCACGCGGCATTGGCGGCAATGGTCTTGAAGGATCGCGAATGTTTCTGGTGCGGCCTCTTCCAGCGAATGGCCACGCTTGTCTTTGACCAGATAGAGCGTTTCTTCAGCTTTGCGATTGGCCGGGTTCAAGCCGCGAAACCGGCCCGTGATTTGCGGCGCACCGGTGACCGGCTCGATAAGCTGGATCGTTCCTGCCCCAGACAGACCCGGCCCAACGGCTTGCGCCATTTCTTGCACCACAAGGCCTAGGGCGGCCTCAGGCGCCGCACCTTTGGCCTGACGCAAGAGCCGCGCCGTTGTGCCTTCCCAGGCCCGCGCCATTGAGCGCAGAACTTGGTTCAGTTGCAGCGCCGGTGATTGTGGAAACGGCTCTTCCATCTCATCTTCATAAGCGGCCAGGGCTGCGTCGAGTGCGGGGCCAGAAGGCTCAGCCATGAACATATCAGGGTCCAGCCGCGCCACATGCATCGCATAAGACTGCACAAAGCCCAGATACATCGCGTCCGCCAGCGCGGCACCGTGATCGCGGGTCAGCCGTGCATGTGTCTCTGTATTCATACCGACATTCAACACCGTGCCCGGCCCGCCCCAATCAGGGTTGGCAGGGCTTGGCCGAACCGAGAATAAAACACCGTCGAACGCGGCGGCCAGCCGGACCGTATCAGGCAATTGGCCTGCGGCAATGGCTCGTACAGTATCGCTGGGCAAGGACAGGGTTTTGGGCACCGGAAGGTCAAGGCGGATCAGACGCTGCAGGCATTTCGCCCGCCAGCCATGACGTTCGGTATCGATCTGCGCCTCGGGCGTGATCTCAGTGAACTCGCTAAAATCTGTCTGTTTCTGCACTGCGGCATCCCTATGTTGTGGCGCAGCATACGCAGCTGCCCGCGCTTGGCAAGAAAAAGCCTTCGGATCGGGCCGGATGGCGCAGGGGCAAGGGCTTTGCACAACACTCCCGCCCCCCGGAATGCTTGCGCGCACCGCTTGGTTGCGGCATGACTGTGCGCAGACGTGCCCAACCGGATTGAAGGAGCATTTCATGGCCCTGCCAGCCCGCCAGCAGGCAATATATTGGGGGATCGTATCGGCGATCTTCTTGGCCGCGCTTTGGGCGCTTGGCCATGTGATGTTGCCTTTTATCGTCGGCGGTGCGCTGGCCTATTTTCTGGATCCAGTGGCTGACAGGCTGGAGCGCGCGGGTCTAAGCCGCACCGCGGCCACCTCTGTGATCTCGATTGTGGCCCTTGTTACCTTCGTGCTTTTAGCGCTGCTGATCGTGCCGATGCTGGTGCGCCAGCTGATCGGGCTGGTCAATGCGGCCCCCACGATCTTTGGGCAATTGCAGGATTTTCTGAGCGTACAATTCCCCAGCGTCATGGACAGTGAAAGTGTCGTGCGCGATACGCTCAGTTCGATCGGAAAGACCATTCAGGCACGCGGAGGAGAGCTTGCAACCGGGCTGCTGACATCGGCACTTTCGGTGATAAATGCTGTGGTCTTTATCATCGTGGTTCCGGTCGTGACTTTCTATCTGCTTTTGGACTGGGACAACATGGTCGCAAAAATCGACGGCTGGCTGCCGCTCGACCACCGCGATCTTGTCCGCCAGCTCGCGGCGGATGTTGACCGGGTGCTGGCGGCGTTTGTGCGGGGTCAGGTGTCGGTCTGCCTTATCCTTGGCACGTTCTATTCTGCCGGCTTGATGCTGGCGGGGCTTGATTTTGGTCTTATTGTTGGGGCGATTGCCGGGCTGATTACTTTCATTCCTTACGTCGGCGCCCTGATCGGCGGCGCACTGGCCATCGGGCTTGCGCTTTTTCAGTTCTGGGGGGATTGGGTGTCGATAGGCGTCGTCGCCGGGATTTTTGCCATCGGTCAGTTCCTGGAAGGCAATGTCATCACGCCGCGTCTGGTCGGAAAATCGGTCGGGCTGCACCCAGTTTGGTTGCTGTTTGCCCTATCGGCTTTTGGTACGGTATTTGGGTTTGTGGGCATGCTGGTTGCAGTGCCTGTGGCCGCCGCTTTGGGCGTTCTCGCACGCTTTGGCATTGGTCGCTATCTGGGCAGCCTGCTCTATCTCGGCGTGTCCGGGAAGGACAAAGACTAACATGTCGCGTCAGCTGACCTTTGATTTGCCGGTGCGCCCCGCACTGGGGCGCGAAGATTTTTTCATAGCGCCGTCGAATGCGCTGGCTGTGGCCGCTCTGGACGGGGGCAATTGGCCCGGTTCAAAGATGTTGCTCATCGGCCCTGAAGGTGCGGGCAAAAGCCATCTGGCGCAGGTCTGGGCGGGGACCGCCGGCGCTTTGGTGCTGGATGCAGCGATGCTTGGATCAACCTTGCCGGACCCCGACGCACTGGTGGTGGAAAATGCAGACAGTATTGCGGGCGACCTTGCGGCAGAAACCTCCCTCTTTCATCTGCACAACCATATGCAGGCCAGCGCCACACCCCTGCTGCTGACCGCCCGCAGCGCGCCTGCGTTTTGGGGCATGGTGCTGCCCGATCTGGCAAGCCGCCTGCAGGCCACGGCCATCGCCACATTGTTGCCGCCCGACGACGCGCTGTTGTCTGCGGTTTTGGTCAAGCTCTTCGCTGACCGGCAGCTTGATGTGCCTGCGACGCTGATCCCGTGGCTTGTGGCCCGGATGGACCGATCTTTCAGCGCGGCACGTCATATCGTGGCCGCCCTTGATGCCGCGGCATTGGCCCGCGGCGGCCCCGTCACACGGACTTTGGCCGCCGAACTGCTGGACAGCGCACCGGACGGGGCCGCATGATGAATAAAACTGTCACGGAAACGTCACAAAACCCAAAGATAAGCCGTACATGACCCAAGCTGATTTTCTCAAAGCCGCCTTCCCTGCCCCGGTCACCCTGCCCGAGGCCGCATTGACCGGTCCGCGTCGCTTTTTTAACCGGGAGCTAAGCTGGCTGGCGTTCAACTGGCGGGTATTGGATGAAGCGCGCAATCCCCGCGTGCCTTTGCTGGAACGCCTGCGGTTTTTGTCGATATCGGCCACCAACCTTGATGAATTCTATTCGGTGCGCGTGGCAGGCCTGCGCGAACTGGTGCGTTCGGGCAATGTGCTGGCGTCCCATGACGGCTTAAGCCCGGCGGAACAGTTGCCCTTGATCGACGCGGATGCACGCAGATTGATGGAGGTCCAGCAAACCGTCTGGAACAAGCTGAAGCGAGAGCTGGACCGCGCCGGCATTGCCCTTCTGACCCGCTCAAAACTGACGCGCAAAGACGAAGAGTTTCTGGCCGACTACTTCTTGAACAAGGTGTTCCCGGTTCTGTCACCGCTGGCCATTGACCCGGCCCATCCGTTCCCTTTCATCCCCAACACCGGATTTTGTCTGGCTATGGAGCTGGAGCGTGACCGCGACGGGCGGCATTTGCAGGCGCTTTTGCCGATCCCCCAGCAGATCGCCCGCTTTGTGGCCCTGCCCGGTGAAAAACGGTTCTTGCCGATGGAAGAGCTGTTGCTGTTGCATCTGGGTTCACTCTTTCCCGGCTACCGCGATACCGGCCACTGTACCTTCCGGGTGCTGCGCGACAGTGACCTTGAGGTCGAGGATGAGGCAGAAGATCTGGTGCGCGAGTTTGAAACCGCGCTAAAGCGTCGCCGCCGTGGGCTGGTCATCCGCATGAAGATCACCGCAGGCGCCCCCGAAGTCTTGCGCAGTCTGATCATGGATGAGCTGGGCGTGACCGCCGATGAGGTGGTCGAGGTCAAGGGCATGGTTGGCATGGCAGATCTGAAAGAGCTGGTTTTGAACAACCGGCGGGATCTGCAATGGCCCGCCTTCAGCCCCCGCGTGCCTGAGCGCGTCCAAGACCATGAAGGTGATATGTTCGCGGCGATCCGGCAAAAGGATATGCTGCTGCATCATCCTTATGAGACATTCGACATGGTCATCCGCTTTTTGACCCAGGCCGCGGCCGATCCGAATGTGCTGGCAATCAAACAAACGCTGTACCGCACCTCACAAGACAGCCCCATCGTGTCGGCGCTATGCGAAGCTGCCGAGGCAGGCAAGTCGGTGACGGCGCTTGTGGAACTGAAGGCCCGGTTTGATGAGGCTGCGAACATTCGCCAATCGCGCCGTCTTGAACGTGCGGGCGCCCATGTCGTCTACGGGTTCATCAACTATAAAACCCATGCCAAAATCTCGACGGTTGTGCGGCGCGAGGGCGAAAACCTTGTCACCTACACCCATTACGGCACCGGTAATTACCATCCGATCACGGCGCGGATATACACGGATCTTAGCTTTTTTACGTGTGACGGGCCGCTGGGGCGCGACGCGACCAAGATATTCAATTACCTCTCAGGCTATGTGCAGCCTGAAGGGCTGGAAAATATTTCCATCTCACCAATCTCGCTCAAATCACGTCTGATCGAAATGATTTTTGCGGAGGCCGAGCACGCAAAGGCCGGCAAACCCGCCGAAATCTGGGCCAAGATGAACTCGGTCATCGAGCCGGATGTGATCGACGCGCTTTACGCGGCCTCCCAGGCCGGGGTGAAAATCAACCTTGTGGTGCGCGGCATCTGCGGCCTGCGCCCCGGCATCAAGGGCCTAAGCGAAAACATCCGCGTCAAATCCATCGTGGGTCGGTTCTTGGAACATTCGCGCATCGTGTGTTTCGGCAATGGCCATGGGCTGCCGTCAAAGAAAGAACGGGTCTTCATCTCATCCGCTGATTGGATGGGGCGCAATCTGTCGCGCCGGGTGGAAACACTGGTCGAGATCAAGAATGACACTGTCAAGGCACAGATCGTCAGCCAGATCATGGCGGCAAACCTTGCCGATGAGGCACAAAGCTGGGTGCTTGGCCCCGATGGCCGCTATATCCGCGACCTGCCCGAAGGACGCGATGATCTTTTCAACTGCCACCGCTTCTTTATGGAAAACCCCTCGCTGTCCGGGCGGGGATCTGCCGGGGCCAAGGACGTTCCCAAACTTGCCCATTCAATGGACTGAAGGGTAAAACCTTGGCACCTGCTTTCGAATCCCAACAAAGAACCAAGCCACACGGGGAAACACCGATGAATGTCGAGACCGAAACCCCCGGCGAGGATTGGGGACCCTTTGGCAAGCCCTTGTTCGACGATCCGTCTGCGCGTGCATTGGAGCGGGTGGGTGTGGTTGATGTCGGCTCAAACTCGGTCCGCCTTGTGGTCTTTGACGGTGCGGCCCGTAGCCCGGCATACTTCTTCAATGAAAAAGTCATGGCAGGCCTTGGGAAAGGGCTGGCCGAGACCGGGCGCCTGAACCCGCAAGGCCGCGCCCGTGCGCTGGCGGCGCTGAAACGCTTCGCCATGCTTGCAGATGCAATGAAACTGCCCACCCTGTCATGCGTCGCGACCGCCGCGGTGCGCGAAGCTGAAGATGGCCCCGAATTTTGCGCCGAGGTCGAGGCAGAGACCGGATTGAAACTTTGGGTCATCGACGGCAAGGAAGAGGCAAGGCTATCGGCCCAGGGCGTATTGCTAGGTTGGCCCGAAGCGGAAGGGCTGGTCTGCGACATCGGCGGCAATTCGATGGAACTGGCCGTGGTATCCGGCGGCAAGGTCGGAGAGCGGGTGACCTCTGCTCTGGGGCCATTCCGGTTGCAGCAGATCGGGGGCGGAAAGAAGGGCGTTGCCGAGTTCATCCGCAAAACTGTCGATCAGCTGGCAAAAAAGGTGGGGACGGGACATGACCGGATCTATCTTGTTGGCGGCTCATGGCGGGCGATTGCGCGCCTTGACATGCACCGGCGCAGCTATCCGATGACGGTGTTGCATGAATACCGGATGCGGCCAGAGGCCCTGCTCGAAACACTCGACTGGATCGGCGAGAATGACCCGTCGGACTTGCGTGCCAAAACCGGCACCTCTGCGGCCCGGATGGAGCTGGTTCCGCTTGCCTCGCAGGTCTTGCGCCAGATCGTGACGCGGTTTGCACTGAAGGAAATTGACGTCTCGTCCTACGGGATCCGCGAGGGGCTGCTTTATGAACAGATGCCCGACCGCCTGCGCATGCGTGACCCGCTGATCGAAGCCTGTCGCCACGCGGAACGCACCATGGCGCGGGACAGAGGCTTTGGGAAAAAACTATACAATTTCATCCTGCCGCTGTTTCGCGACCCCTCCTATCTTAAACAACGTCTGGTGCGGGCGGCGTGCCTTTTGCATGACACCACATGGCGGGCGCATCCCGACTACCGGGCCGAGGTATGTTTTGACAATGTCACCCGCGCCAATCTTGGCGGACTAAGCCATCCTGAACGGGTATTTTTGGGGCTGGCACTTTTGCACCGCTACAAAAACTCGCGCGCTGGGTCCCGGTTGGAACCCCTTTTCACTCTGCTCAGCCCCGAGCAGATCAGCGAAGCCGAGGTCTTGGGCAAAGCTATGCGTTTTGGGGCGATGTTTTCGATCAAGGCCCCTGAAGAAGCAGGGCACCTTGCGTGGGATCCAGCCGAAAAAGTGCTTTCGCTGGGCCTGCATCCGGCATCCGAGGCGCTATTTGGCGAAGTGGCAGAGGCGCGTTTCAAATCGCTGGCCGACTCGCTTGGCGGGACCACGAAAGTGGTTCTTTTGGCGGCTTAAAGCGTTTCGCGTTTAACTTGAGGCCTGAAACACCATCTAACGTGAGACGCTATAGATGCGCGGTTAAGATAAGGGGGCTTTGATGAGCGTGATTGAGATCTTCGGACATATGCCCGATGGCACGCCGGTCGAACGGGTCACGCTGCGCGGTGGCGGCTTAAGTGCAAATCTTCTGACCTATGGCAGCGTTTTGCAGGATTTGCGTTTGGACGGGCACGCATCTCCGCTGGTTTTAGGGTTCGAAGGGTTGGATGACTATCTGGCCCATTCGCGCTATTTCGGCGCGACGGCGGGGCGTTGCGCCAACCGCATCGCGAACGGCACGTTTACACTGGACGGCACGGCATATCAGCTTGACCGGAACTATCTTGGCAAACATCAACTGCACGGCGGAAGCCGCAGTATTGGCAAAAGAATATGGTCTTTCGCAGATGTTTCGGAAACAAGCGCGACGCTGACAATTGATCTTGCCGATGGCGAGATGGGCTATCCCGGCGCTATGCGGATCGACATACGCTATGCGTTGTTTGCAGGCGGCACGCTCGACATCCGCATGCGGGCTGAGACGGACCGCGCAACGCTCTGCAATCTGGCGCATCACAGTTATTTCAACCTGTCAGGCGCGCCAGATATTCTTGATCACAGATTACAAGTCGCAGCGGATCACTACCTGCCCGTGGATGCGGACCTGATCCCGACCGGTGAAATTGCCGTGGTTGCGGGTACGGGTATGGACTTTCGCGACAGCAAGCGCCTTAGGGCAGCCTGCGCCGCCGCGCATATTGATCACAATTTCTGTCTGTCGCGGGAACGCATGGCCATAAGAGATGTGGCATCCCTTACCAGCGCAGACATGTCGATGACATTACGCACCACAGAAGCCGGGCTGCAAGTGTTTGACGGCGCACCGCTTGATGTCCCAGTGCCGGGGCTGGATGGACGGATGATGGCGCGGCATGCGGGCATCGCCTTGGAACCGCAGGTTTGGCCGGATGCCATTCATCATACGGATTGGCCGCAAGCAATCTTGCGTCCGGGCGACGTGTACATGCAGCACACCCAGTATATCTTCATGAAAGCAGGCTCATCACCCTCACACCGCATGTCACGAGTGTGACGGCTTGGCGGATCAACCTGTCGGGCGCGGTGCGTCAGCTCTCCACCAACATCCCGATGACGATCAAGACCTGATAGTCGCGCTTGGCGCAGCCCTCCACCGACGGCATGGTGACACCCGGAGACATGGGAAAGACATGCGTTGGTGTCTTATCTGGGGTGCAGGACTGGCCGTCGGCTTTCGCGGTGTAAAGGGCCGCGCGGCACCGAAGATGTGTCACGTCGTAGATTGATGCACCATCGGCCAGGCTCCAGGCCTGTGCGCCGTTTGCATCGGCGGGTTCAACCGTCAATACCGATGTCACCTCACGCGCGCCGGTCACGACATATTGGCCGGGGGCAAGCGGAAACACCGGCGCTTCCATGATCAGACCGTGTTCTTCCAGCCACCATGCATCGGGGTCGAATTGCCAGCCGCTATTTGCCACCCCGGCGCTTGCGAGCAGCTTTTGGTAGTCTTTAACCCAGACACCGCGTGGGCCGGGATCAATGGCCCACAGACCCCAGGTCTGCGCATCCGTGCCCGAAGTTGCCGCAGGATCGCCCAAGGCGGCGATATACTGCGTTTGCGTGCGGCTGAACGTCGTCTCTGCTTCCGCCGAAAAAGCTGCGGTGCAAAAGGCCACGGCGCATGCGGCAAGCGACAGTCCAGACAGGCGCAGAACCCTTGATGCTAGCGCCCCGATCATCTTCATATCTCGATATCATTGCCCGGCACGGGCAGTTGCGGGCCGAAGGCGCGTTTGCGGCGCAAGATGATATCGCCATTGGGCAACTGTTCTGGCGCTTCATAGTTGCGGATATCGCCGATCATCTCAGCCATATCTTTCAGCATCGGTCCCATCTGGCTTAACGCGCCACCAAATTCCTCTTGCAGCTCCTTCAGGGTCGGCTCAACCTCATCCATCATCGACCGCAAAATGATCTTTGCGCCCTCTTCCAGAAGGCTGAAACCCTCTTCCGCGGTCTTGTCATCCGCCTGCGCCACCGCAGTTGCGCTGGCAAAGATCAAAACAGCAAAGGCATTGGCAATGGTTTTCATGGGATCATTCTATCGCAATTGGGCGGGTATTTACAGCGGCCTGTTCAAGATCAACGTCCAACGTCACCGGAAAATGATCAGACGCGGCCAGAAGCGCCTCGCGCAGCTCGGGCACGTTGTAGCAGCCCGGATCATCAAAGGGATGCCAGATCCGCCACGCGGGGGCCTGCGCGCGGAGGTCGGGCGACACCATGATGTAGTCAAGCAACGCCGAGAAATAGCGCTTCTTATCCCCCATATAGAACCGGGCGGTCGTGGGCATCGCTGCAAGCCTCTTGCCAAAGGCCACCCTTGCATGCGGGTCAAAAAGCCGGGTTTCGGATGGCTCATCCCAGCCCAGCACAATCTCGACCCCCGAGCGGCCAAAGAGCTTTTCATATTCATCCAGCCCTGGGCCGTCGTTGAAATCCCCCATCACCATCAAGCTGTCACCGGCGCGCAGATGCTCCAGCACACGCTGGCGCAACCAGATACATTGCGCCAGTTGCTTGCGGCGGTTCTCAATAGCCAGTCGCTTCATCTGCGCCTGACTTGATGCGCCATGTGGGGCCTTGGACTTGACGTGGACACCGATCATGCGAAACCGCGCACCTTCGGGCGTGGTCACGGCAACTTCCAGCGGCGGCTTGGAGAAGGTCACGGTATCCAGCGTCGTGTCAATATCAAGATCAATATGATAGGCGGAATCGAACCGGGGCGCGACGCGCGTATCGGCCGCCTGATCAGACCCACCAATGGGATCATGCACAGGCGTTAGCTTGTCAGGGTCATAAAGCAGGGCAATTTCCTGCTGTGTATCGTTGCGGTAGCCGATCAGCGCCTTGCGCGTGCGCAAGGCGTAGCGGGCGGCGAACACCTCTAGCATCGGCACGGTCTTGTGGCGGCGGTTGTCATCGGGGGCTTCGATGATCATCACCGCGTCGGCATCAATGGCGGTGAAAACGACCCCCAAAGCATCCAGCTGTTCGGCGCGGGTGACCTTGTAGCGGGCCGAACGGCCACCATCGTGCAAAAGCGCGCCCTTTCGGTCGAATAGGTTGGTGAACCATTCGACATTGTAGGTGGCGATGCGCATGGCGGTTAAGCTGCCTTTTTGCCGGTAATCTCTGCCCAGGCGCGATTGACCGCGACCAGCCGTTGCTCGGCCATTTTCACCGCCTCTTCCGGCAGGCCTCGGGCCATCAGCCGGTCAGGATGACAGTCGCGTACCGCTTGCCGCCAGGCGGCCCGCACCGCGTCCATCGGGGCATCGGCCGGAACGCGCAGCACGTCATAAGGATCAGGTGCTGCATCAGGCACAAACCGCGCCATAAGCGAGCGGAAACATTTGTCATCAACGCCAAAGATCTGGCCGACTTCGCGCAAGAAAACATCCTCATGCGGGTGGTAGGTGCCATCCGCCATGGCAATGTGGAACAACCCTTCCAAAAGATCGACCAGCACCGCATCCCCCGCGCCGAACATCGACGCGATCTTACGGGCATAAAGATCAAACCCCGCCACGTCCTTGCGTGCCAAATCGAAAATGCGCGCCGCGTTCTCCTCTTCTTCAGGCGCAATGGAAAACACGTCGCGAAAGGCAGTAACCTCATCGCGGGTCACCTGACCATCGGCCTTGGCCATCTTGGCACCCAGCGCAATCACCGCGATGGTAAATCCAATCGAGCGTTCCGGTGGTGTCTTCAACCGTTCAAATACGGCTGAAAGCCCCTCACCTGCGGCGAGCGCTGCAATGGCCTCGGATATGCGCGTCCAGATCGACATATGCGTGATCCTATCTGGAGCGGCCGCAAATGTCAGCGCATCAGATCGACAATTCTGATCACGGATATGTTTGTGGCATTTCAGCGCCTTCTGAGGGCGGAACAGATGTGCAGCCTAGCCCTCTTGAGAGCGGCTTCATCATCATCACAAGATCAATCCATCGCCCGAACTTGCGCCCCACTTCGGGTATGCGCGCCATAACCTTGTATCCGATCCGTTCATGAAACCCGACCCCGTCATGGTTTTCTCCCGAGACACAGGCAAACATGGTATGCGCCCCACCCGTGCGGGCATGCGCCTCGACATCCGCCATCAGCCTGCGTCCAGTACCTCGACCACGTGCCTCTGGTGCCAGGATGATCGTATGCTCCATCGCATGCGCATAACCGCTGCCGCCGCGAAACTGTGTGTAGGTGGCAAACCCCATCACGACCCCTTCTTCCACAACCCAGAACTCCTGTCCCGCCGCCCGTCGAACCACTATCATCTCGCCAAGGGCGCGGGCTGTCTTTTCCTCACTGGTAAAGGTCATAAACGTGGTTTGAATAATCGGGTTCCACAGCCGAAGGATCGCCGGCACATCCTGCATCTCCGCCGGTCGGATGATCATATCAGCACCCGCAGCCCGTGCGGGGTGGCAATGGTGGCGCGTATCTCCTTGTCTCCCGTCACAATCGATACACGCGGGTCTGACAGCGGCAAAAGCCTGCGCAGGCTATCGGATTCGGGATGCGAAATCTCCAGCCGCGCCAGGCGGCATCCAATGTCGGCCAGATTTTGCGCGGGATGTGCATCACCGTGCCACTGTATGAAAGCAGGCCATGCGTCGTCATAAGGCAGGCACCCATCTTGGGGCACGGCCATGCGCCACCGATAGTCGCCGCGCGCCAGATCCCGGGCAACGCCCGCCCCGGCAGGGGCCTGCGCCAAAGCCGTGTCCAGATCCGTCACGCGCGCAATCCAGTTCGTCAGCCGCGACGCGCCCGCGAACCGGTCAAGGCGAAACCACCGCGGATGCGTTGGTGCCGCGGCATCCGGGTCAACCGCAATCACCTCAAGATATTCGCCGGCACCAAGGCTCAACAGGCGATTATGCGTGCCCATGAAGGGGTGCTTCCCACCCGCCTCCAGCGGCACGCCCAAGGCGGCCTCGACAGCCGCCGCGCCCTCTTCAATCGATTGGGCGGACACTGCAAGGTGATCAAACTGCGCCAAAACACCCTCCGTTCGGACACGCGGCCTTGATTGGAGTCTACTCCGCTTTCGATCAACGGCAATCACATGAATTGGCCTTTCGTCCTGCGCTTTCTTGCGATGCGTGTCCAAGCCGCGACAAATCGTCCCCAGACTGTGGTAATGTCACCCGAAACTGGTTGACAGTGTGGAGAAACACACCATTTCAACCCCACGCGCAGAGTCAACGATTGGGATTTATAGATGAGCCTTCTGTCCAGCCTAAACCGCTTCTTTCGCCACGACGCGGCAGGAGGGATATTGCTCATGGCGTCGGCTCTCTTGGCACTTATCGTCGCCAACTCCTCACTATCAGCTGATTACCATACACTTTTGCTGAAAAAGCTATCGGTGCTTTTGGACGGCGAAGGCCTGTCGAAACCGCTGATCCTGTGGATCAATGATGGGTTGATGGCTGTGTTCTTCTTTCTCATCGGGTTGGAACTGAAGCGTGAACTGCTGGAAGGCAAGCTCAAGAACCCGGCGGATGTGATGTTGCCGGGCTTGGCGGCCATCGGTGGCATGGCCATACCTGCCCTCGTTTTTCTTGCCTTCAACTGGTCCGATACGGCCACACGCGGTGGCTGGGCGATCCCGGCGGCAACCGACATTGCCTTTGCCGTGGGCGTGCTGGCGCTTTTGGGCAAGCGGGTGCCTGCGGCGTTGAAGATCTTCTTGCTGACGCTGGCCATCCTCGATGACCTTGGCGCAATCCTGATCATCGCGCTCTTTTATACAAAAGAGCTGCATCTTGATTACCTGTACCTGGCGCTGCTGCCGCTGGTGGGTCTGTTCGTGCTGAACAGAACCGGGGCACATCGGGTGGCACCGTTCATCTTGCTCGGGGTCGTGCTTTGGGTTCTGGTGCTGAAATCCGGTGTCCATGCAACGCTTGCCGGTGTGGCCACGGCATTCTTTGTGCCGCTGACGGACAAATACGGAAAATCGCCGCTGCATGCGCTTGAACATGCTCTGACACCCTATGTGCTCTTCTTCATCGTACCGGTCTTTGCCTTTGCCAATGCGGGCGTTGTTTTGCAGGGTCTCAGCCTTTCAGATCTCTTTGCCCCCTTACCGATCGGGATCGCCGCAGGTCTGGTGATCGGCAAGCAGATCGGGGTCTTCGGTGTGACATGGCTGGTGGTCCGCGCAGGCTGGGCCAAACTGCCGGCGCAGGTCACATGGGCCCATATCTATGGGCTATCGTGTCTGGCTGGCATCGGCTTTACCATGTCGCTCTTCATCGGGGGCCTGAGCTTTGACGATCAGGTGCATATGAATGCCGTGCGGCTGGGGGTGCTGGCAGGCTCTGCAATCTCGGCACTGCTTGGCTACGCAGTGCTGCGCCACTCCGCCTCAGACAAGGGCGCCGCGAAGGACGCAACCGCGTCCGCAGCCGAATAAAAAAACAAACGCCCCGCGACAGCGGGGCGTTTTCAATTGGATCAGCTCTGGTGGCTGCTTACGCTGTGCGCGCCGCCCGGATCAACCGCAATATATCCTTTGCCGCGTCCGGGATATTGGTGCCGGGGCCAAAGATGGCTTTCACACCGCGTTGGTACAGAAACCCATAATCCTGCTGCGGAATGACACCGCCACAGATGACCAGAATATCCCCAGCGCCTGCCGCGTTCAGCGCCTCGACCAGTTTCGGGGCCAAGGTCTTGTGACCCGCCGCCTGCGACGAAATCCCGATCACATGCACATCATTGTCAACCGCATCCTGCGCGGCCTCTTCCGGGGTCTGAAACAATGGACCAACATCTACGTCAAAGCCGATATCGGCGAAGGCCGTGGCGATCACCTTGGCACCGCGGTCATGGCCGTCTTGTCCCATCTTGACCACCAGCATACGCGGGCGGCGGCCCTCTTCTTCGGCAAAGGCCTCGACATCCTTCTGGATCTCGGCAAAACCCGCGTCACCCTCATAGGCGGCCCCATAGACACCAGCAAGGGTTTTCACCTCGGCCCGGTGACGGCCAAACACCTTTTCCATCGCCATTGAAATCTCTCCCACTGTCGCACGTGCACGGGCGGCCGCAACGGCCGCCTCCAGCAGATTTCCACCCGCAGCGGCGCGGCGCTCTACCTCTGTCAGCGCCGCAGCACAGGCCGCCGCATCGCGGCTGGCACGGATCGCTTCCAGCCGAGCCACCTGCGCTTCGCGCACCATGACGTTGTCGACATCCAGAATGTCGATCGGGTCTTGTTTGTCCAACTTGTACTTGTTGACGCCGACCACAACCTCTTCGCCCTTGTCGATCATCGCCTGACGGCGGGCCGCGCTTTCCTCGATCCGGAGCTTGGGCATACCAGAGGCCACCGCCTTGGTCATACCGCCCATCTCTTCAACCTCTTCGATCAGCGCCCAGGCTTTTTCAGCCAGCTCTGCGGTCAGGCTTTCCACGTAGTATGACCCCGCCAGCGGATCGACAACATTGGTGATCCCGGTTTCTTCTTGTAAAATCAGCTGCGTATTGCGGGCAATGCGCGCTGAAAATTCGGTAGGCAGCGCCATGGCTTCGTCCAGAGCATTGGTGTGCAGCGACTGCGTGCCACCTAAAACCGCGCTCATCGCCTCATAGGCGGTGCGGATGACGTTGTTATAGGGGTCTTGCTCTTGCAAGCTGACGCCCGAGGTCTGGCAATGCGTGCGCAGCATCAGGCTGGAGGTTTTCTGAGCCCCGAATTCAGTCATGATCCGGTGCCACAAAAGCCGGGCTGCACGCAGCTTCGCAGCCTCCATAAAAAAATTCATGCCGATGGCGAAGAAGAAGGAAAGCCGCCCTGCGAAAGCATCCACATCCATGCCGCGCGCGATGGCAGTTTTTACATATTCGCGCCCGTCTGCCAAAGTATAGGCCAGCTCTTGCACCAGGTTCGCGCCCGCCTCTTGCATATGGTAGCCGGAGATGGAGATGGAGTTGAACTTGGGCATTTCGGCTGCGGTATATTCGATGATATCGGCCACGATCCGCATCGAGGGCTCGGGCGGATAGACATAGGTGTTGCGCACCATGAACTCTTTGAGAATGTCGTTCTGAATGGTGCCTGACAGCAGCGCGCGATCCACGCCCTGCTCTTCTCCGGCCACAATAAAGCTGGCCAATATCGGAATGACTGCCCCGTTCATTGTCATGGAAACTGAAATTTTCTCCAGCGGGATGCCGTCAAACAGGATTTTCATATCCTCGACACTGTCAATCGCCACACCGGCCTTGCCGACATCGCCCACCACACGCTCATGGTCGCTGTCATATCCCCGGTGCGTGGCCAGATCGAAGGCCACCGACACGCCTTGCTGCCCGCCGGCAAGGTTCTTGCGGTAAAAGGCGTTGGATGCTTCCGCCGTCGAAAAGCCTGCATATTGCCGGATCGTCCATGCGCGGCCGGCATACATCGTCGCACGCGGACCGCGCGTAAAAGGTGCCAACCCCGGCAATGATCCCATATGCGAAAGCCCGGCTGTGTCAGCTTCGGTATAAAGCGGTTTGACGGCGATCCCTTCAAGCGTCTGCCAAGCCAGATCGTCGGCATTGCGCCCACGCAACTCCTTTTCAGCAAGCGCTCGCCACTGTGTCATTGCATCACTCATCGCATCCGTCCTTTTCAACACTTTCGGATTTCACCCAAGAAACCCGCATAACCCTTTGGCAATCCGCCAATCCGCCCTATATCTGAGGCAGAGGAGATTGCATGAAACCCATTGTCGCCCTGATCTTGTCAGGCACATTCGCCCTTGCGGCCCATGCGCAAGACACCCCGACACCGGTCCTTGAACCTGTGGCCGCCGAAACGGTGACCCTGGCCGATCTTATGTGGCTCAAGCGCGCGCTCGTGGTCTTTGCTGACAGCCCGAATGATCCCGCGTACCAGGCCCAGCTTGAATACCTTGCCGAAGACCCAGGCGAGCTGATTAAACGCGACGTGGTGATCTTGACTGATACAGACCCGTCCACCCTGTCCGACATCCGCCGAAAGCTGCGCCCGCGTGGCTTTTCTCTGGTGCTTCTGGACAAGGATGGCGCGGTCAAACTGCGCAAACCCCTGCCCTGGCGGGTGCGCGAGATCACCCATGCGATCGACAAATTTCCGCTGCGCCGGCAAGAGATCCGCGACCAGCAATCTGCGCGCGAATAAGCCCCCGTCATCGCACGGCCTCCAAGGCGACAGGATCAAACACTTCGACCCCTTCCACGGCCCCCGCAACAATGGCGTTCCAATCCGCCTCAAACCGGGCAGACATGCGCGTGCGCTGGTCATGCGTAAACGGATCAAAGTCGGGTCCAGCTAAATTGCGCAGCGCGTCAGCTTTTTGTCTGACCGTGGCGGTTGGCTGGCCGACACATTCATCCCAAAGCGCGTTTATGGCCGCGACGGCAATCCCGGAAAGACCGGCATTCACATTCAAACGGGGCTGCACCAATGCGGCCCCTTCCCCCAACATTGCACGCCCTGCACCGGGCACCATCCGCGCATCGCGCCCATAGCGCCAGACATGCAAACGGCTTTTTGGAAAGACAGTGCGCACTTCGGCCAGAACTGACGGCCAACCACGATCTTTTCCAATGCTTTCAATCCGATCAGGGTCAAAAGGCGGCAGATGCAGCCGTGAGACGAGGTGAGAATAGAGCGACACAGAAAACGCAGCATAGTCGCGAACACAAAGGTAAATGTGTTCGGGGCATCGCGGAAACAGCCCTGCGGCGGCCACCAGCCATTCTTGCGCGTTGGGATAGAGAGAGAAGGTTGAATAGGTCTCATGAATCGCGCCCAGAAGGTTTTCGTCGCTGACGACCAGACGCCTTGCACCTTCGGCCTCGGCCAGATCGAACTCTTCGTGCAATGCGGCGCCCATCTGTGCCAAGGATCCGGGCAGTTTCAGTGCATCGCCCAAACGCGCCAAAGTTGGCACGAAATCCTTCAAACGGCCAATGCGCATAATTTCAGGCCCCCAGAACCGAAGACCTTCGGCCTCCAACACGGGCACGCGACGTTGCAGCATCTGCTGCAAAGCCGTCGAACCGGTGCGGTGGGCGCCAAGATGCAAGATCAGTTCCATGGGGTGGATCGCGTTGCCTCCAAGGCGTTATTCAAATTCCATGATCACATCATCGACCATCAGACTGGCCCCGGCTGCGGCGGTGATGCTCTTGACCCGGCCTTTTCGCTCGGCGCGCAGAATGTTTTCCATTTTCATCGCCTCAACCGTTGCCAAGGCTTGCCCTTCTTGCACTTCCTCGCCCTCGTCTACGGCAATGTTCACGATCAGCCCCGGCATCGGACAAAGAAGGTATTTCGAGGTATCGGGCGGCAGTTTGACCGGCATCAGCTTTGCCAGCTCTGCCTGACGCGGGCTGCGCACTTGCACTTTAAGGTCCGCGCCCCGGGTGCGGATCCGAAAACCCGACGGGATCTTGCCGATTTTCAGCACCACAGCCTCGCCGTCGACATCGAGCCGCGCCAGCGGATCACCCGGCGTCCAGTCTGAGGTGACGCGGTGTGCCTTACCGTCTGCAAAGCGCACGGTCGCCCCTTCACGGTCCGCCGCGATGGTGACGGCGTAATCGGTGTCTTGGGCGGTCACCACCCAATCTTCGCCGACGCGCCGTTCATGGTTACCAAGCGTTCCGGTGATCCGGGTTCGTCGGATCTCGGCCACACGGTTCATCGCGGCGGCCGAGGCCGCAACCTTGCGCATCAGCGTGTCGGGCAGAACCGCCCCTTCAAACCCGTCAGGATATTCTTCTTCGATAAAGGCGGTGGTGATATCGCCCGAGACAAAGCGCGGATGATCCATCACGGCAGAACAGAATGGCAGGTTATGGCCAATGCCTTCCACTTCGAAAGCATCCAGCGCCACCCGCATCTCTTCAATCGCAGCGCCGCGGGTCGGTGCCCATGTGCACAGCTTGGCGATCATCGGGTCGTAATACATCGAAATCTCACCGCCCTCATAAACGCCGGTGTCATTGCGCACTGCGGCTGTGGCGCTGGCCGCCTCGACCGGTGGGCGGTAGCGGGTCAGCCGGCCGATCGATGGCAAAAAGCCGCGATACGGATCTTCTGCATAAAGACGGCTTTCAATTGCCCAGCCGTTGATCTTCAGGTCTTTTTGCGCAAAGGGCAGCTTTTGCCCATAGGCAACGCGGATCATCTGTTCGACCAGATCAACGCCGGTGATCAGCTCGGTCACAGGATGTTCGACCTGCAGACGTGTATTCATCTCAAGGAAGTAAAAATTCCGATCCCCATCGACGATGAATTCAACCGTGCCCGCCGAGGTATAGCCCACAGCCTGCGCCAGTGCGCAGGCCTGTTCGCCCATCGCCTTGCGGGTGGCTTCATCAAGGAAGGGCGACGGCGCCTCTTCGATGACCTTCTGGTTTCGCCGCTGGATCGAACATTCACGTTCATGCAAATAGACCGTGTTGCCGTGTTTGTCGGCCAGCACCTGAATCTCGATATGGCGGGGTTGGGTTACGAATTTTTCAATAAAGATGCGGTCGTCCCCAAAGCTGTTGGCGGCTTCGTTCTTCGAAGATTGAAAGCCATCGCGGGCCTCTTGGTCAGTCCATGCGATGCGCATGCCCTTGCCGCCGCCGCCTGCCGACGCTTTGATCATCACGGGATAGCCAACCTGGTTTGAGATCTTGACGGCATCCTCGGCATCTTTGATCAAGCCCATATAGCCGGGCACGGTTGACACGCCCGCCTCTTGCGCCAGCTTTTTTGAGGTGATCTTGTCGCCCATCGCCTCAATCGCGGGACTTGGAGGGCCGATAAACACCACACCCTCTTTCTCAAGAGCTTCGGCGAATTTCATGTTTTCGCTTAAAAAACCATATCCCGGATGAACGGCCTCTGCGCCCGTTTGGCGGATCGCGTCCATGATCTTGTCGATCACAATATAGGACTGGTTGGCAGGAGGTGGGCCGATATGGACCGCCTCATCGGCCATCTTCACGTGCAGCGCGTTCCGGTCCGCATCAGAATAGACGGCGACGGTTTTGATCCCCATCTTATTTGCGGTTTTGATAACGCGGCAGGCAATCTCGCCCCTGTTCGCAATCAGGATCTTTTTGAACATTTCCGTCCCTTTCCGTCCGTGCGCCGGGATTTTCTTCCAGTCGCGGCAATAAAAAAACCACCGGCGCCGATGGCACCGGTGGTTCGGTTGTTGTCAGATGCGGGCTGCAGGGCAGCCCGGAGGTTTAGGTTACCGGCAAAGGCCGACATCGTCGCAGAAGACGCCGCCTGCACCACCGATGAGAGCACCGGTAAGGGCGCTGCCACCTGTGGCGTCTGCAATAACAGCACCACCGGCGGCACCGGCAAGGCCGCGCTCTGCATCATTGTCGAGGCAACCGGCAAGCGAGCTGACCAATGCCAGCGCGATAAGGGATTGTGTGAACCGCATTCTGCTCTTCCTTCAGCAAGTTTTCTTATGAAGGCAGACTCTAACGTATTCGCAGGCGTACAAAAGTGAATTTCACGTGAGAAACGGCCATGGGCGATCTGTTGCCGACGCGGGCTTTGCACCGGTCTTGCGCATGAAAGCGGCCTGACCCGGGTGGGGTCAGGCCGTAGAGAAGGGGAAGGGTAACGGTTTTGACAATCAGAGGCGGTGTACTTGCTGTAGGGCGCCGCCTCTAAGACAGCATGCGCAGCCAAAGCCACTGGCGCAAATCCAAAGTTTCCGAAACGGAAACTATAGGCAGGATTGCGCCCAAACGCCTGATGGTTGCGCAAGAACATGCCTAAACGCCCCCCTCGAAGGCTTCTGGGAAGGTCGCGGAGGCCTTGGCCACATCAATTTTCAAAAGCGCATCATAGCTTTCGGGATCAAAGCTTTCATCAGCGGGAATCACTTCGCGCCCGAAAAACCATGACAATCGCCCGGCATCGAGATTGCCACGCTCGAACGGTTCTTCGCCGAACTGGGCCAGAAGCGCTTTGAAAAATCCAAGGTCTGCACGCTTGTCAGCGGCGGCCCTGTCGCGGAACCGTTCACGCGACACCAGCTTTGTGACGCCCTTGTGGTTCGCCCGTCTGATGACAAATTGGAAATCTGTGCCGGGTAGTCGGCCTGGAAAGCCGCGGTGTTTTAGCATGGTGCCTCCTCCGCCCGGCGACGGAAGGCCCCGAATGGGGCCGACCCGCCAACGCGGGCCAGCCCGATTGTATTACTTGTATTTACCGGTGAACACAGGCTCTTCGGAGACTGGTGTTTCAACGTACACAACTTCTTCTTCCTTGGCGGCACAGGCCGCGACGAAGGCGACGAGTACGCATGCGTAGACCGCTTTGATGGACATGTTCTGCTCCTGCTCAATAGGGCGGACGCGTGGCTTTTTGCCCGTCGCCGCCCGTTCTTCTCAGTTTCGGCTGCATTATTGCCGCCTTGGCGCATCATAGCGGAACCGCGGCATCCGGCACATGTCAGCAGGCGCAAGTTTGTAAATTGTGGCGGGGCAGCATCACTCGGGGCATGGTGACAAGACACAACCGCAAGATATTGTGGATACATCAAAAACCCTCCCATACACAGGTGCCGTCCGAGACGTCAAAAGCCTCAAAAAACTGGGTTGCTTCGGGATCTGCCTCGCCAAACGCGACGACCCGATCGGCAAGTGAGATGATGACCTGCGCGGGTTTTTGGCCGATTTCCGGCAGACGCGGCAGCGCATATGTCTCACAAAGGCTTTCCATATCCGCTTGCGCCATTTCTGGCGTGACAGTGCTGGTCGCACGCGCAATGGCCGGTGCCAAAAAGCGAAAGCGCGTCACAAGCCCTTCGGTGCCCGGCGCAGCAGCGACCGTGTCGATCAAGCTGACCGTCTGACCTGATGGCACAGTGATGTCTGCCACGGCCTTCGGCCCCACCTGCTCGCCTTCGCGAAACGCCGCCCAGATCATGATTGCGATCACTCCTAAAACAACTATCCCCAACCGGATCATAGCCCGCCCCGATCTGCCTTGGTGGCCTCACACATGGCATCCCCCCACGTCGTTCCGCCACTAAAGCGGAATATTATCGTGCTTTTTCCACGGGTTGGATATTTTCTTGGTTCTGAGAGAGGCGAAAGCCCGCGCCACGCGTTTGCGGGTTGAATGCGGCATGATCACCTCGTCGATAAAGCCCTTTTCGGCGGCCACGAACGGGTTGGCAAAGCGGTCCTCGTAATCCTTTGTCCGCGCCGCGATCTTGTCCTTGTCGCCCAGTTCCGAGCGATAGAGGATTTCCGTCGCGCCCTTGGCGCCCATCACAGCAATCTCGGCAGTGGGCCAGGCATAGTTGAAGTCACCGCGCAGATGTTTCGAGGCCATGACGTCATATGCGCCGCCGTAAGCCTTGCGGGTAATCACGGTCACCTTCGGCACTGTGGCTTCACCGTAGGCGAACAAGAGTTTCGCCCCGTGCTTGATAACGCCGCCGTATTCCTGGCTCGTGCCCGGCAAGAAACCCGGCACATCAACAAGGGTCAGAATCGGCACTTCGAACGCGTCGCAAAAGCGCACGAAACGGGCGGCCTTGCGGCTTGAATCAATGTCCAGACAACCCGCCAGAACCAGCGGCTGGTTGGCCACGACACCGACGGTCTGGCCTTCAACCCGGATAAATCCGGTGATGATATTGCCTGCGAAGTCGCGCTGAATTTCATAAAAATCGCTTTCATCTGCGATCTTCAGGATCAGCTCTTTCATGTCATAGGGTTGGTTTGGGTTATCTGGGATCAGCGTATCAAGGCTTTCCTCGATCCGGGCCACATCGTCGAAAAACGGCCGCGTCGGGGCCTTGTCACGGTTGTTGAGCGGCAAGAAATCGACCAGACGTCTGACCTCGGCCAGTGCCTCGACATCGTTTTCAAACGCGCCGTCTGCGACCGATGATTTTTTCGTGTGGGTTGAGGCACCCCCCAGCTCTTCCGCGGTCACCACTTCATTGGTGACGGTTTTCACGACATCGGGGCCGGTGACGAACATGTAGGATGTGTCTTTGACCATGAAAATGAAATCGGTCATCGCCGGGCTGTAGACCGCGCCACCCGCACAAGGGCCCATGATCAGACTGATCTGCGGCACCACGCCTGATGCCATAATATTGCGCTGAAAAACCTCGGCGTAACCGGCGAGTGAGGCGACACCTTCTTGAATGCGCGCTCCGCCTGAATCATTGATACCGATCACAGGCGCGCCATTTTGCATCGCCATATCCATGATCTTGCAAATCTTTTGCGCGTGCGTTTCTGACAGGGACCCACCAAACACCGTGAAATCCTGGCTAAACACATAGACCATGCGGCCGTTGATGGTGCCCCAGCCGGTCACAACTCCATCCCCCGCCGGGCGATCATTTTCCATGTTGAAATCAGTGCAGCGGTGGGCCACGAACATGTCGAACTCTTCGAACGACCCTTCGTCCAGCAACAATTCCACCCGCTCTCGTGCGGTCAACTTACCGCGCGCATGCTGGGCATCTACGCGGCGCTGACCGCCCCCTGCCTTTGCGGTTTCACGCCGCGCTTCCAACTCTGCCAGAATATCTTTCATGGTCCTCGCCCCTCGGGTTTGGCGCAACCTACCTGCATGGGAGCCAATGGCAAAGCGGATTTGCGATAATTTGCAACCCCTATGCAGATGCCTTTATGCAAATTGCAACATTGCAAATTATTTGACGCTAGGCCAGCGTTCAAACAATCCCCTGTGGCCCTTGCCGAAAGACGTGACATTGGTGGCACCCGCCATCTGGGCCGATCTGCACAGTACCGTCTGCACAAATGATGATGGACATGCCCGCGCACCGAGCCTAGGGCAGTGAAATGACCCCATCACAGCCCCGCCCTGTCAGCCGATTCCTTGACCGCTCAACCCCGCCGCATATTGTAACTTTGGTTGTGATTGCCGGCCTTTCAGCCTTGGCGATGAACATCTTCTTGCCGTCGCTGCCGGGAATGACGGAATGGTTTCACACTGACTATCGGTTAATGCAGCTTTCAGTCTCGCTATATCTGGGGATGAGCGCGGTGCTTCAGGTCGCCATCGGCCCGATATCAGATCGGTATGGACGCAGGCCGGTGCTTTTGTGGTCAGTGGCGCTTTTTTTACTGGCGACCCTCGGCACATTGCTGGCGCGGGATGTGACAGTGTTTTTGGCGTTTCGTATGATGCAGGCGGTGATTGCCACGGGCATGGTGCTTAGCCGCGCTGCGATCCGGGACATGGTGCCCGCAGCCGAGGCCGCGTCGATGATCGGCTATGTGACAATGGGTATGTCTCTGGTGCCGATGATCGGCCCCGCCATCGGCGGCGTACTGGACCAGGCCTTTGGCTGGCAAGCGAATTTTGCGCTGCTTCTGGCGCTCGGCGCCCTGTCGTTCTGGCTTATCTGGGCGGATCTGGGCGAAACATTTACACCCCGCAGCGATGGGTTTGCCGGTCAATTCAGACAATACCCTGAGCTTTTGGCGTCGCCCCGTTTTTGGGGCTATAGCCTTACGGCGGCCTTCTCATCTGGCAGTTTCTTTGCCTATCTCGGCGGCGCACCCTTTGTCGGCTCCGAGATTTACCATCTGCCGCCGGGTGTTCTGGGCATCTATTTCGCCGCACCCGCCTTTGGATATGCTTTCGGAAATTACGCGTCCGGGCGCTGGTCCGTGCAACTGGGCATCGACCGGATGGTGCTTGCCGGGACGCTGATCACAATGACCGGGCTTGGCGTGTTGCTGCTCGCAGAACTGGCAGGATTAAGCGGCAAGAATCTGTTTTTCGGCATGATCATTTCGGTCGGGCTTGGAAATGGGTTGACGCTTCCCAATGCCAATGCCGGGCTGTTGTCGGTGCGCCCAGAGCTGGCTGGCACCGCCTCGGGGCTCGGCGGGGCGATCATGATTGGCGGTGGCGCTGCTCTTGCCGCACTCGCCGGTTGGGCCCTGGGGTTCGGAGGCGGCGCCTTACCCCTGATTTTGCTCATGGCATCATCGTCGCTGCTGGCGATCCTGATGATATTGCTGGTCATCCGCCGCGCGCGCCGCTTGGGTCTTGGTTTCGATCAGGCGTGACGCCACTGCGCGGGGATCACTTCAACCAAAGCCCCCAAAGACAAGTCTTGGCGGCAAGGTTTGCAAAGGCTACCATGAGTTTAGCAAACTCTGAGCGGAACCCAAATGGCCACCCCAAAACTCTATGCCGGCGCAAAGCTTCGTGAAACCCGCAGCCGTCTGGGCCTGACCCAAAAAGCCTTTGCCGCCAAACTTGGCGTGTCGCTCCCCTATCTTAATCAGATGGAAAACAACCACCGCCCGGTGTCGGCCACAGTCGTGTTGGCGCTGGCCGGAGAGTTTGGGATGGATGTGACCGAGCTGTCGGCCGGAGATGCCGAGCGTCTGGTCTCAGACATGCGCGAAGCCTTGGCGGATCCGATCTTTGTCGATGCCGTCCCGCCATTGGCCGATCTGCGGCTGGCTGCATCGAACGCCCCAATGCTGGCACGTGCCTTTTTGGAGCTGCACCGCGCTTACCGGCAAAGCGATGAACGTCTCGCTTCACTGGACGAGGCTTTGGGCCGGGATGAGGCCGGATCGCGCGCCTCGCCTTGGGACGAGGTCCGTGATTTCTTTCACTATTGCGACAATTACATTGATGCGGTGGACCGCGCGGCGGAGCGGTTTTTTGATACGCAAACCCCTGGATTTGATCCTGAAACCAAGGCCCAGGCGATGCTGGCTGCGCGCGGCATTGATCTTACATATTCCGACAATGTCGATATCCGCAGCCTTTCGGGCAAACACCTGACCCTTTCGACCCGTGTCGCCCCTGAAACCCGACGCTTTCAGCTTTTGCACCAACTGGCGCTCGTGACCCAAAATGACCTGCTTGAGGCCACGCTGGATCTGGCGCGCTTTCAATCAGACACCGCCCGCGCGATCGCTAAGATCGGGCTGGCGAACTATTTCGCGGGTGCGGCCCTGATGCCTTACCGCGCCTTTCTGGATGCGGCCGTGGCCACCAGACACGATCTGGAACAGCTTGCCGACCGGTTCGGCTCTTCCATTGAACAAGTGGCACACCGGCTGTCGACGTTGCAGCGCCCCGGGCAAAAGGGCCTGCCGTTTTTCTTCGTGCGGGTTGATCAGGCCGGCACCATCACCAAGCGTCATTCAGCGACCCGTCTGCAATTCGCGCGGTTTGGGGGGGCCTGTCCGTTGTGGAATGTGCACCGGGCGTTTGAAACACCGGGCCGGTTCTTGCGCCAATTGGCTGAAACACCGGACGGGGTTCGCTATTTCTGCCTTGCGCGCGATGTGTCAAAATCGGGCGGATCGTTCCATGCCCCGGTGCGGCGCTACGCCATTGGGCTTGGCTGCGAAATCAGCCATGCGCCGGATCTGGTCTATGCCGATGACCTCGATGTCAGCAACGCACGCGCGTTTGAACCCATCGGTATTTCGTGCCGGATCTGCGACCGCAAGGACTGCCACCAGCGGTCGGTTCCGCCTCTGGAACGACGGTTGCGGGTCGATCCGGACCAGCGCAGGCTTCTTCCCTACGAAATTGAGTGACGCGCGGAGCGATATGCGCGCACGTCATGTGCCGCCGCGAACGGGCGCCAAAGCGGCGGCATCGCGCTTGCGCTTGGCAGGCAGAACGCCCAAGTTCGGCCCCAAGAATCTTCCTATGGCCCGGTCCTTATGATCCTCTTTGAACACGGCCCTTCCGGTACGCCCACCGTCTTTGATCAGCCCGAAAAGCTGATCTTGGCCGATTGCCGCGCCGACATAGACACGGCGCTGGCAGCGCTCGACCGTGCTCGCCGCGATGGTCTGTGGATCGCAGGTTTTGCAAGCTATGAGCTTGGGTATGCATTGGAACCTCGGCTCCAACCTTTGATGCCAAAGACGCGTCAGGGCCCACTATTGGCCTTTGGAGTTTACACCACGACCACATCCGCAGACGCATTTCTGGCCCGTGCCGCGACCGAGGCGACGGATGCCAGCCTGACCCCGGCAGACCCCGGCTGGACCGCAGCCGAGCATTCCGATGCGCTGGCGCATATCCTGGCCTACATCGCGGCAGGTGACATCTATCAGGCCAACCTGACCATGCCGATGCGGGCGCGGCGCACGGGCACTCCGGCGGGATTATACGCGGCACTGCGGGCACGCCAACCGGTCGGATACGGGGCCTATCTTGACCTGCCGGACATGCCGGTGCTCATTTCCCGCTCGCCCGAGCTGTTTTTTGCCACGGATGCGCAAGGTGCCATCGAGACCCGACCGATGAAGGGCACGGCACCGCGTGCCAGCAACCCCGCCCATGACGCCGCCCTCAGGATGGAGCTACAGCAAAGCCTGAAGAACCGGGCAGAAAATCTTATGATCGTTGATCTTTTACGTAATGACATATCACGGATCTGCCAAATTGGCTCGGTGAAGGTGCCGGAACTCTACGCCATCGAATCCTATGCGACGGTGCATCAAATGGTGTCTCGCGTGACAGGGCAGCTTTTGCCGGACTGGACGCCATCGGCGCTGATCCGGGCGCTGTTTCCATGTGGATCCATCACCGGCGCGCCGAAAATCCGCGCCATGGAAGTGATACGGGAACTGGAGAGCGCCCCGCGGGATGCCTATTGCGGTGCCATCGGGTGGATGGGGCCGGACGGATCATCGTGTTTCAATGTGGCGATCCGCACATTGAGCCTTTACGATGGCGACGAAGTCCGTTTTGGCGTTGGCGGCGGGATCGTCGCAGACAGCACCGCCGCAGGCGAATATGAGGAGGCGCTGTGGAAAGCCCGATTTGCCCATCTGGAACCCGCCTGATCGAGACGTTCCGCTGGGATGGGCATAGCTATCAGCGGCTGAATGCGCATCTAGACCGCGCCCGGACCTCAGCTATGGCGCTTGGGTTCACATGGAACGAAAGTTCAGTTGATACG
Organism: Albidovulum sp.; assembly: GCA_049646285.1. Classification (GTDB taxonomy): domain Bacteria; phylum Pseudomonadota; class Alphaproteobacteria; order Rhodobacterales; family Rhodobacteraceae; genus Albidovulum. The sequence goes on along the minus strand of JBARVN010000071.1, from coordinate 25,908 downwards.
GCTCTTGCCACCGTCACAGGCACCGCACCCTTGCGGGTACGCCTGACCCTCGGCCAAGCAGGCGACGCCGAGGTCACGACGGGCGCGCTGGCCGCCACTCCGGCCGAATGGCGGGTGATCGTCGCCCCCGAACGGCTCCGCTCAAGCGATATATGGCTGCGCCATAAAACCACCCAGCGCGCCCTTTACGACCGGACCCGCGCCGCCTTGCCCCCAGGCATCGATGAGGTCCTGTTTTTGAACGAACAAGGTGAGGTCTGCGAAGGCACGATCACCAACCTCTTTTACGATCTCGGCCACGGGCTGATGACACCGCCCCAAAACTCGGGGTGCCTGCCCGGCATTTTGCGACAAGAGATGTTGGCAACGATGCAATGCGCCGAAGCCCCCCTCGCTCACACCGATCTGAACCGGGCGACCCTCTGGATGGGCAACGCCCTGCGCGGCCTTATCCCGGCGCGACTTGTCTTCTCCTAACGTTTCCACTTGGGGCAAATATCCTCGGGGGGACTGCGCGCGCCAGCGCGCATTGGGGGGCAGAAAGCCCCCCCTTTACCGCTGCGAGGTCTTCCAGTCCGGGTGGTTCCAGGGCTCCAGATTGGCGGGTGCCAATGTCCCCTTGCCCAACACGTGATCGGCCATCTTTTCGCCAACCATGATCGAGGGCGCGTTGAGATTGCCGTTGGTAATGCGCGGAAAGACCGAACTGTCGGCCACACGCAACCCTTCGACGCCGATGACCCGACCTTCGGGATCAACCACCGCCATCGGATCATCGCGCCGCCCCATCTTGGCGGTGCCGCAGGGGTGATAGGCGCTTTCGGCGTGCTCGCGGATAAAACTGTCGATCTCGGCATCGGTCTGGATGCCCTCGCCCGGCTGGATCTCATGCTTGACATACGGCCGGAACGCCTCTTGCCCAAAGATTTCCCGCGTCAGGCGGATGCATTTGCGGAACTCTTTCCAATCATCTGGGTGCGACATGTAGTTGAACCGTATTTCGGGCGCGTCTTTCGGGTCGGCGGATCTGAGCGTCACGGCTCCGCGGGACTTTGACCGCATGGGGCCAGTATGGGCCTGAAACCCGTGCCCCTCTGCCGACACCTTGCCATCATAGCGCACCGCAATCGGTAAGAAGTGATACTGAATGTCAGGATACTCCACGCCTTTATCCGAGCGAATAAAGGCGCAGCTTTCGAACTGATTTGACGCACCCAGCCCCTTGCCGGTCAGCAGCCACTGTGCGCCAATGAAGGCCTTTCCAAAAATATTCCAGTATTTATATAACGTTATCGGCTGGAGCGAGGCAAACTGCATATAGATCTCCAGATGATCTTGCAGGTTCGCGCCCACTCCGGGCCGGTCGGCCACCACGTCAATCCCATGCCCGCTCAGATGGGCCGCTGCACCAACGCCCGACAGCATCAGCAGTTTTGGCGTGTTGATCGAGGATGCGGCCAGTATCACTTCGGCCCGCGCGCCGATTACCTCAACCTTGCCGCCACGCTCCACTTCCACGCCCACAGCGCGGCCTTCATTCATCACCACTTTGCGGGCAAAGGCGCGGATCAGCGTGCAATTTTCGCGCTTGAGTGCGGGCTTGAGATAGGCGCTTGCCGCAGACCAGCGCCGGCCTTTCCAGATTGTCGCCTCAAACGGGCCAAAGCCTTCCTGTTTTTGCCCGTTATAGTCTTCAGTCACCTCATATCCAGCCTGCTTGCCTGCCTCAACGAAGGCATGAAACAAGGGGTTTTTACGAGGTCCGCGGGAAATGTGCAGCGGGCCATCATGGCCGCGAAACGCGTTCGGCTCCCCACCGTGCCAGTGCTCCATCCGCTGGTAATAGGGCAGCACATCGGCGTAGGACCAGCCGCTGGCGCCCGCTTCGGACCAATGGTCAAAATCCTTGGCGTGGCCGCGCACATAGACCATTCCGTTGATCGAAGATGACCCCCCGATCACCTTGCCGCGCGGCGTGGCCAGCTTGCGGCCATCCAGATGCGGCTCGGGTTCAGACCGGTATCCCCAGTCATAAAGCGGCATATTCATCGGGTAGGACAAAGCACCGGGCATCTGGATGAAAGGCCCGGCATCCGTGCCACCATGTTCAATGATGATCACCTGCTTGCCCGCCTCGGCCAACCGGTAGGCCATGGCGCATCCGCCCGACCCGGCCCCGACAACAACGTAGTCAGCTTCCATCTTGGTGCCCCGCTTTGGTTTGATCTTCGGGTTTGAGGTACGGGTGCATCATCATCCTGCGGCCAACTCTCGCTCAAGATAACTTGCGACGATCGCGGCAGCGCCCTGCCCGTCCGGCGTATCGCCTTTAAGCACCTCTCGAAGATAAACACCGTCGATCATGGCGGCGATACCGCGCGCCACGCCCTCGGTTCGCTCTCCGATCAAAGGGCGCAAATCGTGACACAGATTGGCATGCAACCGGCGCTGGTAGATAGACAAAAGCCGTTGTGCCGCGGGCAGCGTTTGCGCCAGAACGTAAAAATTCAGCCATGCGCTTACGACTTCCCGGCGCAGACTGCCGGATGCAAAGCTGGCACGGATCAGGCCGACAAGACGCCCCTTCGGGCCATCAGCTGCGGCCAGCGCACCGCGCACCTCGGCACCATAAAGTGTCAGAACATGACGCATCGCGGCCAGAAATATCTGCTCTTTGGACCCGAAATAGTGGTGTGCCAATGCCGATGACATGCCCGCACGTCTGGCAATCTGGCTGACGGTTACATCCAGAGATCCCGCGCGCCCTATCTCGGCGATGGTTGCCTTGACCAAGGCCGCTTTGCGAATCGGCTCCATTCCCAGTTTTGGCATCGTATTTCCTTTTCGGTGGGCTACAGGGCTAGCCGATCTTTTATTGATCCGTCAATCAATAAAACGAAGACTTGCGGAACAGTGGCTTGCGCATCAAACCTCCTGCCATCATAGTTTCGCACGCCAAGTGCGATGTCGCACGTTTCGAAAAAATCCTTGCCTCGCGGCAGAGAATTATCGTTTATTGACTCGTCAATCAAGAATACAGGGAGCTAAAAAAATGACACGTTCAAGCCCATTGCGCGCAGCCCTTCTGGCCTCGGCGGCGCTGACCTTTGGTGCACCGGCTTTCGCGGCTGGCTGCGATAAGGTGATCTTTTCCGATGTCGGCTGGACCGATATCACAGCCACGACGGCCGTCACCAGCACGATACTCGAAGCGCTCGGCTATGAGACAGAGATCAAACTTTTGTCGGTGCCGGTTACCTATACCGGCCTTGCACAGGGCGACATCGACGTATTCCTCGGCAACTGGATGCCAACGATGGAGGCCGATATTGCCCCCTACCGTGAAGCCGGCACGGTTGAGACGGTGCGCACCAACCTGAAGGGTGCAAAATACACACTGGCAACCAACGCCGCCGGTGCAGCCCTTGGCATCACTGACTTTGCGTCCATTGCGGCACATAAAGACGCGCTGGACGGCAAGATCTACGGGATCGAGCCGGGCAATGACGGCAACCGCCTGATCCTTGACATGATCACGGGCGATCAGTTCGGCCTGTCGGGTTTTGAAGTGGTCGAAAGCTCAGAGCAAGGCATGCTGGCGCAGGTCGCCAATGCCAATGGCGATGATGAGCCGGTGATCTTCCTTGGCTGGGAGCCGCATCCGATGAACGCCAATTTCGAGATGTCTTATCTTGCAGGCGGTGACGATGTGTTTGGCCCGGACTTTGGGGGCGCCGAAGTGGCAACCAACACCCGCGCGGGATATGTCGCTGAATGCGCGAACACCGGCAAACTTCTGCAAAATCTTGAGTTTTCGCTGGCCATGGAAAACGAAATCATGGGCGCAATCCTGAATGATGGTGATGATCCGGAAGATGCGGCCAAAGCCTGGCTTGCCGCCAATTCTGACGCGCTTGGCCCCTGGCTGGACGGTGTGACCACAAAAGACGGTGGCGACGCAATGGCCGCTGTGAAAGCTGCGCTGAACTGAACATCGTATCGGCACGCGCACTTGGCCCCTTTCCGTCGCACTTCGTGCAGACGGTAAGGGGTGCAAAACACGCATGACAACAAAACCGGCACCGGAAGCAATGCCCCGGAGGCGGATCTGATCTATCGGGGGTGAGGGATGGAGTGGCTGACGGAAAATAAGCTGCCAGTGGGCAAGGCCGCGAAATCGGTTTTCGACTGGCTCAAGGAAAATGCCGAACCCCTTTTCGACGCAATGTCGATCACGATGGAATGGCTGATCGAGGCGATCTTATGGGTTCTGCAGACCCCGCATCCACTGGTGATCATTGCGGCATTTGTCGCACTGACCTGGATCTTGCAGAGGAACTGGAAGACCTGTTTGCTGGTGTTCGTGGGCTTTCTCTTCATTCTCAACCAAGACTACTGGAAAGAAACCACCCAAAGCCTGACGCTGGTTTTGTCGTCTTGTGTTGTGTGCATGTCCATCGGGGTTCCCATCGGCATTGCCATGGCGCACCGACCAAAACTCTATGCCTGGGCACGCCCGGTGCTGGACCTGATGCAAACTCTGCCGACATTCGTCTATCTCATTCCGGCCATTGTGTTTTTCGGCATCGGCATGGTGCCCGGCCTGATCGCCACTGTGATCTTCGTGCTGCCTGCGCCGATCCGGCTGACGCATCTTGGTGTGTCGTCAACGCCGCAGCCACTGCTTGAGGCCGTAACCGCCTTTGGCGGCACCAAAAGCCAGACCTTGTGGAAGGTTGAACTGCCCTACGCGCTACCGCAGATCATGGCCGGCCTGAACCAGACCATCATGCTGTCGCTCTCGATGGTTGTGATCGCCGCACTGGTCGGGGCCAATGGGCTGGGCGTGCCTGTGGTGCGGGCGCTGAACTCCGTGAACACCGCGCTGGGATTCGAGAGTGGTTTCATCATCGTCGTTGTCGCGATTATCCTTGACCGCATGCTCAGGATAGGAGCCGCAGAATGACCGTCGCCGTTGAATTCGACAATGTGAACATCGTCTTTGGGGATCACCCTGAACGCGCCTTGCCCCTGATGGATCAGGGCATGGAACGGGCCGACATCCAGCGCCAAACCGGCCAGATCCTGGGGGTGCATGATTGCTCATTAACCGTTGAGACGGGCGAAATCCTGGTGCTCATGGGCCTGTCGGGGTCCGGAAAATCCACGCTATTGCGGGCCGTTAACGGGCTGAACCCGGTCTGTCGCGGCAAGGTCACCATCCATGATGATGGCTGGAGCTGTGAGGTGGGCGCGGCCAACACGCCCGATCTTTTGAAAGTGCGGCGCGAATGCGTGGCGATGGTGTTTCAGCAATTCGGGCTTTTGCCCTGGCGCTCGGTGCGCGAAAACGTGGGCCTCGGGCTTGAACTGGGTGGCCAACCCCCCGCACAGCGGCGCGAAAAGGTGGATAGTCAGCTGGCGCTGGTGGGGCTATCGGACTGGGCGGAGCGAAAAGTGGGGGAACTGTCGGGCGGCATGCAGCAGCGTGTCGGGCTGGCCCGCGCCTTTGCAACCGATGCGCCGATCCTTCTCATGGACGAACCCTTCTCGGCCCTTGATCCCTTGATCCGAAGCCGCCTTCAAGATGAGCTTTTGGAGCTGCAGGCCAAGTTGCAACGCACGATCATCTTCGTCAGCCATGACCTTGATGAGGCGTTCAAAATCGGCAATCGCATCGCATTGATGGAAGGCGGGCGCATCGTGCAATGCGGCACGGCACGCGAGATTATCGCCCGGCCTGCGTCGGACTATGTGGCCGACTTCGTCGCACATATGAATCCGCTGACGGTGCTCACGGCCTCTGACATCATGGAACCGGGGGCCGCCCCGGACCTTCCGGATGTAGATCAGGACGCTTCGGTGAAAGACGTCATGGAACTGCTGCGCACCGTCCCCGCACTCGCGGTCACCAAAAGCGGTAAATCGGTGGGCCGCATCAGCCGTGAAACCGTGATCACGCGGTTGCTGGACCCGCGCGGTTAAAGCCGGCGCCATTGCTTCGTCAGGATTTCGTCGCGGCAGGCGGCGGCGTAATCGGGCGTCGGTTCAGCCGTGCCTCGCGCCATGTCATATAGCTGATCGCGCCGATTATCATGCCACCGCCCAGCAATACGAACGGGTCCACCGCCTCATCAAACATCCAAGCGCCCAGGAGTGTCGCCCAGATCAGCTGCAAGAAGGTCACGGGCTGGGTCACGCTTAGGGGGGCGGCGGCAAAGGCCCGCGCCATCGTGTAATGCCCGATTGTGGCCAAAACGGCGACCACGGCCAGCCAGCCAAGCTGCAGATGTGTGGGCCACACCCAGACCGCAATGGCAAAGGGGGCCAGCCCCAATGTCACGCTTAGGGACAAGAGGGCAACCAGTGCCGCTGCAGGCATATGCGCCGACAACCTCTTGGCCAAAAGATAGGAAAGACCAAAGCTGACCGCGGCCCCCAACTGCGCCAGATGTCCTGGCGAAATTTCCTTGATCCCCGGCCGCAGCACCACCAGCGCGCCAAGGGCTGCCACGGCAATCGCGGTGATCCGCCGGGCCGCCAACCGCTCGCCCAAAAAGAATGCCGCGCCAACCGTGACCACAATCGGGTTCAGATACCCGATCGCCGTCACCTCGGCGATGGGGATGCGGGCCATGGCGTAAAACCACAAGGTGACGGCAATCACATGCAGGACGCCGCGCCCTGCCACCAGTGGCCAAAGGGCCTTGGCAAGCCCGCGGTGCAATGCGCCCACCAGCGCCGGGGCCAACAAACACATCCCCATCAAAAATCGGATAAAGGCGGACTCGACCGCAGGCAAACCCACGCCGACCTGTCGCACCGCCCCGGTCACGGCGACAAAGCAAAGCCCTGTGGCAAGCATCCACAAAATACCCTCAACGGGTCGGTTTTCATCCGGGACGATCATGGCCGGACATGACCTGATCAGCGCCCCATGCGCAACCCCTCAGCCAAAGGCCAGACGCGCGGCAATTGTCCACATCACGACTGCCACACCTGCGTCGAGCCAGCGCCACGCCTGTGGGCGCGCAAACACCGGTGCCAGCGCGCGCGCGCCGAACCCAAGGGCTGCGAAAAACACGAATGACGCCGTAACAGCGCCTGCGGCAAAACTCATCTCCTGCCCCGGAAACTGGGCCGCGACCGAGCCGATCAGCACAACAGTGTCCAGATAGACGTGGGGGTTCAGCCATGTGATCGCGGCCAGACTAACCAACACCGGCGCCAAATGCGCAGACCCCGCCTGACCAGCCCGCAATGCGCCCCCGCCTGTCCACGCGGAATAAGCTGCGCGTGCACCGTAGACGATCAAAAACGCCACACCGCCCCAGCGCAGCACCGCGCCCAGCCAAGGCAGCGCTGTGCTTGCCGCGGCAAACCCCGCGACGCCAAGGCTGATCAATATCGCGTCCGACACCGCACAAAAAAGCACACAAGCCAGCACATGTTCGCGCCGCACGCCCTGACGCAACACAAAGGCATTTTGCGCCCCGATCGCCATGATCAGCCCCAGCGAAAGCTGAAACCCCGAAATTGCCGCAGTATACATTCAGCTCCCCTGCCCTGTTTCAGCTTGCGTAATGGCAGATGGATGATAAGTCTAATTAATGAAATTTGATCTGGTTAAATTTTGCTAATGTTTGATCCTGCCCAGCTACACGCCTTGAGACAGGTCCTGCGCACAGGATCGTTTGAACGGGCGGCAGCAGCTCTGAACGTCACACCCTCGGCCATTTCCCAACGCATCCGAGCGCTGGAGGACCAGCTTGGCACAATATTGATCATCCGTGGGCAACCGGCGCTGCCAACCGAGGCCGGTGCCAGACTGGCCCGACACGCCGAAGATGTGCTGCTGCTGGAGCAGGGGCTTGCGGCCGATCTTGGCACAAACGCCGCCCCCGGGCGACCAACCTTACGGTTGGCCGTCAATGCCGACAGTCTGGCGACCTGGGTGCTGCCTGCCCTTAAAGCTCTGCCAGATACGCTTTTTGATCTGGTGATTGATGATCAGGATCACTCGGCTGACTGGTTGCGGCGCGGGGCGGTGCAGGCCGCCGTCACCGCCCAAGGGGCGGCCATCACCGGCTGCGACACCCATGCGCTTGGGGCTCTGCGCTACACCGCCACGGCCAGCCCGGAGTTCATTGACAAATACTTCGCGGAGGGGGTGACGGCCAAAGCTCTGGCCCACGCGCCGTCGCTGGTTTTCAACCAAAAGGATCGGCTGCAGTCGGATTGGGTGCGCCAGATCACCGGACAGCGGGTCGAGTTGCAAAGCCATTTTCTGGGATCAAGTCAGGGCTTTGTTGAAGCGGCCCTGCAGGGGCTGGGATGGGGGATGAACCCCGAAACACTGGTGGCAGATCATCTGAAGGCGGGCCGCCTGTACGCCCTTCAGCCCGACGCGCCGATGGATGTGATGCTGCATTGGCAGGTCAACCGGCTTGGTGCGGCAGCCATCACACCATTGACCCGCGCGGTGAAAGAGGCTGCCGCCTGCATCTTACGACCGGCGTCAGTTTAAACCCGCGCAATCAGAGTTGTGCCGCAACATCTTCCGGAATGTCGAAATTCGCAGTTACGGTCTGCACGTCATCGTCATCTTCCAACGCATCAATCAGCCGCATCAGCTTTTGGGCGGTTTCCAGATCAACCTCGGTGCGGTTTTGCGGACGCCAGATCAGTTTGGATTCTTCACTTTCCCCCAAGGCCGCTTCCAGTGCTTCCGACGCTGCAGACAGATCGGTATCGGCGCAATAGATCCAATGACCCTCTTCGTCACTTTCAACATCGTCCGCGCCTGCCTCGATCGCGGCCATCATCACCGTATCCGCATCGCCAACCGCAGCAGGATAGTGGATCTCGCCCACCCGGTCGAACATGAAACTCACCGAACCCGTGGTGCCCAGATTGCCGCCGAATTTCGTGAAATAACTGCGCACGTTTGAAGCGGTGCGATTAAGATTATCCGTCATCGCCTCGACAATCACGGCAATCCCGTTCGATCCGTAGCCTTCATAGCGGATCTCGGTATAGTCGGCAGCATCGCCCGCCATGGACTTCTTGATTGCGCGGTCGATTACATCCTTGGGGCAGCTCACAGCCTTGGCGGCTTTCACCGCCAGACGCAGGCGCGGGTTTTTTTCAGGATCCGGATCACCCATCTTCGCGGCAACTGTGATCTCTTTTGCCAGTTTCGAAAACAGCTTCGAGCGCACGGCATCCTGCCGGCCCTTGCGATGCTGAATATTGGCCCATTTTGAATGGCCTGCCATGACCCACTCCGTGCGAATTTCCAAAAGTTGCGCCTCTATATGTCACGCCCGGCCCTGCCCGCAAGCCTTCGGCTCCACGGGGTTGCGCCGGACGGCCACACAAGGTTCACTGTGCGCAACCGGAGGATCCTCGTGACCCAAGACCAAATCATACTTTTCACTCTCTTCGGCACTGTCTTTGCCGCACTGATCTGGGGGCGCTGGCGCTATGATCTTGTGGCCTTCACGGCGCTGATCGCGGGCGTGTTGCTGGGGGTTGTGCCCACCAGTTCGGCATTTGCGGGCTTTGGTCATCCGGCCACGCTGGTGGTGGCGCTGGTGCTGATTGTGTCCGCCGGGTTGACGCGCGCCGGCGCGGTGATGCTGATCACCCGACGCTTTGTCGATGCGGGTCGCAGTCTGGGAACGCATATTGCGGTTATGGGCGCCGTGGGCGGAGTGCTTTCGGCCTTTATGAACAATGTGGCGGCACTTGCGCTTTTGATGCCGGTTGACGTGGCCGCGGCGCGCAAATCTGGACGCGCGCCGGGCCTGTCGCTGATGCCACTGTCATTCGCCACGATCCTTGGCGGCATGGTCACGCTGATCGGCACACCGCCCAACATCATTGTGGCCGCGATCCGCAATGACAGCCTTGGCGCGCCCTTCAAGATGTTCGATTTCGCACCGGTGGGCGGCGTCGTGGCGCTGGTCGGTCTGGCCTTTGTAGCACTGATCGGCTGGCGGCTGATCCCCGACCGGGGCGCAGACAAGGACACCAGTGACCGCGCGGCCTTTGTGGCGGAATTCGTTATCCCTGCAAAGTCTGCCCTGATCGGCAAAACCATGGGTGACATCTATCTGGAAGGCGACCGGACGGATACAGCCGTCATGGCGCTGATCAAGGATGGCAAGCAGCGCTACGGCGCCGCGCGCGACACAAAGCTTGGCGCGGGCGATATTTTGATGGTTGAGGCGGAAGCCGAGGCGCTGGATGAATTTCGCGCCAGCCTGAAGCTGGATTTTGCCGATGAGAAGCGAAAATCCTATCTGAGTGCGGAAAAAGCCGGGCTCACATTGGTGGAGATCGTCGTGCCCACCACCGCGCGGATCCGGGGCAAAACTGCCGAAAGCATCGGGTTGATCTGGCGACAGCGCGCGGTCCTGATGGGGATATCGCGTCGCGGGAAGCGCGTTAAAGGCGCACTGCGCAAAGCACAGATCCGGGCCGGGGACATCTTGCTGCTGCTGGCCCCGACGGACACGGCCGATGAGGTGGTCGACTGGCTGGGGTGCCTGCCGCTCGCGGAACGCGGCCTTGCCGTTACGCGCCAAGAGCATACCGGGGCTGCCATCGGCATCTTCGGGCTTGCGGTGATTGCCGCCAGCTTTGGATGGGTCGATCTGCCGGTGGCGCTTGGTGCCGTGGTAATTGGCTATGTGGCGACAAAGGTGCTGCCGCTGAGCGAAATTTACGACCATATCGAATGGCCGGTGATTGTGCTTTTAGGCTCGATGATCCCCCTTGGTTCGGCGCTTGAAAGCACCGGCGGCACCGAGCTTATTGCGTCGGGCCTCGTTGATCTGACGCAGGGCGCTCCGGCATGGGTAGCGCTTTTGGTGCTGATGGTGGTGACCATGACCCTGTCGGATGTGCTCAACAATACCGCCACCGCCATTGTGGCGGCCCCTGTTGGCATCGCCATGGCGCATGCGCTTGGGGTTTCTCCCGACCCGTTTCTGATGGCAGTCGCGGTCGCAGCTTCGTCGGCGTTTCTGACTCCCATCGGGCATAAGAACAACATGCTGATCCTCGGGCCCGGCGGCTACAGCTTCGGTGACTACTGGCGTATGGGTTTGCCGCTAGAACTGTTGGTGATTGTAACAGCCGTGCCTATGATCTTGATCGTCTGGCCGCTTTAATCCGACAGACGCGCTTACGCGCGAGGTGCTTACCTCGCCCCTGCGGGTGCCCCGCAGGGGCTCAGGTGCCTCCGGCGGGGATATTTGACCCAAGTGGAAACGCACATATTTTCCACTTGGGTCAAATATCCTCGGGGGGCTTGCGGGATCGGCCCGAAAGAAGGGGGGCAGACAGCCCCCCTACCCCGCGCCATGCGTGGCGCCAATAAAGGGCGTGACGCCGCAAGGCCGTCTCATTTTGAAAAAGCGCCGACTCACAGCGGCCAGAGAAGCGGGATCATGAAGCTTGCGGTCACGGCAAGGATCAGGTTCAGCGGGATACCCACCTTCAGATAATCGGTAAAGCGGTACCCGCCCGGCCCGTAGACGAGCATATTGGTCTGATAGCCGATTGGCGTGGAGAATGCAGCTGAGGCCGCGAACATCACCGCCACCACCAACCCGCGCGGATCGAGACCCAGAGAGTTTCCTAATTCTATGGCGACTGGCGCAAAGATCACCGCCACGGCATTGTTTGACACGATCTCGGTCAGCACCATCGCCAGCAGATAGATCGACAAGACCACCAATTGCGGCGGCAGATCCGTCAGCCATGGGCTGACCCAGCCCACCAGCAGCTGCGCAGCACCGGAATGATCCAGTGCAGCCCCCACCGCCAGCATAGAAAAAATCAGCGCCAGCAACCGGCCTTCGATGAAGGAAAACGCCTCATCCGCATCAATACAGCGCGACAGCAGCACCAGCGCCACACCGATGATCGACAAGGGCAGGATCGGCGCCACGCCAAGGGCCGACAGGATCACCACACCAGCCAGCACGCCAAAAGCCACTGGCGCTTTGGTGCGCCGGTAAGCTTTGACGGTCGGGTGGGACACGTCCACCAGTTCCATATCCGCAGCCAGTCGCTGAATATCTTCGCCCGCCCCTTCCAAAAGCAAGGTATCGCCCACCACGACCACAAGATCATCAAGCTGGCGGCCAATATTCTGGTTCCGGCGATGTACGGCCAGCGTATAGACGCCGTAGCGTCTTCGCAGGCGCAGCTCACCCAGCGACCGTCCGATCATACGGCAGCCAGGGGAGATCAGCACCTCGACCGTTTCGGTCTGCACCGAACTGAGCTTATCCACCAGCCGTATGTCCCGGTTTTCCTGCAATCCCAGCAATTCTGCCATTTCGGTGCGCAATACCACCCTGTCACCGGCCTCAAGCTCCACCGGCGCCAGATCCCGACGCAAAGATGCATCACCACGCAGCACGTCAATGACACGCACGCCGTTGCGACGAAAGAGATCGACCTCCATCACCCTTCGCCCGATCAGATTGCTGTCTTCGGGCAAGGCCACTTCGGTGAAGAATTTCAACTTACGCCGGTCGCTGAGCAGGCTGCCCATTGATTGGCGGTCGGGCAGAAGATGGCGCCCGATCGTGGCAATATAGATCATGCCCACGAACACCTGCACCGCGCCCAAGGGCGTAATCTCGAATATCGTGAAGGGTTTCATGCCTTGCGATTTGGCGACGCCGTCCACCAGCAGGTTGGTTGAGGTGCCAATCAGCGTTAGCGTGCCCCCCAAAATCGCGGCGTAAGACAACGGGATCAGCAGCTTCGAGGCCGCGATGTTCAGCCGCCGCGCGATAGAGACCATAACCGGGATCATCACCACCACCACGGGCGTGTTGTTCAAAAACGCCGACGCTATGGCCACGAAGCCGAACAGGATCATCAATGTAACCGTGGGTCGGTGATCGGCGTTTGCCTCGGCCCAATGGGTCAGCCATTCCAGCGTGCCGGTGCGCACCAATGCGCCCATGATCAGGAACATTGCGGTGATCGTCCATGGGGCAGGATTGGTCAGCGCCTTCAAGCCGTCGTCATAGGGCAACAGCCCCAGAGCCAGACACAAGGCTGCCCCCCCGATCGCCACCACTTCTGTCGGATAGCGCTCGCGCACGAACATTACGAACATGCCGACCACAATGGCCAAGGTCAAAAACGCCTCGCCATTGGGCGGAAGAGGAAGGTTGATCATTCAAAGTTCCTGCATGCGTTACGGTGTGAGTGTAGGGCCTCCGACGGGCGCGGCAAGAGGAAGCTCGCTCTCATCGGAACGCGGGCGCGGCTGCACCAGCAACACACCGCCAAAAATCAGTGCGAAGGCCGCCCAGACCCACACGGAATAGGTCTCTCCCAGCAACAGCATCGACCAAAGAAGCCCGAACCCGGTGACCACATAGGCCACCTGTGCCGAAAAGACCGAGCCCGCCCGCGCAATCAGCCAGACATAGCCAACATAGCAAATCACATTGGCAAAGCCGGACACCAGCACCGCCAGATCAGCGCCGCCGTAAGGCCGGGTTGGTATCACCAGCGTGCCGGTGATCCACGCGATTGGCAATGCCAGCACCACGCTGACCACGGACGCCCCAAAAAACAGTTGAAACGGATCAAGCCCGGCACCGCCGATCCGGCCCAAAACCGCCCCTTCCGCCGCATAAAAGAAGGCCGCGAGCAGGGCCAGTGGAATAAAGAGTACCGCCGCCATATCGGGCAGCGCCGCATCCGGCAAAAGAATAAGCAAGACGCCCACCAACCCCAGGCCCAGCCCTAGCATCCGGCCAGGCGTCACCCTATCGGTGCCAAGCATCAGCGCCAAGGGCAGCGCAAAAATCGGCACAAGCGCCATACACAGCGCCAAAACACCCGAAGGCAGATGCTGCGCCGCTGTGTAACTGGCCGCACTGGGAAAAACCGTGCCGCAAAGGCCCAAAAAGGCATAGCGCCACAGCCCTGCGGCCGCCATCGGCAAGCCGCGCCCGCGCACCACAAGCACCGGCGCCAGCGCCACCAGTGCGATAAGCGAGCTCCAGAAGATCAGGCCGAAAGCCCGATACTCGGCCGAAACGGCGATTTTTGTCAGCGGAAAAGTCAGGGCCCAAAGAGCACCAATCACGATCAGGGCCACCACCTGAACGAACCGCTCCATCAAGGGCGCGCCTCTTGCAACCGGCCGCCGATGCGGATCATGCAGACGGTTTGGGCCAGACCTGTGCGGTCATCGGTTTCAACGTAGACGCCCGACAGGGTCGCCTCGCCGTTGGCGGGCGCAAAGCGCTCTTTGCCCATTCCGGTGATGAACCTGCGCATAGGTTCAGCCTTGTCCATGCCGATGACTGAATTGTAGTCGCCGCACATCCCTGCATCGCCTTGAAACGCGGTGCCGCCGCCCAGTATTTGGGTGTCAGCGGTCGGGATGTGGGTGTGCGTGCCCACCACAAGACTGGCACGGCCATCGCACCAATGGCCCATGGCCATCTTCTCCGATGTCGCCTCGCAGTGCATGTCCACAATCGCTGCCTGTACGGCGCCCCCCAGCGGATGCGTGCGCAACGCCGTATCAATGGCTGAGAACGGATCGTCGAAGGCGCGCTTCATGAAGACCTGCCCAAGAACCTGCGCCACCAACACCTTGCGGCCGTTTTGGGCGGTATAGACGCGCGCGCCTTTGCCCGGTGCAGTCTTTGCATAGTTCAAGGGTCGCACGATGCGCGGCTCAGATTCGATGTAGCTCAGCATATCCTTTTGGTCGAAGGCATGATCGCCAAGCGTGATGCAATCTGCCCCCGCCGCCAGCAGCGCCTTGGCGTGATCGGCAGACAGACCAACGCCCGAGGTCGCGTTCTCGCCGTTCACAACGACGAAATCGAGCGCCCATTCCGCCCGCAACCCCGGCAACCGCGCGGTTATCGCCGCACGGCCAGACCGGCCCATCACATCACCAAGAAAGAGTATTTTCATGCGCCCTGACTATTGCCCCGGACTGATAAGAGCAAGCATCTCGCCACGATTGCGCAAGAAGCGGGTGGCGTGTTGAAAAATCTACCCACAACAGTGGCTGGACCGTCACAAGGACCAGCCAATGCCCCTGCCCGACCTTGCAGCCCTTATGCTCTTCTTGTTTCCGCTCGCCTACAGTCCGGGGCCGGGCAATCTGTTTTTTGCGGCCAATGGCGCGCGCTTTGGCTTTGGTCAGACACTGATGGCCAATCTGGGTTATCACGCGGCGACATTCGCCGTCACATCTCTGATCGGCTTGGGGTTCGCAGGCGTCATGGTCAGCGCGCCAAATGGCTTCGCGGGCTTGCGGATCATCGGCAGCCTTTATCTTTTTTGGCTGGCCTACAGGCTGGCGCGCGCCGGGGCGTCAGAGGGGCGCGAGGCGCAGACGGCAGGTTTTCTCGACGGGGCGATATTGCTGGTCCTCAACCCCAAAGCCTATGTGATTATCGGGTTGATGTTTTCGCAGTTCCTTCCGGCAGGTTCGGTCGATCTTGGTCGGGTGTTAATGATCACGGCGGTCTTTACCGCGAACAATTGTGTTGCATTTTCGCTCTATGCGGTCGTCGGAGACAGGCTTGCGGGCGGGTTGCGCCACTCTGCCAAAGCCCAAAGGCTGAACCTCGCCTTTGGCAGCCTTCTTGCCCTCACGGCGGTCTGGATGCTGGTGTCACCGCCGGGCTAGCGCGTTTTTGCGTTTAGTTTGGCACATCAAACAGCATCTAACATGTTGAAATGTTTGACTTCAGACAGTGTTGGATGATGCAAGTGTAGCGCGAAGCCCCAACACCGGTCCGAAAACGTGCGAAAGCCTGCAACACCTCCTGTTTTCGCATCGGCGAAGTTTCGCCAAAGTTGTGTGCGGCAGGAAACTACACTGTTGACCGATTGGCAACAAACCGCCTAGCGTCAAGCGGGCAATGAGTAGTGTTGAGGAATTTACGATGAAAAGTGGTCGCTTACAGGCCGTAGCTGGTGCAGCTGCGATATCTCTTCTGGTGGCAGGCAGCTCGGCTTGGGCCAATACCGTCACCTTCGACGCGCTTCCTGATTACTTCGATGTGCTCGACGCGGGTATCACCGGCAGCCCTTATGTGGAAAACGGCGTGACCGTCACCGCGACCACCCCCGGAGGTGTTCTTGCGTCAGATTACACACCCGGCGCTGCGCATCTCGACGATTCAGGCACTGATTTCACGTCAGGCCTTATGTTCACGATGAGCAGCGCGTTTGACGCGATCAGTTTTTCGCTGATCTCGCTTGGCTATGATTTCCTGGACACGCCGGGGCCGCTTTCCGACAACATCGTGGTGACAGGCTTTGCAGGCGGCACAAGCATCGCCAGCGCCAGCTACACGCTATCAGACATCTTTCTGGGCACGCAGAGCATTACGCTGGGCCGTGGCTTCACCGCACTTGACGCCCTGCTGATCGAGATCGTGTACCCGACCAACACAGCATCCTGCGGTGCGCCCTGCGGACATTTCGATCTCGATGAGGTGGTTCTCAGCTCTGTGGCGGTCGCCGCCGTACCGCTGCCGGCCTCGGCCTTGATGCTTATCGCCGCGGCACTGGGGTTGTTCGGCATAAAAGCCGCGCGCCGCAGATAAGTGGAATTGACTTGGTTTGAGTTTCCGATCAACGGGACTTTGCTGGCTTTCGCTGCATCTGCGCCAATGGCTGCTTTCTGATTCAGGTCAGTTGCACCCTTCTGAACCAGAATCTTTGAATCGAAAATCCGCTACGTCACCGTAAACTCTTCTCCTCGTTCGGCGAGTCGACTGCGCAGGTCCGTTACGTAGTCGTTCAGAAGGCGCACGCGATGGGGCCGAAAGCTTTCTTTCAACAGCTGCACGTCTCGGATGTGCGTGACGTGAAACGACCTATAGCCGTCCCGCAGATGGCAGTATGCCAAGAGCATCACCGCATATTCAAAATACAGAACCGCAAGTGGAAATACCCGCCGATGCGTTACAAATCCTGTGCGATCCTCATAGGTGATGTTCAGTGCTCTTTCGTCCCAGCATGCCTCTCGCAGTGGCGAGGGGGAAGGTCTGCAATGCGGGACGAAGTGACAGTTCGCTGCATCCTCCCTAACGGCAGTTATCTGCGGTTAGCGCCCGCAGCACGTGCAACTCGTGCGGAAACGGAACTATCGCCGCGTTGAACGAGTAACTCCCCATGCATCAGCGCTTTCATACCCATTGTGCTGCCTGCCACGACTTTGTTCCGTCAAAGCCGATTGTAGAAGAGCTTCACGATCAGAATTACCGCCACTGTTGGTCCGACCGACCAGAAGCCGGCGGAGGAGAAGAGCACCGATAGGCCATGCCCTACCATGTCGAACGCATCTAACCAGCTTTGCAAGTTCGTCCCTCCCAAAGTGGCTGACTCTCTTCGGCTATTTCCATGGCAACGGCACGTTTGCATGGGGAACCGGCTTGAATTTGAGCGACGAAAGCCTTGCGCTGGCGACATCCGGACAGGTTTGCGCGCCCGCCGCCAACACTTCGGGACCATGCGAGAAGGGTGGCTGTGCGGGGTCGCAGAACATCGCTGCGGCCGGATCACTCCTGCACAGCGCGTCGGCAAGCCTGGCCATGCGAAGCATCGGACACTGGAGCCTCTCGTGAATGTCGCCCGCACCCGGAGCGTTACCAGCCGCCTCCGCTGCAAGACGCGCTTCGTCCAGCCAGAAGAAGGCAAAGACGATGGTGGCCACGCTCTGCCCGGAATAGGCGATCGCGTTTTCGTGGAATGCGACAGCGTCCGCGACATCCCATGGCTCTTTGTCGGCAGTCGCCAGCAGGCTGCCCGCTTGCCAATAGTCGGCGGAATTGCCGCCATGGACCACGCCGGCCTCCCAGGCTTTCCGGGCGAGAGCGAGGTTTCCCGCCTCATGACCGCGCAGATACCGTTCGAGGTGCAGCGCGGCCTCCAGGGCCCGCAACGACGGGTCGAGCGGATTGTCCGATATCCGCACCGCGATTTCATCGAGCGCCCGGTTCGATCCTTCGATCAGAACATCCGGGCGCTTGCCGACCGCCGCTATCCTTCGGCCGGTCGTCACGTACCAGTTCAGATCGGTATTCGAAAGTGGCATACGACGATACCAGGTTTCGATCCGATCCAGGTCCCAGTTGTCCGGGCTGCTCGCCCAGACCGCCTGTTGCAGATGCGCCCAGTCGAGGGCGGGGTCATCCATCCCACGCAACACGTCGGCAGCCCTGCTCCCCAGGTCGCCTCCAACAGCGTTGGGAATGGCGGCCTCAATGACGCAACGGTCCACATCGTAGTCTGACGCCCGGGTCGCGTAGGCAAGGCAAATCCCGAGGGCGTCTCGCCCGGGATGCGGAGACCAATGCTGAGCCCCGGCAACAATGACGCGAATGCTTTCGGCCTCCGGCGCGACCGACATCAGCGCCTCGGCCATCTCGACCAGATCGTCGCGCTTCGGATATCCGACACGAAGCCGGAACCATGCATCAAAGGCCGGGGCATAGTCGTCGGCGAGGTCGAGCGCCTTCTCCGTTGTCACACGGGCTCTCTCCTTCGCTTCATCATAGGTCGCCAGACCCGCAGGAGACACGGGCGTCTGGTACCGTTCTGTGAGGCTTCCCGCGGCTTCGAACAACTTGATGGCCTGCCATGCGGCGGCTGTCGCGGCGTAGACCGATTGCGGATTACCCTCCTGCCAGCGTCGGATTGCCGCGCCGCGCTCCGGATGGATCGTCTCGAAGAGGCGCGCGTTGATCTCGCGAAGCGTACTGGCGCTCTCGCCGCCACGCTGGGCATCGTGCAAAGTTCGGAGGGTTCGCTCCAACCCGTCGATATCGCCAGCGTCGAGGAGCGCGCGCACCCGTTGGACGGGGTCTTGCGCCAGCGATGGCTGTGCAAATACGAGAAGCAACACTGTCAGTGCTATGCGGATCATTCCTTGCCCTCGATAAAGTGTGAAACAGGAACAGGCTTCAACAGGAGGGCCTCGATCGGTGCTGTCCGCTCCCACTGGCAGGCTTCACTCCGGGCCATCAGGCGGCGCACCTCGTCGGGCACGTTCGCGCCCGCCCCCGTCGAGTTGCAGCCAAGATCTTCCGGGGAGTACTCGCAGACCATCTCGAACAGCCTCTGCGCACGGAACATCGGGCACAGAAGAACGTTGTCACCGAGATCGCCGAGCGTCGTATCCGCCGGAAGCGTATCGGGGCGACCGGCCATATTATGCAACTGGAAGAGGTTCACGACATACGCCCTGAGTGGGTTGGATCCGTGATTGCTGTAGTAGATCTCATTGACGACGTAGGGCCCGGTCACCGCCGGTTTCGCCCAGTTCCCAAGATAGGTTTCGAGGCGCTCACCGGCCGCCCAAACGTCCGGATTGTTCTTCCCCTGAACAAGCATCGCCCGCCACAGCGCGCGCGCCTCCTCCGCCCGTTCGGGTGCTGCGCCTGGCCGACTCTTGTCGAATAAGTCGGCGAGAAGGCGCCCCAGCACGCGATAGTCTTCGGGACTGTCGCGAAGAGTCTCCTTCAGCGCGATGACAAGAGCATCCTCGGCCTCGATTTCGAAGAAGGGATCGGCAAAGATATGCGCGATCAAGCGGATGTCGCCGGCGAGAGTGTCGAAATCTCCGCCCGGCCCGATCCGCTTCATGAGGAACTCCATCGACTTTTCGGCCGCCTCCGGCCGCCCGCGCCATTCGCGCCTGTAGGCGTCCGCGCGGGCGAAATCGAGGACGGGCTCGTCGCGCCGGTCGAGCGCGGCGAGGGCTCGTTCCCGCGTTCCGCCGTCGAGGTCTCCCTTGAACGCCAAGAAGATCAGGCAGATGTCGTCATCCAGGCCTGCCAGGACATCCTTCACCCTGTCGCACAGTGCGAACTGCTGTTCGATACCTCCACCCCAGCGTGGCGAAAGCGCCGTCAGCCCAAGCGAAAGGGCGTGCAAATCCGGTGCGACAGCAAGGGTTCGTTCGACCATTGAAGGAACGGCGGACTGGCCGCCGCCATAAATAGCCAGCACGAGCGCGAGGTCGAGCGCCGGCACGAAATCCGGATCACCCTTCAGGGCGCGATCCGCCATCTCCAACGACAGCGTGAGTTCCTCTCGATGAGCGGCAAAAGCCTCCGCGGAGGTAAAGCGAACCGTCGCCCCTCCACGCGCCAGCTCGGCGAGACGCATGTGCGACCAGCCGAGTGCCGCCGCCGCGTAGGGAGAATCCGGGTATTCCGCCAGCCAGGCGTGCTGCTGCGCCAGTCGGTTGCCATTCGCGGTCTGAAACAATGTACCGTAGAGATCGCGCAACGCCGAAAAATCCTTCGTCTCGCGTGCCACGTCAACCTGACCCTCGAGAAGCATTTCAAGCGCCGCAAAATCGCCCGTATCAACCGCTTGCCGCGCCAGATCGACAGGCGCCTGCGCTGCCGCCGGAATGGCAGCAATCAAGAAACTCGTAACGAGCGAAGAAATGAGACGCAGCACCAAAGCCTCCACCGAACAAACCCGTTGAGATCGCGCCAAGGTAGAGCGATCGATTGTGGCAATGATGTGGTCATCGCGCGACGGAAATACCAAAATGCCTGACCGACACTTGCGGATCACGTCCGTTTCCGATTGCTCTCGTCAAAACGAACGAAGGATAGAGGCGCACGGGATGGAGTCAGATAGGCCAAACCGCAATGGATGCGGCTTGATCCGGGCGACATCTCCCTCAGTATCCCAGTTGGCGTCAGGAACACGGCACCCTGCGGTCCAACTGACCGCCGTTCGCCCCCCTCCATACCGTCCTCAAGTGCGGGAATGGTGGCTTAGTGTGGTCAACGCCCATTCATGCGTCGCGCAGCATCGGTCAACTTGGACTCTCAGCCAGCATTCGCCGCGCTGGTTACGACTGACCGCTATCATGACTTTTCAAGATTGGGTCAGCTTGTAAGGTGAAGGTCAAAGTTATCTGGCGTTCAACAGAAAGTTACGCTCTCAGGGCGCTGATTTCAGGTCCTGATACATCTGATAGGCCTTCTCGGCCGTCTCGGAATCGTGCACGACCTTGCCAACCGCCTGGATCATTGCGACCGGATCATCTGCCTGAAAGATGTTGCGGCCCATATCAACGCCGGCGGCACCCTGATCGATCGCCTTGTAGGCCATGTTCAGCGCGTCCAGCTCTGGCAGTTTCTTGCCGCCTGCAATCACGATTGGCACCGGGCAGGCAGCACAGACGCGTTCGAACCCTTCTTCGACAAAGTAGCTTTTGACATAATGCGCGCCGATTTCGGCGGCGATCCGGGTGGCAAGACCAAAGTAGCGCGCATCGCGTGCCATATCCTTGCCGACGCCGGTCACCGCCAGTGTCGGGATGCCGTAGCGCTGGCCGGTGTCGATCAGTTTAAGAACGTTGGTGATAGATTTATGCTCGAAATCGGAACCGATGTAGACCTGTGCGGCCATTGCAGCGGCCCCCAAACGGATCGCATCTTCAATTTCCACCGCGACGGTTTCGTTTTCCAACTCGCGCAGAACCGAATTGCCGCCCGATGCCCGCAGCACCACAGGTTTCGTAACTGTGGGCGGGATCACGGCGCGCAACACGCCACGGGTACACATCATGACATCGGCATGTGCGACCAGCGGCAGGATGTTCAGATCGATCCGCTCAAGACCACTTGTCGGCCCCTGAAAGTAGCCGTGATCAAAGGCCAGCATGACCGTCTTGCCAGATTTCGGGTTGAAGATCCGGCTCATCCGGTTCTTCAGGCCCCAATCGTAATGCGCATTGCCTTTGACGAAAAAGCCCTGCGTGTCCTGCGGCCGGTCCAGGCCAAAATTCTTGCCGTCCCTGATGTCATCGATATCCGCCATGTTTCTCTCTTTCTTGTAAACGTTGATCGCCATGAGCCGTGGCTCTGGCATTAGTCAGGTCTGGCCTTCGTCAGGTCTGGCCTTCGTCAGGTCTGGCCTTCGTCAAGTCTGGCCTTCGTCAAGTCTGGCCTGCACGCATCATGGCGCGCATCGCCTCAAAGCTGTGTTTCGGATCCGGCGCGCGCATGATGGCGCTGCCACTGACAACCACATCGGCACCGGCCGCAACGATCTGTGGCAGCGTGTCCAGGGTGACGCCGCCGTCGAATGCCATGATCGCCTCTGGCTGCACCTTGCGCAGTTCGGCCAATCGCGCACAGGCGGCCGGTACGTCGGCCGGATCGCTGCCGCGTGGATCGACGGCAAGCACCAGCACCACGTCCGGGCCCGCATCCAACCCGGCGCGCGCGGCATCAAGCGTTGTGCCGGGCATCAGCGACACCCCGGTCAGAACCTCGCGGCCGTGTTTTTCTGATGACGCGCGGATGGCGCTCATTGCCTCAAGGCAGCCCTCTGATTCCACATGAACGGTGATGGCGTCTGCACCGGCTGCGACAAAGGCATCGATCAGTCTTGCCGGGCGCTGCACCATCAGGTGAACGTCTTTGAACATGGTGGCGTCCTGGATTTTCAACAAGCCGGGCCCGCCTGTCATCTGTGGGACAAAGACGCCGTCCATCACGTCGAAATGCAAAAGATCGCAGCCCCAGGTGCCGGCAACCCGCGCTTCGTTACGAAGGTTGCACAGATCCCCCGCAAAGATGCCCAAGCTGACACCGGAATAGCGTGCGCGAAGTGACATATCAAAAGCCCGTAAAGCGCCGCTTTACGCGCACCAGGGCAGCAAAGCGGTTTGGTTTCCTGTCACAATGGATTTACTGCAAAAAACATGCAATTGTCTAGTTATAATTTGCTTTTGTAAATTCATCCACCTTGCGCCTGCCCCCACCTTGCGCTTGCCTCCACCTTACGCTTGCCCCGGTCTGAAACCTCCGCATAATCACACGCAACGACAGGCCACCAGCACCGCGCCCCGTTCTCGCATTTGTCCATATTGACGGCTGTCGGTTCGCACCATCAAAACGGGGCCGTTCAATATTTTGAAGGCGGGATGCCATGAACAGGAAGTTGATCAACGATCCGGACGATTTGATAGAGGATTTGATTGCAGGCATGGTGTCGGCCCATCCCGATCACCTGACCCGCGAGGGCAGTTCCGGCCGGGCCATTGTTGCGCGTCACGGGCCTAGGGAGGGAAAGGTCGGCATCGTCGTTGGCGGCGGATCGGGGCACGAGCCTGCCTTTGCGGGCTATGTGGGCAAAGGTCTGGCCGATGCAGCACCCTTGGGCAACATCTTCGCCTCTCCCTCGCCGGCGCAGATCATGGATGCCGGATTTGCGGCCGATGGCGGCGCGGGCGTCTTGTTTCTTTATGGGAATTACACCGGCGACGTCATGAATTTCGGTATGGCCGAAGACGAAATGGCAACAAAAGGTGTCGTCGCACGGTCCTTCGTTACGACAGATGATATCGCCTCGGCCCCGGCGGACAAGATCGGCGAGCGGCGCGGCATTGCGGGCAATTTCTTTGTCTTCAAGGTCGCAGGGGCCGCCGCCGACAGCGGCGCCACGCTGGACGAGGTCGAAACCGCCGCCACACGTGCCAATGCGGCAACGCGCACCATGGGGGTGGCGCTGTCGGCCTGTTCGATGCCGCAGACCGGCAAGGCAAATTTCAAGATCCCGGAGGGCGAGATGGAAATCGGCATGGGCATCCACGGAGAGCCGGGTATCGCCCGCATCCCGGTCGAGACCGCCGATGCCGTAGCCGACCGCCTGCTTGGCCCGATTCTTGACGAGCTGGCGCTTGTCGCCGGGGATAAAGTCGCCGTGTTGGTCAATGGTCTGGGGTCCATGACATTGCTGGAGCTTTATGTGCTGCATCGCCGGGTTGCCGAAGTTCTTGAAGCGCGTCAGGTGGCCATTCACCACAGTTGGGTCGGCGAATATTGCACCTCGCTGGAAATGGGCGGTGCCTCTGTTTCGCTGATGAAGCTGGATGCGGATCTTCAGCGCTGGCTGGATCATCCTTGCGATACGCCCGCGCTGCGGGTTGGGGCGGCCATTGCCGAAAACCGGCCGGGGCCAAGGCGCAGCCCGCCTCGCGCCGCACCTGCACCGCAACAGGCCCGAACGGCGGTAGACCCCACAAAGCTCAAGATGTCCGGCCCGGTTTCACCGCCGGTCTTTCGCAAGATGATGGCCGCCTCGGCCAAGGCGATCTTTGCCCAACGCGATCATCTGAGTGCGCTGGACGGCGCGATCGGTGACGGGGACCACGGTGTCACGATGGAAATCGGCTGGAAGGCCGTCATGGCCGCGCTTGACAAGGCCGAGCCTGCATCAACCATTTCAGAGCTATGCGCCAAGATGGCCAAGGCGTTTCTGGATGCGGTCGGCGCGTCGGCCGGGCCACTTTATGCAAGCGCCTTTCAGGCCGCTGGCAAGGCCGTGCAGCACCGGGGCAATCTGGATGCCGCGTCGATGGTGGCGTGGTTGCGGGGCATGACAGATGGGATCGCCGCGCGGGGCGGGGCCGCTGCCGGGGACAAGACCATGCTTGACGCCTGGGGACCGGCGCTTGAAGCTGCGGCAGCCGCGCTGGCGCAAGGTGCGGCCATTGGGCCCTGCCTGTCTGCTGCGGCCAAAGCGGCCGAACGCGGGGCCGAAGCCACCACCGCGATGCAAAGCAACCGCGGCAGATCGAAAAAGCTGGGCGAACGCTCCATCGGTCACAAAGACCCCGGCGCCGCCTCGGCCGCGCTCATGATTGCGGCCTGGGCAAGGGCGGTGCAAGCGCTTTGATCAACCGCGCTGAAGACCGGCCCGCGATCAGGCCTTGTTGTATTTGGCATCAACCGCATCAATCGCTTTGACATTTCCTGCCGAGCGGCCGTTAGGATCAAAGTGGCTCGACAAGAATGCATCGGCGATATCCTTGGCCAGTTCCGCCCCGATGACCCGCGCGCCCATGGTAATGATTTGCGCATTGTTCGAGGTTGCCGCCTTGCCCGCAGAATAGGTGTCATGGCATTGCGCCGCGCGGATGCCCGGCACCTTGTTGGCCGACAGACAGACACCAATACCCGTACCGCAAACCAGAATTGCACGGTCGAATTTGCCCGCAATCACCGCCGATGCCACGCGGTCTGCCAGATCGGCATAGAAGGCATCGGGGCTCGCATCCTGGCGCGACATCTCCGACACTTCGTAGCGGCCGGCCAGATGCTGGGCCAGAACCTTGGCCAACCCCTCGCCCGCGCTGTCACCTGCAACTGCAATTTTCATATCTCATCTCCTTTTATCTGACAGGACCGCCGCGCATTTGCCCAAAATGTCGAGGTACCCATCGACATTCCAGGCCGAGCGTCCGATGAACAGCCCGTCAATATGGGGGCACCGGATCAGTTCCTCGCAATTGCCCGGATTGACCGAGCCACCGTAAAGACAGGGCACCCGCCGCCCAAGCACCGCCCCGGCCACATCGCCAATCTCAGCCTGCCGCGCATCTGCGTAGTCAGAGGTCGCGGGGATGCCGTTCTCGCCAATCGCCCAGACCGGTTCATAGGCCAGCAGGATCGGTGCTGCTTGCTGCGCCTGCGACAACTGCCCCAAGGCCCCGCGCACCTGTGCCTCCAGAACCTCCTGGGCGCGGCCCGCCTCGCGTTCGGCCAGCGTCTCGCCGATACAGATCAGCGGGATCAGCCCATGGCGCACGGCGGCTTCAACCTTGAGGCCTACCGTCGCATCCGTCTCACCGAAATGGGCGCGCCGTTCCGAATGGCCAAGTTCAACCAGATCCAGCCCGCAATCTGTCAGCATCAGCGGCGAAACCTCGCCCGTCCATGCGCCTTCATCCGCCCAATGCATGTTCTGCGCACCGACCCTGACCGAAGTATCCGCCAAAATCGCCTTCACCTCGCGCACCGCCGTGAAGGGCGGGATCACAAAGCGCTGAATGCGCGGATCCCGGTC
>JBARVN010000070.1:0-2373 GCA_049646285.1 Albidovulum sp. | reverse complement strand
CATAGGCTTTGAAATCACCGAAATACTTCGTGATCGCCGCCGTCAGCGTCGTCTTGCCGTGATCAACGTGACCAATGGTCCCGATGTTTACGTGCGGTTTATTCCGTTCAAACTTTGCCTTTGCCATGATGGCCTCCTGTGTCTGTGGTGGTGCGTGTAATCACGCACCCTACGGGGTGGTAGGGTGGGCTATTCGCCCACCACATTATGCGTATTTCTTCTGTATCTCATCCGAGAGGTTCTGCGGAACCGTGTCATAGTGGTCGAACGTCATAGAAAAGTTCGCGCGACCCGATGACATCGAACGCAGGTTGTTGATGTAGCCGAACATATTGGCCAGCGGCACCATTGCCGTGATGACATTGGCATTGCCGCGGCTGTCTTGGCCCTGAACCATGCCACGACGGCTGGTCAGATCGCCGATGATGCCGCCGGTATATTCTTCCGGGGTGACAACTTCGACTTTCATGATCGGTTCCAATAGCTTGGCACCGGCCTTGCGAAGACCTTCGCGCATCCCGGCCCGAGCCGCGATTTCAAAGGCGAGTACCGAGGAGTCAACATCGTGGAAGCCGCCGTCGATCAGCGCCACCTTGAAGTCAATCACCGGGAAGCCGGCAAGCGGGCCTGAATCCATCACCGATTTGATGCCTTTTTCAACACCCGGGATGTATTCTTTCGGAATGGCACCGCCGACGATCTTGCTCTCAAACGAATAGCCTTCGCCCGGCTCAGTCGGAGAAATGATCATCTTGACACGCGCAAACTGACCGGTACCACCAGACTGCTTCTTGTGGGTGTAGTCGATCTCGGCCTCGTGGCCGATGGTTTCACGGTACGCCACCTGCGGTGCGCCGATGTTCGCCTCAACCTTGAATTCGCGCTTCATACGGTCAACGAGAATATCGAGGTGAAGTTCGCCCATGCCCTTCATGATCGTCTGGCCCGATTCGAAATCGGTTTCGACGCGGAAGGACGGATCTTCAGCGGCCAAACGCGCCAGCGCGATACCCATCTTTTCCTGGTCAGCCTTGGTCTTCGGCTCAACCGCGATCTCGATCACCGGCTGCGGGAAGGTCATGGTTTCCAGAACCACTGGCTTGAGCGGATCACAAAGCGAGTCGCCCGTGGTGGTTTCTTTCAGACCGGCAAGCGCGATGATGTCGCCCGCATAGGCTTCGGTAATCTCTTCGCGGTCGATCGCATGCATCATCATCATACGACCAACACGCTCTTTGCGCTCTTTGGTCGCATTCAGCATCTGGTCACCCTTTTTCAGCACGCCGGAATAGATCCGCGTGAAGGTCAAAGAGCCGACGAAAGGGTCGTTCATGATCTTGAAGGCCAGCGCCGAGAAGGGCTGCGCGTCATCGGCCGAACGCTCGATGTTACGTGTTTCCGTCTCGTCGCCCGGCGCAAACCCCATATAGGGTGGTACGTCCAGCGGGTTTGGCAAGAAGTCGATGACAGCGTTCAGCATTGGCTGCACGCCTTTGTTCTTGAACGCAGACCCAGCCAGCATCGGCACAAAGGAAAGCGAGAGGCACCCTTTACGGATCAGCTTGCGCAATGTGTCTGCGTCAGGCTCAGTGCCGTCCAGATAGGCTTCCATGGCGGCGTCATCTTGCTCTACAGCAAGTTCGATCATGTCATTGCGCCACTTATCGGCAAGATCTTTCAGATCCGCGCGGATCGGCTGACGCACCCAGGATGCACCCAGATCTTCACCCTGATAGACCCATTCTTCCATGGTGATCAGATCGATGATGCCTTCAAGCTGGTCTTCAGCCCCGATCGGCAAAGCAACCGGCATCGGCACAGCGCCGGTACGGTCTTTGATCATCTTGACGCAGTTGTAGAAATCTGCGCCGGTCTTGTCCATTTTGTTGACGAATACGATCCGCGGCACCTTGTAACGGTCAGCCTGACGCCAGACGGTTTCTGTCTGCGGTTCAACACCGGCGTTGCCATCCAAAAGCACCACAGCACCATCAAGCACCGCCAAAGAACGCTCAACTTCAATAGTAAAGTCAACGTGGCCGGGGGTGTCGATGATGTTGAAGCGGTAGCGGTCATCCTTTGACAGGTTGTCGCTGTCGATGGTGCGCTGCCAGAAGGTCGTGGTGGCAGCCGAAGTGATCGTGATGCCACGCTCCTGCTCCTGCTCCATCCAGTCCATCGTTGCGGCGCCATCATGCACTTCGCCGATTTTGTGGGATTTGCCGGTGTAATACAGGATCCGCTCAGTCGTCGTGGTCTTACCCGCGTCGATATGGGCGATGATGCCGAAATTCCGGTAGTGGTTCAGGGTATATTCGCGTGCCATTGGGCTGCCTCAGGCTTTCTCTTATTACCAGCGGTAATGGCTGAACG
>JBARVN010000069.1:0-16874 GCA_049646285.1 Albidovulum sp. | reverse complement strand
GGAGCGCACCAGCCCGACCACCCCGTGTTTGGCCGCCGTATAGGCCGAGGTATAGGCCATGCCTTTCAATCCGGCGACCGAGGCGACGGCGATCAGCCGCCCGCCCGGCCCCATCTGCGCAAGCCCTGCCCGAAAGGTCAGAAACACACCGGTCAGATTCACCGCAAGCATTGCCTGAAAATCGGCAAGCGATGTGCGGTGCAAGGGTGCTGACACCGCCGCACCCGCGTTCGCGATCACAATGTCGAACGGGCCTGCCGCTTCAAACAGGGCCGCAACCGATGCCTCATCCGTCACATCGGCGGGGATTGCACGAATACCCTCATAACCTTTGGCGACCATGGCCAGCGGCTCTGCCCGACGCCCTGCGATGATCACGCTTGCGCCCGCGCGCGCAAACCCGCGCGCAAGATCCGCGCCTGTTCCGGTGCCACCGCCGGTGATCAGGACCGATTTGCCAATCATGCTCATGCCCTGAACACCTCTGCTGCACGTTCCGCCAACCGCCGGGCCTGATCGCGGCCAGCCAGGTAGGGCAAGGGCCATTGCCCATCGGTATCGCCCAATGCAACACCGGCGTGAAGCGTCCAGTAAGGATCGGCCAGATGCGGGCGGGCAAGACAGACAAGATCCGCGCGCCCGGCCATAAGGATCGAGTTCACATGATCCGGTTCATAGATATTGCCGACCGCCATGGTCGCGATCCCGGTTTCATTGCGGATGCGGTCGGAAAACGGTGTCTGGAACATACGACCATAGACCGGCTGGGCCTCGGTCGAGGTCTGACCGGCAGACACGTCGATGATATCCGCACCGGCAGCATGAAATG
Organism: Albidovulum sp.; assembly: GCA_049646285.1. Lineage (GTDB taxonomy): Bacteria > Pseudomonadota > Alphaproteobacteria > Rhodobacterales > Rhodobacteraceae > Albidovulum. The sequence continues at coordinate 16,045 of JBARVN010000069.1, read as the reverse complement.
CCTGTGCGATTTTCACGGCCTCCGCGGGCGTGACGCCATCTTCGCCCAGCCAGTCATTGGCCGAAATGCGCACCGATATGGGTTTATCAGAGGGCCAGGTGGCGCGAAGGGCGGCAAACACCTCAAGTGGATAGCGCATCCGATTCTCAAGACTGCCGCCATACTCGTCACTGCGGCTGTTAGACACCGGAGAAATGAAGGAAGAGATAAGGTAGCCATGGGCGGCGTGAAGTTCGATCATGTCAAATCCAGCGCGGTCGGCCATTTTGGCGGCGGCGGTAAATTCAGCGGTTACCCGGTCCATATCCACGCGGTCCATTGCCTTGGGCACCTGATTGCCGTGCGACCAAGGAATGGCCGAGGCAGAGATCAGCGGCCAGTTCCCGGATTTAAGCGGTGCATCGCCGTCTTCCCACCCAAGCTGAGTAGAACCTTTGCGGCCCGCATGGCCAATCTGACAGCAAATCTTTGCACGGCTTTCAGCGTGGACAAAATCCACGATGCGCCGCCATGCACTCTGATGTTCCGGCGCATATAGGCCGGGGCAACCGGGCGTGATGCGCCCTTCGGGGCTGACACAGGCCATCTCGGTATATATCAACCCCGCACCGCCCTTGGCGCGTTCACCCAGATGGACAAGGTGCCAGTCTGTCGGGCAGCCGTCCACCGCGCGGTACTGCGCCATGGGCGACACGACAATGCGGTTTTCCAGCTGCATGTTGCGCAGGCGGTAAGGCGCAAACATCGGCGCGCGGCCCGGGGTGCCGCCCACCTGAGCCTGAAACCAATCCTCAGCCTCTTGTAGCCACACCGGATCACGAAGCCGCAGGTTCTCATGGGAAATCCGCTGAGATCGGGTCAGCAGCGAATAGGCAAATTGAGGCGGTGGCATATCAAGGTAGCGCTCGACCTCTTCGAACCATTCCATCGAGTTGCGCGCCGCCGATTGCAGGCGCAGAACCTCGATCCGCCGTTCGGCCTGATAGCGTTCAAACGCAGCCTCTAACGTTGGTTCGCTGTGCAGGTAGTTGGCAAGCGCAATGGCGCTGTCGAATGACAGGCGCGTGCCAGAACCTATCGAAAAATGTGCGGTTGCGGCGGCATCGCCGATCAAAACCACATTCTCATGGTACCACCGTTCGCACAGAACGCGCGGGAACTGGATCCAGACGGCAGACCCCCTTAGGTGTGCTGCATTCGACATGAGTTCATGCCCACCAAGGTGCTTCTCGAAGATCTTGCGGCAGGTCTCGACGTTCTCTTCCTTCGACATCCTCTCAAAGCCCCAGCGGTCCCAGGTCTCGGGGGCGCATTCGACGATGAAAGTCGCGGTGTCGGCGTCGAACTGATAGACATGGGCCCAGACCCAGCCATGTTCGGTCTTCTCAAAGATGAAGGTAAAGGCATCGTCGAATTTCTGATGCGTGCCGAGCCATACAAACTTGCAGCGGCGGGTATCGACATCCGGCTTGAAAACCTCGGCATATTCGCGGCGCACACTGGAATTTAACCCATCCGCGCCGACCACGAGATCGTAGTCTTGGCGGTAGTCTTCGGCTGATTTGAACTCCGTCTCAAAACGCAGATCAACGCCAAGGTCGCGGGCGCGTTCTTGCAAGATGATCAGCATCTGGCGGCGCCCTATCCCGGCAAAACCGTGGCCGCCTGAAACTGTGCGCTTCCCGTCATGGATAACGGCAATATCATCCCAATAGGCGAAATGATCACGGATCGATTGCGTGCTTTGCGGGTCGTTTTCCTGCATCCGGGCCAACGCGTCATCCGACAAGACAACGCCCCAGCCGAATGTATCATTGGCGCGATTGCGCTCAATCACGGTCACCGCATGGCTTGGGTCGCGCAGCTTCATTGAGATGGCAAGGTAGAGCCCGGCAGGACCGCCGCCCAGACACAAGACCTTCATCAACCTCTCCTGCTGTTGTGCAGGTGCAGACTGGCAGAGCCGATATTTTATTTCAAGTTTAAAATTTTAAACCTCAAGGACACAGATTGGACGAATTCCTGCTTTTCGCACTCCGGTATTTCCCGTAAACCCCCACCACACAGGTTTGGGAGGCGGGGCATGACCCAATCCATCATAGCGCGTTGCGAGGCCATGGGCCTGCGAATGACCGAGCAACGGCGGGTCATTGCGCGCGTGGTGGAAGCGTCAGACGATCACCCGGATGCCGAAGTGCTTTATACCCGCGCCTGTGCAATTGATCCCAAGATCTCGCTGGCCACGGTCTACCGAACGGTGCGGCTTTTCGAAGAGGCGGGCATTCTTGAGAAACTGGAATTCGGCGACGGGCGCGCGCGCTATGAAGATGCTGAGCGCGCGCATCACGACCACCTGATCGATCTGACCACCGGTGCGGTCATCGAATTTGTGGATCCTGAAATCGAGGCGTTGCAGGTGAAGATCGCAAAACGGCTTGGCTACCGGCTGAAAGGCCACCGGCTGGAACTGTTCGGCGTGCCCGAAAAACCTAAGTCCAAGAGCTGAGCCCTTGCAAAATCTGCGCGGCATCTTTTTCGTCCTCTTCTCGATGGCCGCCTTCTCGATCGAGGATGCTTTCATCAAATCACTGACCGTTACAATTCCGGTCGGTCAGGTGATGCTGATGCTCGGGCTTGGGGGGGCGGTTATTTTTGCCGTCTTAACCGGCCCTTCCGGCTGGCGGCAAATCGTAACTGTGCTGCGCGTGCCGCAAGTGGCGTGGCGATCCTTGGCCGAAGCGGCCTCGGCAGTCACGTTTGTGACAGCGCTATCGCTGGTGCCACTATCGACAGTTGCCGCTGTCTTTCAGGCCACGCCCCTTGCGGTAACCGCAGGGGCCGCGCTTTTCATGGGCGAGCGGGTTGGCTGGCGACGCTGGAGTGCCGTTTGCGCCGGGTTCATTGGCGTTCTGATGATCCTGCGCCCCGGTCTTGAAGGCTTTCAGCCCGAAGCGGCGCTGGTGCTGCTCACCGTCTTTACGATTGCTCTGCGCGATCTGATCACACGGCGGATCCCGGCGAATGTCCCTTCGCTCGCGGTTTCATTCCACGGCTTCTTCGCACTGGCACTGGCGGGTGCGGTGATCTTGGCCTTCGGATCAGATCCTGTTGCAGTCTCGACCGTGGCCGGGGCAAAAATCGCGACCGCGATTGTTTTGGGTACAGCAGGCTACTATGCCATTGTCTCGGCGATGCGGATGGCCGATGCCTCGGCGCTGATGCCGTTTCGCTATTCCCGTCTGATCTTTTCGCTGATCATCGGGCTTGTGGTGTTTTCCGAACGCCCGGATGCAATGACGCTATGGGGCGCCTCTTTGATCCTCACCGCCGCCTTCTACACCTATCTGCGCGAGCGTCGGATCGCCCTTTCCCTTCGTGCGGAGAGCGCGTAAAACCCGCGCCAACCGCCATTTCCTCCGAAAGGACCGCTTTTCATGAGCACGATCATCGATATCCACGCCCGCGAAATTCTTGACAGCCGGGGCAACCCCACGGTCGAAGTCGATGTGACGCTGGAAGACGGCACGATGGGCCGCGCCGCCGTGCCTTCGGGCGCCTCGACCGGCGCGCATGAGGCCGTTGAAAAACGCGATGGCGACACATCGCGCTATATGGGCAAGGGCGTGCTGGAGGCTGTGGCCGCCGTCAACGGCGAGATTGCCGAAAACCTGCTGGGCGAGGATGCCACCGAACAGGTTTCCATCGACCGGCTGATGATTGAAATCGACGGCACGCCGAACAAGGCCCGACTGGGCGCGAATGCCATTCTTGGCGTGTCGCTGGCGGTGGCCAAAGCTGCGGCGGACTTCACCGCGCAGCCCTTGTACCGCTACGTGGGCGGCACCTCGGCCCGCATTCTGCCGGTGCCGATGATGAACATCATCAATGGCGGCGAACATGCTGACAATCCGATCGACATTCAGGAATTCATGATCATGCCGGTGGCGGCCCATGATATCCGGGGTGCCGTGCAGATGGGGTCCGAAGTTTTCCACACACTGAAGAAAGAGCTTTCTGCAGCCGGTCTTTCCACCGGCATCGGTGATGAGGGCGGTTTTGCACCCAACCTGTCTTCGACCCGCGATGCGCTGGATTTCATCCTGAAAAGCATTGAAAAGGCCGGATACAGACCGGGCGAAGACATCTATCTGGCGCTTGATTGTGCCTCGACCGAGTACTTTAAGAACGGCAAATATGTCCTTTCTGGAGAAAGCAAAACACTCTCTTCCGACGAAAACGTCGCCTATCTGGAAGCGCTGGTGAAGGATTACCCGATCATCTCGATCGAGGATGGCTGTGCCGAGGATGATTGGGACGGTTGGAAACATCTGACGGACGTGTTGGGCGCAAAATGCCAGCTTGTGGGCGACGACCTTTTCGTCACCAACCCCACGCGCTTGGCAGAAGGCATCGCCAAAGGCTGCGCCAATTCGATGCTGGTCAAGGTCAACCAAATCGGCACCCTGACCGAAACGCTTGAGGCCGTGGAGATGGCACACCGCGCACGCTACACCAATGTGATGTCGCACCGCTCGGGCGAGACCGAGGACGCGACCATTGCCGATCTGGCGGTTGCCACCAATTGCGGCCAGATCAAAACCGGCTCGCTTGCCCGGTCGGACCGGCTGGCGAAATACAACCAGTTGATCCGCATTGAGGAAATGCTGGGCGAGGCGGCCGAATATGCTGGCTCCTCTGTCTTAAGGTGAGGGTATAGGTAGGGCCAGCCGGAGTTTTGCCGAGCCTGGCCTTACCTCCAACCAAAGGGTGGCTGCCGCTATAGTTTGAGTTCGCTCCATGGGCCGCCTGACATTCGGCATGCAGATGCAGCCTTGCGGATGCATGCCGGATCGAAGAACACTTTGCACATGACAGACCACAAAGATTTTCTGGCATCCCTGCCCGACGCAGAGAAATCAGCGTTGACGCAGACCAGCAATAGAGCGGGGCTGACGCATTTGGCGGGGCATGCCGGGCTGATCCTGTTTTGCGGTCTTTTGATCTGGTTGCGGGTGCCGTTCTGGCCCGTATTGCTGCCCGTGCAGGGCGTGCTGATCGTATTTCTGTTCACCTTGGAACATGAATGCACCCACCGCACCCCGTTCCGCTCGGTGCCCTTGAACGAATGGGTCGGGCGGATGTGCGGCGTGGTCCTATTGCTGCCTTTCGGCTGGTTTCGCTATTTTCACCTTGCCCATCACCGTTTCACCAATCTTCCGGGTCGCGATCCCGAGTTGGAAGGCCCAAAGCCGCAAAACAGGCGTGAATGGATATGGCATATCTCGGGGCTGCCATATTGGGCTGAAAACGCCCGGCTTTTGCTGCGGCTCTGCGTCGGGCGGGAACGGGCCGAGTACCTCCCGGCCCCGGCGCTGGGGCCGATAGAGACGGAGGCCCGGATTGTCCTTGGCCTTTACGCCTTGGCGACGGCCACATTGTTTTGGACACCGGTGCTGTTTTGGGTCTGGATTCTACCTGCTTTGCTAGGGCAACCTGCCTTGCGGCTCTATCTTTTGGCCGAACATGGCGACTGTCCAACCGTTGCCAACATGTTTGAAAATACGCGCACAACCTTCACCAACAGGATCGTCCGGTTTTTGGCATGGAACATGCCGTTCCACACCGAACATCACGTTTTCCCTTCGGTGCCCTTTCACAAGTTGCCCACCTTGCATCACCGCATGCGAACAGCATTGAGGGTGACCGAAGACGGCTACGTTGCCTTCACCCGCGCCTATCTGGCCCGTCGACGCTGAGCGGCGTCTTACGCAAAGCGCCCAGGCCGGTAGGGGGCCAAAAGCGCAGACGCAGGCCCGCCCATCACCTCATCCGCCAGCAATTCCCCGATCAGCGGCCCCAATGTGGCGCCGCTATGCATCACCGCGACGCTTAGCCCGGGGACGGACGTGGCACCCACCACAGGCAGCCCATCCTTAGGGATCGGGCGTTCGGCGCGCATCACGCGCTCCCACCTCAGATCTGCCTTGGGCAAAAGCGCACGCAAATGCGCCAGCGCCGCGTCGGCCTGCTCGATTGGGCCAGTGGTCATTTCGGGGGCATCGGGGCGCTGATGGCCTGCCGTCGCCGGAACAAGCAGCCGCCCATCGGCCATTTGCCGTATTTCCAACATGGGGCTGGCCAAGACCCGGGAAATCATCGGGGCCACAGGGTTTGTGGACAGGATAAGCGCAGGGCTATATTTCATCGGCAAGCCAACCCCGACCTCACTCAAAAGCGCTGCACTGCCTGTCCCCGCCGCCACAACGACTTGATGGGCTGCAATCTTGCCCATTGCAGTGTGAACGCCGGTCACTGCGCCGCCGGTCAGATCCAGCCGTGTCGCTTGCAGGCCAAAATAAAACTGGGCGCCAAGGCCGGACGCCGCCTCCAGAAACCGGCGCGCCAGATCGCCGGGATCAGCCACACCTTCCGAAGGAAAATAGAGCGCGCTTTCAGGGCGAGCCGCGATGGCTGGCTCCATCTTCGCAAATTCTGCGGGTCCTACGCGCCGGACCGGGTACCCCAATGCGTCAAGCGCTACGGCTGTTGCCTCTTGGGCGGCCCCCGTCTCTTCCCAGCTAAGGGAACCCGGCCATGTCACACCGCCTGGCCCCAGATCACGCGTCAACCGGTGATAGGCCGCGATGCCGGCCATACGCAGGCGAAAGTGATCTTCATCTGCGTAGAAATTGGCATTGATCCAGCCAAAAGACCGGCCCGAGGCCCCGGCCCCCGGCGTGGCCGCGTCTATCACAGCAACCGATGCACCTGCCTTGGCCAGCCGATAGGCAATCGCGGTCCCGGTGATGCCCGCGCCCAGAATGATCACCCGCCGTTTCATACTGCCACCACTTCCGTCTTCTCGGGTGTACTGACCCTACCGCCGCCCACCGCAGATCCAACCCCGGTCGTGCCCGGGCAAGACGTGGGCAATCCGCGCAATACACGCACCGCCAGATAGGCAAAGGCCTGCGCCTCTAACATATCGCCGTTCAGCCCGACCGCTTCAACCGGTTCGACCGGGCAGCCAAGGCGTGCGGCCAGCATCGCCATCAATGTCGAATTGTGCCGCCCGCCCCCGGTGACCAGCAGCCGCGCCACCGGTTCAGGGAAATGCCCGGCCCCTAGAGCTACCGAGGCGGCGACGGCGGCGGTCAACGTGGCCGCTGCATCCGCATCACAAAGCCCCTTAACCCCTTCGGAAAGTCCGGGGAACCCGTTTCTGTCCAAAGATTTGGGAGGTATTTTTAAGAAATAGGAATGCCCGAGAAAGGCATCAATCACCGTCTCATCGACGGTTCCCGCAGCGGCCAACGCGCCGCCATCGTCGCGAGCGAGACCCAGCCGCGCCTGCATCAGATCATCAATGGGCGCATTGGCGGGGCCGGTGTCAAATGCCAGACAAGCGCCGGCAAGTTCGGGCGCGCCAAGCCGCGGATCAACCCAGGTCAGGTTACCGACACCGCCAAGGTTCAGAAACGCGACCGGTTCCTTTGCCCCGATCCACTTGGCACAGGCAAAATGGAAAAACGGCGCAAGGGGCGCGCCTTGGCCACCCAGTTGCACATCATTGCTACGAAAATCCCACACCACGGGAAGGTTCAAAACCTGAGCCAATATAGCCCCCGATCCAGCCTGATGGGTTCCAAGCCCGCCCGGATCATGGGCAAGGGTCTGACCGTGAAAGCCTGCCAGCTCTGCCTCACCAATCAGGCCCGACATCAGCGCCGCATGGGCGGTTTCTACCACTTCGGCCGCCACGTCCACGCCCGGCGCACCGGGCCAGAAACCCAGGGCCGCGCGCAAGGTGGCACGCTCTGCCGTGCTGTAGGACCGGTAACCGCAGTCGCCAAAGTCCCAAATGGTGTGCCCGTCGGTCTTCAACAGAGCAGCATCCACTCCGTCAAGCGAGGTGCCCGACATCGCCCCTAACGCCCAGATCGCGCCTGACTTCAACATGCCCTTCCCCTCGGCCTCGCCCGCCGATATATGCGGTCTGGCACAGAATGGACGAGACAGCGATGACCTACCACCCAAAATCCGATTTCATGCGCGTGATGTTCGAGCGCGGCTTTATGGCCGACTGCACAGACTATCAGGGGTTGGACGAACGCCTGCTCAAAGAGGTGGTGACGGGATATATCGGCTTTGACCTGACCGCGTCGTCTTTGCACATCGGCAATCTGGTGCAGATCATGTTGTTACGCTGGTTACAAAAGACCGGCCATCGTCCGATCACACTGATGGGTGGCGGCACGACAAAGGTAGGCGATCCTTCTGGCAAGGACGAGATGCGCAAAATGCTCTCGGTCGAACAGATAAACGCCAATGCCGACAGTATTCGCAGCGTCTTTTCGCGCTACATCTCTTACGGCGACGGGCCAACCGACTCGCCACTGGTCAACAATGCCGAATGGCTCGACAAGCTGGGCTATATCGACTTTCTCCGCGATATCGGGCCGCACTTTACCATCAACCGGTTGCTGTCATTCGAAAGTGTCAAATCGAGACTTGAGCGTGAACAATCCCTGAGCTTTATCGAATTCAACTACATGCTGTTACAGGCATACGACTATCTGGAGCTGAATCGTCGCTACGGCTGCGTGTTGCAGATGGGCGGCTCAGACCAATGGGGCAATATCGTTTCAGGGACGGATCTGATCCGGCGCGTCACCGCGACCGAGGCATTTGGATTGACCACACCGCTCGTGACCCGCGCGGATGGCAAGAAAATGGGCAAATCGGTTGATGGTGCAGTCTGGCTGAATTCTGATCGGATGTCGCCTTACGAGTTCTGGCAATGGTGGCGCAACGTCGCCGATGCCGATGTTGGCAAGTTTCTGAAAATGTTCAGCGAATTGGATGTCGGCGAATGCGACCGGTTGGGCGCGCTTGGCGGGGCAGAAATCAACGGCGCGAAAATCATTCTGGCCAATGAAGTCACAACGCTGGCACATGGTCTTGCCGCGGCCGAGGCCGCAGAGGCCACGGCGCGCGAGGTCTTTGAAAAGGGCGGCGTCGGGGATGACCTGCCAAGCCTGACACTCGACGCCGCAGAGATTGGCGGCGGTATCAGCCTGGCACAGCTTTTCATCCGCTCGGGGCTTGCGCCATCGGGCAAAGATGCCAAACGGCTGATCGCTGAAGGGGCGGCGAAAGTGAATGACGAGATCGTCACGGATGCCGGCCGGATGTACACGCCCGAGGATCTGACAAATCCGCTGAAGCTGACCGCAGGAAAAAAGCGGCACGCTATGGTGTCGCTAAGCTAGAGTGTCTGATAAAGATCGCTCTGCAAGGCACTGATATAGAAAACATCTCCAAGACGTTCTACTCGTTGTCAGTCCCGATACCTATCATTGGCGCCCGCCCGAGGATCCGCACCGCCAAGGTGCGGACCGCAGATATATCTTGTGGGCCGGATGGCCTACTCCTTGCGAAAAAGCCTACTTGGACAACATCCATTTACCGTCCGGATGAAAGGCATGAAAGGCGAAGGCAAAGATCACGTCATGAACCAGATCCCGGCCCGTCGCTGCATCGCGAACGCGGATATTTCCGACATCGCGGCCCTTAGAAATGCGGCTGCTGTCGAGCGCCGAGGCTTGCCCGGCAGACCAAGTGATTTCGACCCCGGCTTCCGTTAGTCCACCGATAGTCGCGATGCGTGTGAGTGGCCAGGCCCGTTGTCCGACGCGCACTACCCGCGACAATGGTTCAATGCCATGGGGTGGCAGTTCGCCGCTATACAGGAATGGCTGCGCAAGGCTGTCATATCCCACATAGGGGTTTTGACCGTATCGGCGCGGCCAGTCAGGCTCGTCCATCACCAGCCCGTTCGGGTTGCGCGCCCGAAACGCGCCCCAGCTTTCCATCCATCCCGGCAGCTGCACCAGCGTTTTTCCCGTCATCTGGCCAACGATCCCTATCCCGAGCGCTTGCTGCCACCAGCTTTCGGACTGGCGGTCATACATGATCATATCGGAATGGCGCAGCTTGCCCGATACCCCGAAGCTGAGCACCTGACCGTCCAGCCTCCGATCAAAGATCATGCCCGCGTTGCACAATGGACAAAAGGTAACGGCGATCGGCGTGTTTCCTGCCTGATCGTTCACAATTTCATGCCAAGTCAGGTAGCGGATCGGCCAGGCCCGGGGTGTATCTCCATCAAGTTCCAGCACCATAACCGGCTCGGCCTCTGCCAGTCTTATTTCATCCCTCACGGCAATCATGCGCGGCGCATCAAGGGCGGGGATGCCATCCTTGGGGGGGCCGCCTGACAAAATCTCATCAAATGCCACTGCGCTGCGATCAAAATCGGTACGCGGCCATTCTGCGCGCCAGAGTTCAGGCGAAGCGAATGCCGCCGGAGCTACCAGCAGGGAACCCACCGCACACAGGATCTGGACAAAACGGACCATATAAAAACCCCCGCCCGGGAGTGTGGCCCGGACGGGGGGATATTTCTACTCTGGCTATGTCCTTGTCACCTGAAGGTGATCAGATGTCATTGCTCGACGGTCACGCGGGCCATGCGGTCGGGCTCATCCACGGCACCGTTCAGATCCGGCTCGCCCTTTTTGATGGCATCCACAATCTCCATTCCCGAGACGACACGCCCGACAACGGTATATTTGCCGTTCAGAAAATCACCCGGCGCAAACATGATGAAGAATTGCGAATTGGCACTGTCCGGCCGGTTTGAGCGGGCCATGCCAACCACACCGCGCTTGAATGCCACATCCGAAAATTCCGCCGGAATGTCCGGCAGATCGGATTTGCCGGTGCCTGCCGCCGAAAGATCTTCGCCAAAGCGGCCATATTGAACATCACCGGATTGCGCCATGAAGCCGTCAATCACCCGATGAAAGACCACGTTGTCATATGCGCCGGTGCGCGCAAGTTCGGTGATCTGGGCCACATGAAGCGGGGCCAGATCCGGCAAAAGATCAATGACGATCCGGCCGTTGGCCACGCCTGCGACGTCAATAACCAGATTGGGGCCGGGCCCGTCGTCAGCGGCCACCGCCCCATTAGTGCTTTGAAAATACAAGAACCCGGCCACGGCAAGGGACGCGGCCCCTGCCAGAATGGCCCCCATGAACACCCGTGTATCAGACGGCATCAGCGGCCACCTTTACCGAAATCATCCGGTCTGGCGACGCAGGCGGCTCTCCGCGCGCGATCGCATCGACATGTTCCATGCCCGAAATCACCCGGCCATATACTGTGTATTGACCGTTCAAGAAGCTGTTGTCGCTGAAGTTGATAAAAAACTGCGAATTGGCCGAATTCGGGTTTTGCGACCGCGCAGCGCCAATGCTGCCCCGGTCATGCGGCAGTTTGGAAAACTCGGCCGGCAGATCCGGCATATCCGATCCACCCGTGCCGGAACGACCGGGATTGTAGTTGTTTTCCATATTCGCGTGTTCAACATCGCCGGTCTGCGCCATGAAACCGTCGATCACCCGGTGGAAGGCCACGTTGTCGTATTTGCCTGCCCGCGCGAGCGTTTTCATCCGCTCACAATGCTGGGGGGCCACGTCGGGCAACAGCGCGATGGTAACATCGCCGCCTTTGAGCGTGATGATGACGGTGTTTTCGGGGTCTTTGATCTCTGGCATCTGTGCCTCCTGTTCATTTTGGGCGGAACCTAATGCGCGCAGGCCTTCAAGAAAAGAGTAAAGCGACAGGATTGGTTGACCTTCGCCTGTGCATAGGGTGATTAATCACATAACAAGCACACCCGACTGGCAGAAGGATATGAGTGATGAGTTGGAAAACCCTCGACGATATGGACATGGCCGGTCAGGTGGCGCTGGTGCGCGTGGATATAAATGTGCCGGTTGAGGCAGGCCAGGTGACGGATGCCACCCGGATCGAGCGGATTGTACCAACGGTCAAAGATATTCAGGCCAAAGGTGGCAAAGTGGTGCTGATCGCGCATTTCGGCCGCCCCAAGGGTCAGGTCGTGCCGGAGATGAGCCTGCGTGTCACCCTGCCCGCTTTGGAACAGGCGCTTGGCCAGCCGGTGGACTTTGCCGAAGATTGCATCGGTGGCCCGGCCAAAACCGCTGTGGCGGCCATGAAGACGGGCGATGTTTTGTTGCTGGAAAACACCCGTTTTCATGCAGGCGAAGAAAAGAATGACCCCGCGATGGCAGCCGGGCTGGCCGCCTTGGGGCAGGTCTATGTGAACGATGCCTTTTCTGCGGCCCACCGCGCACATGCGTCAACCGAGGCGATTGCGCATCTCAAGCCGTCTTGTGCCGGTCGGTTGATGGCGGCAGAGCTGAAAGCGCTTAACGCAGCACTTGGCCAACCCGAACGTCCCCTTGCGGCGGTTGTGGGGGGGGCAAAAGTGTCATCAAAGCTCGATTTGCTTGGCAATCTGGTTGAAAAGGTCGATCATCTTGTAATTGGCGGCGGCATGGCAAACACGTTTTTGGCCGCCCAAGGTGCCGATGTCGGCAAATCCCTTTGTGAACACGAGATGACTGACACGGCGCTGGCCATCTTGAACAAGGCGGCGGAAACAGGGTGCACCATCCATCTGCCCACGGATGTCGTCGTCGCCCGTGAATTTCGCGCCGAAGCCCCGCATGAAATTGTCGCCGCAAATGCCTGCCCAGCCGATGCGATGATCCTTGATGCGGGCCCCGACACAGTTGAGGCGCTTTCAGAGCTGTTTTCCACCTGCCGCACCCTGATCTGGAACGGGCCGCTTGGCGCGTTCGAAATCGCGCCGTTTGATATGGCGACCAATGCCGCGGCGCGGTGCGCAGCAGAGCTGACTGTGGCGGGGCATCTGGTCTCGGTTGCCGGCGGGGGCGATACGGTCGCCGCGCTGAACAAAGCAGGTGTGGCCGCACAATTCAGCTATATCTCAACCGCTGGCGGCGCATTCCTTGAGTGGATGGAAGGCAAAACCTTGCCGGGTGTTGCTGCTTTGGGCGGCTAATACCCCCGGAAGGCCTTCTGATTGCCACAACGTCATGTGAGGGATGCGCCAGTTAACCCTTGTAGAATGAACCGGCAGGTTTACCTTGCCGTTTCTTAGCAGGAGAGCGTGAATGGCGTTGAAATGGACTCTGATCACCGGCGCTTCGGAAGGGCTTGGGGTAGAATTCGCCCGGATAGCGGCAGCCGAAGGGCGCGATCTGATCCTGGTGGCCCGCCAAGAAGCCAAACTGGAGGCGCTGGCGGCTGAACTGCGCGCACGCCACAAGATTGCCGTTGAAGTATTGGCAACCGACTTGACCAATGTGGCCGCAGTCGAAGCGCTGTGGCGCAAGGCAGAAATGCGCCGTCACATCGATGTTTTGGTCAACAACGCGGGCCTTGGGTATAACGGGCCCTTCACTGGCACCGACTTTAACCGGGAAATGGCGTCAATTGCGGTCAACGTGACTGCGCTGACCGTCCTGATGAAGCGGGCAGTGACACATATGCAGGCGCAAGGCGGTGGGAAGATCTTGAACGTCGCCTCAACGGCCGCGTTCATGCCCGGCCCGAACATGGCGGTCTATCATGCGACAAAGGCCTATGTCTTGTCATTGACCGAAGCGGTCGCCGAAGAACTGCGCGACAGCACCGTTACCGTCACCGCTCATTGTCCCGGCCCGACAGCCACAAACTTTGCGCGCGACGCCAAGATGGAACATATTACGCTTTTCAAATCCATGCCGGTCCCGTCGGCCAAGCGTGTGGCAAAGTCCGGTTGGAAGGCGATGAAAAAGGGCAAGCGGATTCGCGTGACCGGGCTTTTGAACAAGCTGTTTGCCTTTGCGCCCCGTCTCAGCCCACGCGCATTGACGACGCGGATCACCGGATTGTTTCTGAAATAACCATGTGTGGGGCGCCGTTAGCGCCACCACATTTGCAACCCATCCGCCAGTCACGCTAGAAGCGCGGCTATAGGCGGCGCGATTGCGTCCCTGGTAGCATTCACGATCAGCGGGCGGAGACAAAACATGACACAGCAAGCACAAGCAGCACAAATGCGGTCCGGTAACGGATTTATTGCGGCCCTGGATCAAAGCGGCGGTTCGACCCCAAAAGCGCTGAAGCTATACGGCATCGACGAAGATGCGTATTCGGGCGACGCGCAGATGTTCGAACTGATCCATGAGATGCGCGCCCGCATTGCAACCGCCCCTGCGTTCACCGGTGATCGTGTGATCGGGGCGATTTTGTTTGAACGCACCATGGACGGCATGATCGACGGCAAACCTGCGGCAGACTACCTGTGGACTGAAAAGCGCGTCGTGCCGTTTTTAAAGGTCGATCAGGGGCTGGAAGCAGAGGCAGATGGTGTAAAGCTGATGAAACCCATTGCCGGATTGGATGCGCTGTTGAAGCGGGCCGTGTCGGCCGGGATTTTTGGCACAAAGATGCGCTCGGTTATCGATGCGGCGTCTGTGAGCGGAATTGACGCCATTGTGGCACAGCAATTTGAAGTTGGCAGTCAGATCATCGATCACGGATTGGTGCCGATCATTGAGCCGGAAGTGACGATTTCCATTGCCGACAAGGCCGAAGCCGAAGCCATGCTGCTTGCATCTCTGACGACGGCGCTTGATGCGCTGCCCGAGGGGCGCGATGTGATGTTGAAACTGTCATTGCCCAGTGTCGACAACCTCTATCTGCCATTGATCAATCACCCGCGCGTCATGCGGGTCGTGGCCTTGTCTGGCGGCTATGGGCGTGATGAAGCCAACGCCATGCTTGCGCGCAACGGGGGCATGATTGCCAGTTTTTCGCGCGCACTGAGTGAAGGCCTGTCTGCGCAACAAGACGATGCGGCATTCAACGCCATGCTCGATACAACCATTCAAAGCATCTGCGACGCCTCTGCGGCCGGTTGATGTTTGGGCGGGCGTGCGCCGAGTACGGAAATCTATATGAAAAAGAGCGTTTAGGGGATTCCCTTCCCGAATCACTTGTGCGATGATTCGAAACAGCCGCCCGTCAGAGGCGGCGTTTTGAGGCATTAGATGAACCGGTCGCGTAGAATTCCCGCATTTGGCATGATTTTGTTTGTCGGCTTTGCCATCTGTGCGGGCAGCTATTTCACCTTTGCCGCAGTGCAGGGTGAATTTGGCGTGTTTCGCCGCGTGCAAGCCGCGGCTGAACGGGAGACTTTGGTTGCCGAACGTGATCGGCTGCGTCACGATGTGGCCCGAATGGAAAACCTGACCCGGCGCCTGTCGGATACCTATCTTGATCTTGATCTGCTTGACGAACGCGCACGCGACGTCTTGGGAATGATCCGGGCGGATGAACTGGTCATCAACTAACTCTACTTTCAAGCTTTGTGGCCTTTATTACACTTCTCCTCTGTCCGAGGCGGGGCAATCATTCTTGCTAGCCGTCCGGTTTCGACGGCGCAAAAAATACTCGCGATTTTGCGCGGCATGCGATATAAGATAGTTTAACGTTGAACTACTTTGTCGTCATTGGGAGGTTCTCGGCATGGCCGCACCAAAAAGCGCCGCAAAATCAAACACATCAAAAGAAGACCTATTGAAGTTCTATCGCGAGATGTTGCTGATCCGGCGATTCGAAGAAAAGGCTGGCCAGCTCTATGGCATGGGTCTGATTGGCGGTTTTTGCCATCTCTATATCGGGCAAGAAGCGGTGGTTGTGGGGCTTGAGGCCGCAGCCGAGGAAGGCGACAAGCGCATCACCTCCTACCGTGATCACGGCCATATGCTGGCTTGCGGCATGGACCCCAAAGGCGTGATGGCAGAGCTGACGGGCCGCGAGGGTGGTTACAGCCGCGGCAAGGGCGGCTCTATGCACATGTTTTCCAAGGAAAAGCACTTTTACGGCGGCCACGGCATTGTGGGCGCACAGGTGCCATTGGGCGCGGGCCTCGCATTTGCCGACAAATACAAGGGCAATGGCCGCGTGACATTCGCCTATTTCGGCGATGGGGCGGCCAATCAGGGCCAGGTCTATGAGACCTATAATATGGCCGAGCTTTGGGACCTGCCGGTGATTTTCGTGATTGAAAACAACCAATATGCGATGGGCACGTCGA
>JBARVN010000068.1:0-37811 GCA_049646285.1 Albidovulum sp. | reverse complement strand
ACCCTCAGCGAGATGATGCACGAATCCGTGCTCGACGCTTACGGTCGGGCGCTGCACATGTGATCTGGCACACTCCCTTCTTCTGTTTCGAAATACCTCGGGGGTCCGGGGGCAGCGCCCCCGGCGGATCCGGTGCGAAAGCACCGGATGTTCGCGCTTTGTTCTGATTTTCGGGTTGGAGACTCGACCCCGATGGATTAACGGTTAACTTCTGATCCCGGGGGTACTCATGGCCGAGCAGAAATTCATCGAGGTGCGCGGCGCGCGCGAACACAATCTCAAGAATATCGATGTCGATATTCCGCGGGACCA
This sequence comes from Albidovulum sp., assembly GCA_049646285.1. GTDB lineage: Bacteria > Pseudomonadota > Alphaproteobacteria > Rhodobacterales > Rhodobacteraceae > Albidovulum. Next base: position 37,499 of record JBARVN010000068.1, on the reverse strand, counting down.
GTTTGTGGTGATCACCGGGCTTTCCGGGTCCGGCAAATCCAGCCTTGCCTTCGATACGGTCTATGCCGAAGGCCAGCGCCGCTATGTCGAAAGCCTGTCGGCCTATGCGCGCCAGTTTCTGGATATGATGGGCAAACCCGATGTTGATCACATCTCTGGCCTTTCGCCTGCGATCTCGATCGAACAAAAGACCACGTCCAAGAATCCCCGATCGACGGTTGGCACCGTCACCGAGATCTATGACTACATGCGCCTGCTTTTTGCACGCGTTGGCACGCCCTATAGCCCCACAACCGGCAAGCCGATCGAAGCACAGCAGGTTCAGGATATGGTCGACACGGTCATGGCTCTGGCCGAGGGCACGCGTGGCTATCTGTTGGCCCCCATCGTGCGTGATCGAAAAGGCGAGTACCGCAAGGAATTTCTTGACCTCAGAAAGCAGGGCTTTCAACGGATCAAGGTGAACGGTCAGTTTTATGAACTTGATGAACCCCCGGTGCTCGACAAAAAATATCGCCATGACATTGACGTCGTGGTGGACCGGATCGTGGTGCGCGAAGGCTTGGAGACACGGCTTTCCGACAGTTTCCGCACCGCCCTGAATCTGGCCGACGGCATAGCCATTCTGGAAACCGCGCCGGATGAAGGCGAGCCCGAGCGCATGACGTTTTCCGAGAAATTTGCCTGTCCGGTTTCTGGTTTCACCATCCCCGAGATTGAACCGCGCCTGTTCAGCTTCAACGCGCCTTTCGGCGCTTGCCCGGCCTGTGACGGCTTGGGGGTTGAGCTGTTCTTTGATGACCGGCTGGTGGTGCCTGATGTCACGCTGAAGCTGAAAGACGGCGCGCTGGCACCTTGGAACAAAGGCAAAAGCCCGTATTTCATTCAAACCATTGACAGCCTTGCCAAACACTACGGCTTTGATGCCCGAAAGCCATGGAAGGACCTGCCCGAAACCGTGCACTCCTTGTTCCTCTACGGCTCTGGCGATGAAGAAATCCCATTCCGCTTTGACGAAGGCGGGCGGGTTTACGAAGTAACCCGGACATTCGAAGGCGTCATCCCGAATATGATGCGTCGCTACCGCGAAACCGACAGCGCCTGGGTTCGCGAGGAGTTTGAGCGCTATCAAAACAACCGTCCTTGCGGCACCTGTGGCGGCCACCGTCTGCGCCCTGAGGCGCTCGCGGTGAAGATCGCAGGCCTGCATGCGGGCGAAGTGGTGCAGATGTCGATCAAAGAGGCATTCGCATGGATCGGCACCGTGCCCGAGCAACTGACCAACCAAAAGAATGAAATCGCCCGCGCGATATTGAAGGAAATCCGCGAGCGCTTGGGGTTTTTGAACAATGTTGGCCTCGAATATCTGACGCTCGCGCGCAATGCGGGCACGCTTTCAGGGGGCGAAAGTCAGCGCATTCGGCTGGCAAGCCAAATCGGATCGGGCCTGACGGGCGTGCTTTATGTGCTGGATGAACCCTCCATCGGCCTTCACCAACGCGACAATGACCGTTTGCTCATGACGCTCAAGAACCTGCGCGATCAGGGCAACACTGTTTTGGTGGTTGAACATGATGAAGAGGCGATCCGAGAGGCGGATTATGTCTTTGATATTGGTCCGGGTGCTGGCGTGCATGGGGGCCAGATTGTCGCCAAGGGCACGCCAGACGAAATAGCGGCAAATGCCGCCTCGGTGACGGGGCAGTACCTGTCAGGCAAACGTGCGATTGCCGTGCCAAAGCGCCGTCGCCCGGGCAATGGCAAATCGGTCAAAGTGGTCAAGGCCACCGGCAACAACCTCAAAAGCGTGACGGCCGAGTTCCCCTTGGGCAGGTTTGTCTGTGTCTCGGGTGTGTCGGGGGGCGGTAAGTCTACTCTGACGATTGAGACTTTGTTTAAAACCGCCTCGATGCGCCTGAACGGCGCGCGCCAGACACCTGCGCCATGTGAGACGATCAAGGGCTTGGAGCATCTCGACAAGGTCATCGATATCGACCAGCGCGCGATTGGCCGCACGCCCCGCTCAAACCCGGCCACCTATACCGGGGCCTTTACGCCGATCCGCGACTGGTTCGCGGGCCTGCCCGAATCCAAGGCGCGCGGCTATAAGCCCGGCCGCTTCAGCTTTAACGTAAAAGGCGGGCGGTGTGAGGCCTGCCAAGGCGACGGCGTCATCAAGATTGAGATGCATTTTTTGCCCGATGTCTATGTCACCTGCGAAACATGCAAGGGGAAACGCTATAACCGCGAGACGCTGGAAGTGCTGTTCAAGGGTAAGTCGATTGCCGACGTGCTGGATATGACAGTCGAGGATGCGCAGAGCTTCTTTCAGGCGGTTCCGGCGATCCGAGAAAAGATGGATGCGCTGATGCGTGTCGGCCTTGGCTATATCAAAGTGGGCCAGCAGGCCACAACCCTGTCGGGCGGCGAAGCGCAGCGGGTTAAGCTCTCGAAAGAACTGGCGCGGCGCTCTACAGGTCGGACTTTGTATATTTTGGATGAGCCTACGACCGGTTTGCACTTCGAAGATGTTCGAAAATTGCTAGAAGTGTTGCATGAGTTGGTTGAGCAGGGCAACACCGTCGTGGTGATTGAGCACAATTTGGATGTGATCAAGACCGCAGACTGGATCATTGATATCGGCCCAGAAGGCGGCGATGGCGGGGGCCAGATTGTTGCTGTCGGCACACCCGAGGAGGTGGCCCGAGCCGAGACCAGCCACACGGGCCGTTACCTAGCACAGATGCTGAAGCCGCGCCGCGTTGCAGCTGAATAAAGCGAGACGCTATCGGGTGCCGTCCCGTTCAGATGCGCCTTAGTTTTTGGACGCACTGCTTGGCTGATTTGGGACGAGGGAAAGACGGACCTGAGCAAGGGATTTGGTTTACGGATGAGTTCAAGCAAAACGCTGCGACGCAGATCGTCGAGCGTGGTTGCGTGGTCAGACAGGCCGCCGTGTCTTACGCGTGATCCCAGTTAGCGTGTTTGCCGACTGAATCCATTCTGGCCGGTTTCCATCCCTGCTCATGTGGCGCCGGATCAGGACAGGCCGTGGATTGCTCCGCGTACTTTCAGTTCCTGATAATCCTCCAGCCCGAACACACCGCCTTCGCGGCCATTCCCGGATTGCTTGTAGCCGCCAAACGGGGAACCGTAGTTCGTACTGTTACCGTCGATCGTCACCGTGCCCGTGCCCGTGCGCAGCTGATCGGCAACCCGTTCCGCCCGTGCGGCATCTCCGGTTTGCAGGAAAGCCGCAAGGCCAAAGTCGTTGTCATTTGCCATGGCGATGGCGTCCTCTTCGGTGTCAAACGGAATGATTACCATCACCGGGCCAAAGATCTCATCCCGCGCAATGCGCATATTGTTGGTCACATCGGCAAAAATCGTCGGTTTGACGTACCAGCCCTCCTCCAGACCTTCGGGTTTGCCAAGGCCACCGGCAGAAGACGCGCGCCTTCGTCAAGACCTATCTGGATCATCGCCTGCACGCGGTTATATTGCATCTCATCAAACAACGGGCCGATATGGCCGCCCTCTTGGGACGGATCACCAACCTGCTGCGCGACGGCGGCGCGTGCGGCAATGTCCAGCACTTGGGCAAAGCAGCTGCGTTCAGCCAACATGCAGGTAGCGGCGTTGCACGATTGGCCGGTGTTGTGAAAACACCCTGCAACCGAGGCGGGGACCCGAGTTTCAAGATCGGCATCGGCGAACACCAGATTGGCGGATTTGCCGCCCAGTTCCAGCGTCACCCGCTTGACCGTATCGGCAGCGTCTTTTGACACCATGATCCCCGCGCGGGTTGATCCGGGAAAGGACATCATGTCGATACCCGGGTGGCGGGACATGGCGGTGCCGACAGTGGGACCATCGCCAAAGACAAGGTTAAAGACACCTGCGGGATAGCCTGCCTCATGTACAAACTCTGCGAAAAGCGCCGCTGACAGCGGCGTGTATTCCGAAGGTTTTAGCACGCAGGTTTGCGGATATCGCGCGCGACGTCTTTCGCCGCTTCATGAACAGACCGCATGAGGCGTCTTCCGTGATCTTTCGGACCGCATTGCGCCTTCAACGGGCATGCCTCGCAATCATGTTTGGAAGCGCGGTATCTGATGAAGCCATCTTTGCGGCCATTGGTTTTTCGCGGCTTGGAGAAGTTCCGCCGTAATGTCTGTAGGACTTTGCCGTTTGGGCATGTGTAGTTGTCGACCACGGGGTCAAGGGCCGTACATCTGTCAGATCGAGGAAGCGATCAAAGCCTCGGACAGGGTGATCCTGCGGCGCTCTTTGTTGCGGCGGTTGCCTAGGCCTCGCGCGCGGTTTTGATCGCGTTCAGCACGGCCACGATCTCTCGGTCGCGCTTGGTGGCCATTTCCTCAAAGGGCCGACCAGCGGCGATGGCGTTGCAGCCGTCCACCATCCGGTCGCGCAGCTCTTGGGTCAGCTCAGGCGCCTCCAGTCGCGTCCAGGGCCATTTCAGTGCCGGGCCAAACTGATCCAGATTGGTGGCCATCCCACCTTCGCCGCATGCCACATGGAAGGCCATGCATTGGCCTTGCACCGCCATTCGGGGGGCGGGGCCGTTCATCAGGGCATTGTCGATATCATCGGGCGAGGCCTCACCACTCGCGACCATGTGAAGCGCCTCGCGCCACAGGGCTTCTTGCAGGCGTGTGGCGACAAAACCGGGGATTTCCTTTTTCATCACCAAGGGTGCCTTGCCGGCGATTTTGTAGAATGCGGCGGCCCATTCAACTGCCGCGGGATCGGACATCTTGCCTCCCACAATCTCGACCAAGGGCAAGAGATAGGGCGGGTTGAACGGGTGGCCGATGACCGTGCGCCCCGGCGTCGGGCACGCGTTCTGGATATCTGTCATCATCAACCCGGAGGTCGAGGACGCGATGATGCAGTCTTTGGGGCAAAGCCTGCCCAGTTTTGCATAAAGCGCTTGCTTCAGCTCGAGCCGCTCAGGCGCGCTTTCTTGAATGAACTGCGCGTCTTTCACGGCTTGTTCCAGATCAGTCGTCACCACAAGACGATCGCGTGACGCGCCCTGTGCCAGCCCCAAAGCCGTCAGACTGACCCATGCCGTGTCGATCACCGCCATAAGGGCCGGGATTTCAGTATCCGAGTGGATATAGGCGGTGACATCATAGCCACGCGCCAGGAAATGTGCAGCCCAGCCGCCGCCGATGGGGCCGGCGCCGATGGTGGTCACACGGGTGATGGATGCGGGATCAAGATACATTCATTTGCCTTTGAACACAGGGTCACGTCTTTCGACAAAGGCCGCGACGCCTTCGGCGGCGTCTTCGGATTTCAACATCGCCCGGTAGGTGGGCAAGCCGTCGCCGCGCATCGCCGCGAATGCCTGTTCCAGCGGCACACATTCGATGGCGCGTTCCACCTCTTTGACCGATTGCATGGCCAAGGGGGCAGATGACGCAATCTGGTCGGCCCAGGCCCGCGCCGCCTCCATCAGCTTTTCCTTGGGCACGACTTTGTTGACCAACCCGTAATGGGCGGCCTCATGTGCTGCCATGCGACGTCCCAACAAGAACATTTCCATCGCGATGTTGTGGGGGATACGGCGGGGCAGGCGTTGCAAGGCACCCGCATCAGGCACGATCCCGAGTGGCATTTCCGGCAATGCGAATTCAACGTGATCAGCCGCGATCACCAGATCGCATCCCAGAGCAAGCTCAAACCCGCCGCCAATCACCAGCCCGTTCAGGGCTGCAATCACCGGTTTGTTCAGGCTCCAATTCTCGGTCAGGCCCGCAAAGCCGCCATCACCGTAATCTGCCGCTTCCCACCAGTTGTCCAAGGACATGTCGCCGGAATTCAAGGCCTTGAGATCCCAACCGGCTGAAAATATCCGGTCGCCTTCTGCGGTCAGAATGCCCACCCAAAGGTCGGGATCATCGCGCAGCATCGCAAATGCGCGGCCCAGATCCTGGCTCATCTCGATATCAATGGCGTTGACCTTGGGTTTGTTCAGCTTGATTTCCAACACCCGGCCGCGGCGGGTGACTTCGACATATGACATGGGATTTCCTTAGCTGAATGCAGGGATCACTTCGGAACAAAACAGTTCCAATGATCGTTTTTGTTCGGCCAGTCCAAGACCGAGGCTGGCGTAGTAGATGAACTCATCCACACCAAGCGCTTCATAGGTTTTCAGCTTGGCGATAACCTCATCTGGGGTGCCGAACATCAGGTTGCTGCTTAGCATCTGCGGGTCATATTCGGCGCGATTGCCCAGGTCTTCGAACGGGACCTGCTTTGGGAAGCCATTGGTCACATCGCCAAGGTTCTTGAAGAGGTTTTCAAATTGACCAAGCTGGCGCTGTGCTGCCCTGACCGGCATCATCCAGTCATCCTTGCGATCGTAAAGGGCGGTGTGGCGCATCATCGCCATGATCGGTCGTCTGGCGTCAGGGTTGGCGGCTACGGCATCATTCAGCCGGGCCATATAGGTTTCGGCCTCATCCATGCCGCGGGTCAAAGGCCAGGACATGATATTGCAGCCTTCGCGTACTGCGTATTCGTAGGTGATGGGCGCGCGGGCCGCGACCCAGATCGGCACATCTTTTTGCAGGGGTTTTGGCACTGAGGTAGAGGTCGGAAACGACCAATATTCACCGTTGTGTTCATAGTCGCCTTGCCAAAGGGCACGCACGGCTGGCAGCATTTCTTGCATATAGCGCCAGGCATCCGACTGTTTCAGCCCCGGTGCCATACGGTCAAATTCGCGCTGATAGGCGCCTGATCCTATGCCGAATTCCAGCCGCCCGCCGGAGATGAGATCAACAAATGCGGCCTCTCCGGCCAGTTTGATAGGGTGCCAGTAGGGGGCCACGGCCACTGCGGTGCCCAGACGGATGGAGTTCGTGTGGGTGGCCCACCATGTTAGTATCGAAAACGGATTTGGGGCGATGGTCATTTCCAGCGCGTGGTGTTCCGCGGCCCACGCAATGTTAAACCCACCTTGCTCGGCCATCTGCACCATCTCAAGTGTATGGCGCGCGACGGCGGACATGTCGAGGCTGTCATCCAGCCGCTCAAGATTGATTGCGAGTTGGAATTTCATGCTGTGATCTCATTCGTTGAGGTGTCGGGGATCGTCATGGTTTGGATCATACGGTCGGCGTACCAGCGGGCAAAACTGGCGACGTTGGCTTCCAGCAAGGGATGAAACGGGCCTTGCCTTGCATCCGGGCTGGTCAGCCCGCGTTGTTGGTTCACCAGCGCCGGGATGTCTTCGGCCAGCGCCGCGTCCAGCCTTGCGTGATAGGACGCGACCTTTGCTGCAAAACCGGGCAGGGCGATGGTTTCAGGGGGAAAGCAGGCGGTCTGGACAACCCTGCATGTTCCGGCCCCCAACGGATAGGCCTCGTAAACCCACAAGGCGTCCGTCCCGATCGCAAAGGTCATATTGGGGAACACCCAAGAATAGCGCACGCCCGCCGCCTCGCGGCCGGTCAGACCGGGCATCGGCGGCAGCGCGTCATCTTGCTGGGTTTGCAAAAGCCCGCCGGTGCCGATTGTCGCGCCGAATTGGCTGGCATATGCACCATCAGTCAGGGTTCCCGGATCTGGGCGTTCGTAGACATCGTCTATCGAGTCCGGGTGCACGAAGGGCAGGTGGTAGTATTCGTTGAAGACCTCAAGAAACGCCTTCCAGTTACATGCGACAGTTATTTCCTGACGCCGGGTTGTCACCAGTGTTTCAAGTGGCCATGGCGCGTGCACATCGGTGAAATTGCCCAAAACCGCGTCAAGCTCAGGGGCCGTTGGCTCAAAGCACACAAACGCAAAACCCAAGCGTTCTTCGGCCCGGTAGCGGACAAGCCCCAAGGTGTCGCGCGAAAATCCCGCACTGTCCTGAATTTCAGGGGCCGCCACTAAAGATCCGTCCAGCCGGTAGGCCCAGGAATGAAACGGGCAACGAAGCCCTCGGCAATTTCCCGAGCCGTCAACCAGCCGCGCGCCGCGGTGGCGACAGGAATTGGCCAAGGCGCGCAGGCTGCCATCCTTGTCGCGCAGCAAGATGAAACTTTGCCCTGCCAGATCAAGGGCCACAAAGTCGCCCTGTGATTTGACCATGTCAGCGCGGCCGACACCTATCCAGGAATGGCGAAAAAGACCGGTGATCTCAGCGGCGGTTACATCGTCATCCCGGTAGCACACCGGGGGCAGGGACAATGCAGCGTCCGCCGGTCGCGTGCAGGCGACAAGCGCTGTCCTGACCGGACTGTCATGGGAAAGCGGCATCAGGCTCATTCCCTCACCGCATCACAAATGGATTGGCCATAGGCTCATCAGACGTATTGACCCAAACCGTCTTGGGCCGCGTATAATCATACATCGCCTGAAACCCGCTTTCGCGGCCATAGCCCGAACCTTTGACCCCGCCAAACTCGGCGATGGGTGATACGACGCGGTAGGTGTTGATCCAGATGATGCCGGCGCGGATCGCCTTGGACATCCGCATCTGCCGCGCGCCGTTGCGGGTGAAAATCCCTGCCGCCAACCCATGCTTGGTGTCATTGGCAAGGCCAATTACTTCTTCTTCAGTGCGGAAGCGTTGCACCGACAGCACCGGGCCGAACAATTCTGTGTCGATAATCCGCAGATCTTGGCGCGGACACTCAAGGATCGTCGGCTCGTAATAGGTGCCTCCCATCCCATCAGGCCGCTTGCCACCGCATAAGAGCTTGGCGCCTTCGCTGACCGCATGCGCCACTTCGCGCTCAATATGGTCGAGCTGACCCATGGTGCACAAAGGCCCCATCTGGGTGTCTTCGGCCAAAGGGTCGCCAATACGGATCTGGCGCGCCAATGCTGTCATCTTTTCCAGAAATTCATCGGCGATATCTTCATGCAGATAAAGCCGCGATCCGGCGACGCAACTTTGCCCCGTCGCGCCGAAAATCCCTGCAATAGACCCGTTCACAGCACTTTCCACATCGGCGTCGTCAAAGACGATGAAAGGCGATTTTCCGCCCAGTTCCAACGACACTTCGGCAAAATTCTCTGCTGAATTGTAAAGCACATGACGCGCGGCATTTGGTCCGCCGGTAAAAGAGATCCGCGCAACCAGGGGATGCGAGGTCAGCACTTTGCCGCAAGGGTCACCATGGCCGGTGATTATGTTTATCACGCCGGGCGGAAAGCCTGCTTCGGCCACCAGTTCTCCAAATTCCAGCATCGCTGCGGACGCATGTTCCGAGGCTTTCAGCACAATCGTATTGCCCGCCGCCAGTGCCGGGCCCATTTTGACGGCCACCAAAAACAGCTGCGAATTCCACGGCACAATCGCGGCCACCACGCCCAAAGGTTCGCGGCGGGTGAACACGAACAGATCGGGTTTGTCGATTGGCAGTGTCTCACCTGCGATTTTGTCGGCGCAGCCTGCATAGAAATGAAAAAACTCGGCAATGTATTTGGCCTGCCAGCGGGTTTCTTTGAGCATCTTGCCGGTGTCTATCGACTCCGTGCGCCCTAATTCCTCCGACCGTTCGGCCAGCAGGTCACCGAGCTTGCGCAAGCAGCGTCCGCGCGCCGATGGGACCATCTCGGACCATGGACCCGTGGTGAAGGCCCGGTCAGCCGCGCGCACCGCGCGGTCGACATCTTGGGCCGTGGCTTCGGGCACGCGCGACCAGACTGTGCCGGTCGCGGGGTTTACACTGTCGAACATAGCGCCGTCGGATGCGCCCACCCATTCGCCGTCGATAAGCATTTTGTAGCTTTTCACTGTGCTCATTTCTGTGTGCCCTTCCTGTCCGATGTGACCCATACTGACGGCATCACAGAATTGGTGCTCAGATTTTTCGACAGCCCCCGGCGAAAAATACGCATGCCTTTGTCGCGACCGGTGGCACCCATAATGAAAGACGGTAAAGTTGCCGGACAGTTCGAGGATTAGGAAGGCTATGGCTGCAAGAACACCACAAGGTACAGCCTATGACCTAACTGGCCCTGCGTCGGGGCCGGCTGTGGTCTTGATCCATGGGCTTGGTCTGAACCGTGCTGTGTGGCAGTGGTTGGCACCTGACCTTGCGCGGCACTACCGGGTGATCAGCTATGACCTGCTTGGGCATGGCCACAGCACTGCGCCGCCACCGCACCCGACGCTTCGTACGCTGTCGGATCAACTGAAGGAAATGCTGGGTCATCTTGGCATCGACCGTGCGGCCATTGTCGGATTTTCGCTGGGCGGCATGATTGCCCGGCGCTTTGCACAAGATCATCCCACCTCTGTGACCGCCCTTGGCATTCTGCATTCGCCCCATACCCGGACGCCGGATGCGCAGGCGGCTATCCTTGCGCGCGTTTTGCAGGCCAAGGCCGAAGGACCAAACGCCACGGTCGAGGCCGCATTGGTGCGCTGGTTCAGCGATGCATACCGTGCCGCAAACCCAGGCATGATGGATCTGGTGCGGGCGTGGGTGCTGGCCAATGATCCGGCTCTGTACCCCGATCTTTACCGCATTCTTGCCGAAGGGATTGATGAGATCGTGGCCCCAAACCCGCCAATCACGGCGCCCGCGCTGGTCATCACCGGGGATGAAGACTTCGGCAATGGCCCTGAAATGACCCACGCGATTGCGGCGGAAATTGCCGGTGCCGAAGCATTGATCCTGCCGGGTTTGCGGCACATGGCTTTGGCCGAGGATCCAGAAGCGGTCAATGCACCGCTCATCGCATTTTTGGATCGAGTTCTGAGGGCGGCATCATGACCGGTATCCTCAAAGGTATTCGTGTTCTTGACCTCAGCCGGATGCTGTCGGGGCCCTATTGTACGATGATGCTGGCCGATCACGGCGCTGAGGTCATCAAGATCGAAGGCCCCGAAGGCGACACCAGCCGCAACAATGGCCCGTTCCGCGATGACGATCCGGATCACGCTTGGGCAGGTTATTTCGTCAGCCTCAACCGGTCGAAAAAAAGCGTGATGCTGGATCTGAAATCGGATGAAGGCAAAGCGGCATTCCGGGCGCTGGCCGCAACAGCCGACGTGGTGGTTGAAAATTTTCGACCCGGCGTGATGGAGCGGTTGGGGCTATCCTATGAAAGCCTTGCTGAAGCGAACCCGAGACTTGTTTATGCCGCTATCAGAGGTTTTGGTGACCCGCGCTCCGGCGTCAGCCCCTATCAGGACTGGCCGTCTTACGATGTGGTGGCGCAGGCAATGGGTGGGTTGATTGGTCTGACCGGACCGGATGCAAAGACCCCAACCAAGACCGGCCCCGGCATCGGGGATGTCTTTGCCGGTATGATGATGGCGTTCGGTATTCTTGCCGGGCTCAGGTCGGCCGAAGCGACGGGGCAGGGCCAGTTCATCGATGTCGCGATGTATGACGCCATGATTTCGCTGTGCGAACGGGCGGTGTATCAACACGATTTCGACGGTTCAGTGCCGGGGCCTGAAGGCAACGGCCATCCGCTGCTGGCCCCCTTTGGAATATTTCCGGCAAGCGACGGACAGATCGCGCTGGGGATCGTTGATGACGCGTTTTGGCGCAAGTTGTCCGTGGCAATGGGGCAGGGCGCACTTGGCACGGATCCGCGCTATGCGACGCGGGCGGCCCGGTGCACGAATGCGCGCGCGCTCAACGCGATGGTGGCAGACTGGACAAAGTCGCGCACGAAAGCCGAGCTTGCGGCGGCCCTTGGTGGGCTTGTGCCTTTCGGGCCGGTAAATACAGTTGCCGATATATTCGCTGATCCGCATGTCGCAGCCCGCGGTGTTATCGGGACGGTTCCACATTCTGATCCGGCTTTGAGGCCCTGGAAAGTGGCTGCCAATCCATTGCACTTTTCGAACAATGTTACGCCGAATATGGCGACACCGGCGCCACTGGGTGCGCATAATTCTACATATGTGCCGGATACCCCCCGAATGTCAGTGCCCGATCCGATCGCTTTGCGCAATGCCTTCGGTGCCTTCGCAACCGGGGTGACAATCTTAACCACAAGACAGGCTGATGGGACGCCGCGTGGCTTTACGGCAAACTCCTTCACGTCTGTGTCGCTTGATCCTCCATTGCTCTTGGTGTGCTTGGCCAAAACGGCACTCAGCTGTCAGACGTTCATGCAGTCGGAGCATTTTGCGGTGAATGTGTTGGCCGAAGAGCAAAAGGCGGTATCGGGGCTGTTTGCCGGCCGCACGCCGGACAAGTTTAACCAATGTGACTGGACGGCTGGCGCCGGTGACGTGCCGCTGATCACGGGCGCATTGGCGCAGTTTGCCTGCACGCGTGAACGTCTGGTCGATGCGGGCGATCACATCGTGCTGATCGGTCGGGTGATTGATTTTGCGACGGCGGAAGGAAATCCGCTGGGCTACTACCGGGGCAACTATTTTTCAATTGGATTGGAAGACCGGCTGGTCTCGGCTGTGGCGGCAACGGGCGGTACACGGATCGGTGCTGTTTTGACCGATGCGGGGCGGTTGCTGCTGTGCGAAGATGCAAATGGCGCGCTGTCGGTCCCGTCCGCAACGGGGCCTGTCCCCAGCCTTGAAGCCTTGCGTGGGGATCTGACTGCGCGTGGGCTGACCCCGGATGTCGAATTCCTGTACGCGGTCTATGAGGATCGGGAGACGGGCCAGAACGGCATATTCTATCATGGTCAGGTCACGGGCACGGTGCCAGACGGGATGGTGCTGATACCGCTGGACGCTGTGCCTTGGGCGAAGGTTGCGAATGCGGCTGAACGCTCGATGCTTGAACGCTATGCCGACGAATTCCGCCACGGTGCTTTTGGCATCTATCAGGGCAACGAAACCACCGGAAAAGTGCGCCGCGTAACCGGCGCTTGAAGGAGAAGAACATGCTACCAGAATTGCGCAAGGTCGTGACCTATGACGAGGATATCCACCGCGACGGTGATCGTGCCGCCGATCCGGTTTTGCGGGTTATCGGTGTCGCTGCCGTTGTCAAAAACCCCTGGCATGGCAAAGGCTATGTCGAAGATCTTGGCCCTGAAATCCGCCGGATGGCGCCGCCGCTGGGCAAGATGCTGACGGAACGGTTGATTGCACTCGCCGGATCCGGCGACGCGATTGAAGCTTATGGAAAAGCGGCCCTTTGCGGCACCGATTGTGAGTTGGAGCACGGCTCTGCCCTGATTCACACTTTGTTTTTCGGGAATTTCTACCGCGAGGCCGTGGGCGCAAAGACCTATCTTGGCTTTACCAATACGCGTGGCCCCGCCAACACCCAGATCCAGATCCCCTTGATGGACAAACATGATGGCGGACGGCGATCACATTATTTGACGGTCCAGTTTTCGATACCGGATGCGCCGGGGCACGATGAATTGATTGTGGCCCTTGGCGCCGCGACAGGCGGGCGGCCACATCACCGGATCGGTGATCGCTATTCTGATCTGGCGGCGATCGGGCGTGACGTGGAAAATCCAGCCGGGGTCTAGCCTGCGCCCGAAAGGCAGGGTCAGCCACATATTTGCAAGTTTAAGCATGATTGCCCGAGCTTCGCCAGATTTCGCCCTATTCATGGCCAATTCCCATTGTTTGTGGGGATTGGACACGAATAGCAGGGAAATCCATGCACCCGACTGAGACACAGGCCTCCTCGCGACCGGCGATACTGATCCCGATTGTCTTCACTGCAACGATCTTCCTTAGCGCGTCGCTGCTTTTCTTCGTGCAGCCGCTCTTTGCCAAGATCGTGTTGCCACAGATCGGCGGAGCGCCGGCGGTCTGGACAACGGCGATGCTGTTTTTTCAAACAGTGCTGATCGCTGGCTATGTCTATGCGCATGTTTTAACGCGGTTTCTTGCGCCAAAAATGCAGCTTTTGGTGCATCTTGCCCTATGGGCCACAGCCCTGATTTTCCTTCCCTTGTCGATCCCGGATGGGTGGCGCTATGACGCGGGCCAGTCACCGGCGTGGCAAACGTTAGTGCTGTTCGGTCTGGGTGTGGGCGTGCCATTCGCAGCCCTGTCGGCCAACGCGCCGCTGATCCAGTCTTGGTATGCGCGCAGCGGCGGGCCGTCAGCGGATGATCCATATTTCTTGTACGGCGCCAGTAATCTTGGCTCGCTGACATCCCTTCTTGCCTTTCCGCTTGTGGCCGAACCTTTGTTTGGCGCATCGCGGATCGGTCAGGGCTGGGCGATCGGGTTTCTGGCCCTGGGGCTGTTTTTGTTGGCGTCAGGGTTTTGCGCCTTTCGCGGCGTGGCCCGGAGTGAAACGGTCGTCGATAAAATTGACACCGGACGGCCAGGCCTGCCGGTAATCGCGCGCTGGATGCTGTTGGCCTTTATTCCGTCTTCGATGATGCTGGCCGTCACCACAAAGATCAGCACCGATATCGGCGCGATCCCCTTGGTTTGGGTGATACCGCTCGCGCTTTATCTTTTGACGTTTGTGCTGACATTCACACGGCGAAGGTTTCTTTCCACAAGTGTTTTGCGCATCGGCTATCTTGCATCTCTGGCCTGGCTTTGGGCGGTGTTCAGCGGCATGGCGGGTGCGCATGTAAACCTGTTGGGCGTAGCAGGTTTGATCCTTGCCTTTTTTGGTGTGGCTCTCTTTGCGCATACGAAGCTTTATGAGGCACGCCCGTCCGGCACACACCTGACGTTCTTTTACGTCATTATGTCTGTGGGCGGTGCGCTTGGCGGCCTGTTCAACTCAATCGTCGCGCCGTCCCTATTTGACACATTGGCCGAAGGCACTGTCACCACGCTACTGGCGGCGACCCTGATCCTTAGCGCGCAGATGCGGCCAACCTGGGCCACGACGCGTGTGGGCCTGATGGCCGGTGTGGCCGCTGCGTCGCCCCTTGTGATTGCGATTGTTGTTCTGGGAATGGACGATCCGCTTGTGCTGAAGCTGATCATGTTTGCGATGGCCGCACTTGCGGCCATTGCCTTGCGCAAAACCTTGCCCGCGGCTGCATTGGCGGCTGGTCTGGTCAGTCTTTCGGGCGTTTATCTGATCAATGACGGCGATATCTTGCGCGACCGCAGCTTTTTCGGAACCCACCGGATCTGGGACGAAGGCAGCTTGCGCCAATATGCCAATGGCACCACGATCCATGGGGCACAGCGGTTGGCCGACTACGGAGCCGATCGCCCGACGCCGCTGTTTTATTACCATCCGAATGGGCCGATGGCGCAGGTCCTTACATCTGTGGTTGGTGAAAGCGCACAAAGTGTCGGAATTGTCGGCCTTGGCGTGGGCGCGCTGGCTTGCTACCGACACAAGGGGCAGGACTGGCAATTTTACGAGATTGATCAAGTGGTTGACGACATTGCGCGCAACCCGGACTATTTCACATTCATGTCCGCTTGCGCGGGCGATGGGCCGACCCATATGGGTGACGCACGCATGATCCTGGCCGGGCAAGAGGGTACCCGTTTCGACATATTGGTCATCGATGCATACGGATCCGATGCGGTGCCGATGCATCTGACAACGCATGAGGCGATGGAGCTGTATCTGGACCGGCTGACCCCGGACGGTATTCTTATGTACCACATCTCCAACCGCTACTATGCAATTCAGCGCCCCTTGAGCCGCAGTGCCGAGGCATTGGGTCTGGTTGCACGGGTTCAGGATTATCAGGGAACCGACGATGAAGGCGACACGCCATCGCGCGTGGTCATGCTGGCGCGTTCAGAAGGTGCGCTTGGCGCATTGGCGGAAGATTCGCGGTGGACTTCTCTGACCTCAGATGGCGGCCGGATCTGGACCGATGACTTTGCTGACTTGCTGTCAATTCTTGAATAAGGCGCTGGCGCTCGTTTAATTTGATCAAATCTGCGTATTCGGGTTCCGGTCCGGCGACAGAAGCGTTAGTCAGTGGTCAAACCATTCATGGCCCGATGGCAATTTTCGAATTGACAGCATCGTGGCGCGGCGGGAGACGACCCAATGACCCCTTTTGCCATTGCTGGCGTGCAGATGTATGTAAACGCTCTGCAATCCAACGTCGAAGGCATCATCCACCGGATTGATGTGCTGATGGCGCGTTTCCCGTGGACAGAGATGGTTCTGTTTTCCGAACTTGCCCCCTTTGGCCCGCTGCCGCGCTTCGCGCAGCCTTTTGAGAATGAAGCGCTGGATCTATTTCGTGCGGCCGCGAAACGCCACCGGATCTGGCTGATCCCCGGATCCATGTTTGAAAAAGCGGATGACGGGCGCATTTACAATACCTCCGCCGTGATCGGGCCGGACGGGCAGGTTGTAACGCGGTACCGCAAGATGTTTCCGTTCCGCCCTTATGAAGCAGAGGTCGAAGCCGGGACGGAATTTTGTGTATTTGATGTGCCCAATGTTGGTCGGTTCGGTCTGTCGATCTGCTATGACATCTGGTTCCCCGAAACCACACGCCAGCTGACGGCAGCCGGCGTTGAGGTGCTGTTGCATCCGGTGTTGACCGGCACCACAGATCGGGACGCTGAGCTGGCGATTGCGAGGGCAACGGCCGCGCAGTTCCAGTGCTATGTGATTGACGTAAACGGGCTGGGGGCAGGCGGCGTTGGGCGATCATTGGTCGTTGATCCGGCGGCGACGGTGTTGCACCAGTCGGCTGGGCAAGAAGATATGTTCCCGATTGAAATTGACTTCTCTCAGGTGCGCCGCCAGCGCGAGACGGGGTTGAAGGGGCTGGGTCAGGTGCTGAAAAGCTTTCGTGACCGATCTGTCGATTTTTCTGTCTATGACCGTCAAAGCGGGGCTGATGCATATCTTAAGACGCTGGGGCCGCTTGAAATTCCTCAGCAAGGTTCTCGTGCGGGGTTGGATATTCCGGTTGTGGCTGGCGACACAATGCCGCATGCTGATGTAACGAAGAGTTCGGACAGCACTGGTTCGGACTTGGGTTACATTCCACCTTTGGTGGACAAAATCGCGAGCGGCTGAGCTTCGCACGGGACTGTAGCGGAATACGCGAGCGGACCGCACCTAGGCATCAGCTGCCGTCACTGACGGGGTTTATTGATGCAATCAGTGAATGACTACTATTCCGCGATCCAGTTGCGTTCGGACCGCTGGAGCGCGTTACGAGAGGCGACGGGCGCGCTGTGCCGCGAACCATCGGGCAAGGGGTCTGCGGATGCACGCAAGCAGGTCGGCGAGCTGTTCTCAGCCTTGGCGCTGATCGAAAGCTACTGGGCGTTTCCCGGCGTTCAGGCATTTGACCATCTGCGCCGGCAGTTTGAGCACGGCAATCTGGATGATCTGGCTTTTGGGGTGAACCGGGTTACCCGCGCATTGACGACCGGGGCTTACCGCCGCCGCCATATCCCGCTTGATCGTGACAGTGCCGAAACGGAAGAGCACGAAGACGAAGCGCTTTTGTCACCTGAAGCGCGGGCGCTGACGAAGCCGTATTTCGAAGTGATGATTGTCGATCAACTATCAGAACATCAGGAACGCTGGCTGAAAGGCAATGTGACGCGTATGCGCCGCTCTGACGACCCGTTCATCTATGAAACCGTCGTCGTGCCAAGCCTTGAGGACGCATTGATCGGCGTTCTTTTTAATCACAATGTTCAGGCTGTCGTGGTTCGGCCCGGGCTTACGCTGAAATCGAAAACCGACCTGCCGATATTGAAACGCTACCTCAACCGCGCCGGCGGAGCTGGGGGCATGGAAGGGATGCGGCCCGAAGACTTCGGCCCGGAACTCTGCCGTTTGATCGCAAAGGTCCGGCCCGAGCTGGATGCCTATCTGGTGACTGAGCGTTCGGTCGAGGAAATTGCCGGGCTGGATCTGGGGATCTGCCGCCGGGTATTTTACAATCAAGAGGATTTTCAGGAACTGCATCTGAACATTCTGCGCGGCGTGCAATCGCGGTACAAAACGCCGTTCTTTACTGCCCTTGTTGAATACTCCAAACAGCCGACAGGCGTTTTCCATGCGATGCCGATCAGCCGCGGCAAGTCGATTTCCCGCAGCCATTGGATTCAGGATATGGGTGCGTTCTACGGCCCCAACATCTTCATGGCTGAAACCTCGGCCACATCGGGCGGGCTGGACAGTCTTTTGGAGCCGCATGGCCCGATCAAGAAGGCGCAGGAATATGCTGCCCGTGCCTTTGGCGCGAAACAGACGTTTTTTGCGACAAACGGCACCTCGACGTGCAATAAGATCGTAGTGCAAGCCCTTGTTCGGCCAGGCGATATTGTGTTGGTTGACCGTGATTGTCACAAGTCGCATCACTACGGCATGGTGCTGGCAGGTGCGCAGGTGGTGTATCTGGACAGCTATCCATTGAACGAATACTCGATGTACGGTGCCGTGCCGCTGCGCGAGATCAAACATCAACTGTTGAAGCTGAAAGCAGCGGGCAAGCTGCATAAAGTGCGCATGCTGCTGCTGACCAACTGCACCTTTGATGGCATCGTTTATAACGTCGAGCGCGTGATCGAAGAATGCCTTGCGATCAAACCGGACCTGATATTCCTGTGGGATGAGGCATGGTTTGCCTTTGCCCGGTTTGGCCCAACCTATCGGCAGCGCACGGCGATGAATGCGGCCAACATATTGCGCGAAAGACTGCGCAGTGACGAACAGATCGCCGCGTGGGAAGCTCAGCAGTTGGAGCTGAAAGATGCGGATGATGAAACGCTGCTCAACACGCGGCTGGTTGCGCCTCCGACGGCGCGCGTGCGAATTTATGCAACACAATCAACCCACAAGACACTGACGGCGCTACGCCAAGGTTCGATGATCCACGTCAATGATCAGGACTTTAAGGGCGAAGTTGAGCAAAGCTTTCACGAAGCCTATATGACCCACACCTCCACCAGCCCGAACTACCAGATCATCGCCTCACTGGATGTCGGGCGCCGTCAGGTTGAGCTTGAGGGTTTTGAATTCGTGCAGCGGCAGGTTGAAGCGGCGATGTCGATGCGCCGGGCGATTTCAACGCATCCGCTTTTGCAGAAATATTTCAAAGTCCTGACCGCAGGCGATATGATCCCGGAGACCTACCGCGAAAGTGGCGTCACCAGCTACTATGATCCGGATCAGGGCTGGACCGATATCTGGGACTGCTGGGAATGCGATGAATTCGTACTGGATGCCACGCGCGTAACGTTGGCTGTGGGTGGAACCGGATGGGACGGGGATACGTTCAAGACCCAGATCCTGATGGATTAATACGGCATCCAGATCAACAAAACCTCGAGCAACACCGTGCTGTTCATGACAAACATTGGCACCACGCGGTCGTCGGTTGCCTATCTCATCGAAGTGTTGGTCGAGATCGCGAAAGAGCTGGATGACAGGCTGGACGACGCGTCGAAAATGGAACGGCTGGGATTTGAACGGCGCGTGAAGGCGCTGATGGAAGAACTGCCACCTTTGCCGGATTTTTCGCGTTTTCACGATGCCTTCCGCACCGACCAAGACACCACTGAAGGCGATATCCGTACGGCATTTTTTCTGAGCTACGATGAAAATAACTGCGACTACCTTGATCTGAACGGCTCGATCCGGGCGGCGATGGATAGCGGGCGCGAGGTTGTCTCGGCCTCGTTCATTATTCCCTATCCGCCGGGCTTTCCGATCCTTGTGCCGGGGCAGGTGGTCAGCCAGGAAATACTCGCGTTCATGCGCGCGCTCGACGTCAATGAGATCCATGGCTACCGCGCTGACTTGGGGCTTCGGATCTTTACGGACGATGCATTGGCGGAATGCCGCAAACAAAGACTGTCAAAAACGACGGCCTAACAGGGGAGAACCAGATGGCGACCAAAGGATTGCAGAATATTTCCGAAATCCGCCGGCATTTTCACCGAAATGAAGATCCGGTCTATTTCATCTCGGCCACGAATTTCAATCTGCTCGGCCTTGATGAATGGTGCAAGAATTTCAAATATATTTGCTATCTGGATTGTTACGATGGCCGTCATCCGAACGTGTTTTGCCCCTCTGAGCAACCGCATGCTGAGTTTCAGTCGATAGAGGAAATCAACAACTATCTTCTTCAGCACAAGGAGGTGATTGATCTCATCAAGCGCCGGGGCGGCAAGCCAAAATTCGTCTTCCTGATGTTTGACGAAGAAACCGAGCGTCTGTCAAAGGAACTGGGTGCGGAGGTCTGGTTTCCGAAGGCAAAGCTGCGCACCAAGTGTGACAACAAGATTGAGACGGTTCGCATTGGCAACAAGGCGGGTGTGCCGTCGGTCCCGAATGTTCTGGCCGAGGTCAAGAACTATGCCGATCTGAAAAAGACCTGTGAGAAGGCCGGGCTGGGCCACGATCTGGTGTTGCAATCCGCCTTTGGGGATAGCGGCCACACGACATTCTTCATCAAGTCTGAGGCTGATTTCCGTCGCCATGAGCATGAAATCGTGGGTGAGGGCGAAATCAAGATCATGAAGCGCATCGATTGTCGCGGTTCGGCGATTGAGGCATGTGCCACCAAAGAAGGCACCATCGTCGGGCCGCTGATGACCGAACTGGTCGGTTTCAACGAACTGACGCCCTACCGCGGTGGCTGGTGCGGGAATGAGATATTCTCAACCGCATTTGCCCCTAAAACCCGGCAACGTGCGCGCGAACTTACCTATCAATTCGGCGAACAGCTGCGCAAAGAAGGCTATCGCGGTTATTTTGAGCTGGATTTCCTGATCGACAAAAAGACCGGTGAGATTTGGCTGGGAGAGCTGAACCCCCGTATCACGGGTGCGTCCTCGATGACCAACCATGCGGCATTTGCCCATGCCGATGCGCCGCTGTTCCTCTTCCACCTGCTGGAATTCTCCAAGAAGAAATTCAATCTGGACGTAGATGAGCTGAACAATCGCTGGGCAGATCCGTCGATGATCGACGGTTGGAGCCAGATGGTGATCAAACACACCGACGACAGTGTCGATATCGTCACCCATGCACCGCAAACCGGTATCTACCGGATGCTGGAAGATGGCCGCGTCGTCTTTGACCGTTTCGACTATCACCGCCGAGCGGTCGAGACTGAAAACGAAGCGTTCTTCTTGCGGATCACCAAACCTGGCGACTACCGCTATGAAGGTGCAGATCTCGGTATTCTGGTGACCCGTGGCCGCTCAATGACAAACGGGTTCAAACTGAATGAAAGGGCGAAGAAGTGGATCCACGGCATCAAAACAGGCTTTGCCGCGAAACCTCTGCCTTCTGCTGAAGCCGGGCCAGCCTTTGCCGATCCTGCCTTTAAGATCATGTAGCCAATCAGACGGCCTGCGGGCCCGGAGCCCGGATATGTCTCTGCCATGGCGTGCCATTGACGAAGCGGAACCCGGCCCGAAATGGGCCGGGCTGTTTGCAGACTATTGGCCGACCTATCGCCGCTGGTGGCTACGCGAAGGTGAAGGCCCGCGCCCGACATATCGGGATTGCAAGCAAGCCCTGAAAAGCCACATGCCAGAGCTTTTGCCGCTTTATGATCAGCTTTGTGATCTGGCCGGTGGCGGCGATCATGCTGCGCGTTTTTTAAGCTTTTGGCGCCCGCCCCCCTATCTTTCAGGCTGTTCGCAAGCGATCTGGCCCGGGCGTGAACCGGTTTTGGTGCGCAACTACGACTATAACCCACGCGCCTTTGACCGGCTGACATTGCGCACCGCGTGGCAAGGCCGCGTGACGATGGGCACCAGCGACGGGCTTTGGGGGCTGGTTGATGGTATGAATGACGCGGGCCTGGCGCTGTCGCTGACCTTCGGCGGGCGGCAGGTGGTGGGCGAAGGCTTTGGTGTGCCGCTGATTTTGCGCTATGTGCTGCAAACCTGCGATACTGCGGAAGAGGCGGGCAGGGCGTTGGCGCGCGTCCCGACGCATATGAGCTATAATGTCACCGCCCTTGATGCCAAGCGGCAATTCTGCACGGTTCAGATGGCCCCCGATCGCCCGGCCCGCATCACCCATGCCGCCGTCGCCACGAACCATCAAAGCGCGGTCGAATGGGCCAGCCATGCGCGGTTGACCGCCACTGTGGAGCGGGAGCGGTTTTTGTTGCAACGCCTGACATTGCATGTCGAGCCCGAGGATAAATTCATCTCTGCCTTCCTGCGCCCGCCAATTTACTCCACCGCATTTTCGCAAGGCTTCGGGACCCTTTACACCGCCGTCTACCGACCGCGCTTGGGTCAGATGGACCTGCGCTGGCCGCGGGCGGTTTGGCCCTTTGACATAAACAATTTCGTGGAAGATGCCCGAATGATCTATACACCCGACATGGCGGGTCCCGCCGCTTGATCTATTCGCTCAGCGCCTCTTGTGCACGCGTCAATCCCAGCGACAATGCCACATCGGCAGCCCACTGACTGTTTGCCTCTGCATAGACACGGAGTTCAGGTGCGTTGCCTGACGGGCGCAGATGCACAATGGCACCGGTATCGAATGTCACGCGCAGCCCGTCCGTTAAGTCGTAAGCGGATTCAATCCCAATGGTGTCGAAAAATACCGCCCGGGCGGCCCCATCAGCGCTGAGTGTCGCGATGAGCGCCATAGAGCGCGCGCTGTCCACATCTTGCAACCGGTCGCTTGCCGTGCGGCGGGCGGGAAGATCGGCGATCAGCGCGCTAAGCGGTTTGGCGTGTCGCGCCGCCTCATAGAGCGGCATGAGAAGTGGCAGCAAAGCATCGCGGGTCATCAATGGTGCCAGCTCTCCGGTTGGTCCTTGCGCCGTGAAGCCGAGCAGAAAGCCGCCATTGGCCTCAAACCCCACGACCCGTTGGCCCGGTTTGTCTCCCATCCCCGCGATCACATGCGGCGAGCCGATCCGGGTGCGGATGACCTGAGCAAACGCACCCGATTTTTCGATCATTGTATTGGACGACACTGGTGTCACCACGATTTTTGCACCCACTGCGCGCGCGGTCAAAAGCCCCAAGATGTCGCCGGGGATCACTGCTCCATCCGCATCCGCCATCAGTGGGCGATCCGCGTCGCCATCGGCAGAAATAATGGCATCAAGCTGGTGTTGCTTGGCCCAGCGCGCCACCAGGTCGCGGGTCTCGATGCTGACGGCTTCGGTATCCACCGGGATAAATCTATCCGAGCGGCCCAGCGGCAGGGCTTCGGCCCCCAAGGCTTGCACAACCTCAACCAAAAGATCGCGCGCGACGGTGCTGTGTTGATAGATACCGATACGCAGACCGGAGAGAGCGCCCGGAGGAAAGGCGCGAACGTAGCGATCTGCATAGGCGTCCATCGCCCCGTGCTCCGCACGAAGGCTGGCCGCAGGCAGGGCGACCTCACCTTCGTAGCCGGCTAGGATGGCCACTTCATCGGCTTTGGTAATCTCTCCCGTGGCCGTGTAGAATTTCAGCCCGTTGCGGTCTGCGGGGATGTGACTGCCTGTCACCATCACTGAAGGGGCGCCAGCAGACATGGCGGCCAGCGCAAGCGCCGGTGTGGACACCTCGCCCAGATCATGCGCGGTCAGACCAAGGTTTTGGGCGGCCGATGCCACCGCACCTGCAATCCGGGCAGAGGAGGGGCGCAGATCCCGCCCGATCATCAGATGTCCCTGATGCTGCACCGATCTGATAAAGGCCTCAACATAACCGGCGCATAGCCCGTCTGTCAGCTCGCTCACCAACCCGCGCAGGCCGCTTGTGCCGAATTTTGGCGCCATCTTATATGCATTCTTTCAGTGGTTTAGCGAAGTGATTGTGGCAGATCCAGCAGCGGTGGTATAGTGTGTGCGTCGGATCAGAGTTCAAATTGTCGGGCCGCGACCATATCGCGCTATTCAAAGATTCTTGTTAACCAAATGACATTCGCAACCAAAACTGAACGAAATTTAGGGCTACTTTGAAATTGTTTCCAAATTACATCCAATCTTGGCCGCAAATCCGCTAAAGGTCGCTAAGGCAGTGTTGGCTGCCTATTCTGTTGCCATTCAACACGGGCGCGGCACGCGCTGATACAGGACCGCTGTTACATGATATCCAGACTATTGCCGATCATCGCCGCCCTTTTCCTGACCGCGCTGCTGGCCTTTTGTGCCGGCATGTGGGCGACTTACAAGGTCTGGTGGCCGTGGGAAAAGGTAAGCGAAGCGCAAACCGCGTGGCGGTCATATCGTGCAACTGGATACTTCCTGCCCGGCGATACGTATGCGCGGCGTAAACCCGATGTGCCAGACGTGCACCACAGCGTGCATGATGCATCCTTGGTCCAGCCCGGCCATTGGGTGATCAACCGCTATGACGGTGCAACCCAGACTTATGTGCTGGACCTGCTGGATGAAGCGGGCACTGTGCTGAACACCCGCCCTATTGATTATTCACGTATCAAAGAAGGTGGCAGCCCCGGTGAATTTGCGCATATCGCATCGATGCTGCCGGATGGATCGGTTCTGGTGGTTTGGGATGACGCACCGGGGATGGCGCGTCTGGATGCTTGCGGCGATCCGATCTGGTCCAAGACCGATCAGATCTACCACCACTCGCTTGAAGAGGGCGATGATGGCTGGTGGACCTGGCAATCGGCTATCTGGAACGGCGGCGAGGATCAGCGGATGATCCGCTTTGATCCCGAAACCGGTGAGATTTTGGAAAGCATTGATCTGATTGATGACGTCATTGCAAAATCAGATGCCAACGCCTTGGCCATGATTGTGCCCGAGAACTTCAAATTTGACCGCACCACCAAATACGGCGAACGGGCCGATATTTTCCACCCGAATGATGTCGAAGTGCTGCGCGCCGATATGGCTTCAGCCTTCCCGCAGTTCGAAGCGGGTGATCTTTTGGTCAGCATGCGCAATATCGATATGGTTGCGGTGATCGGGCGCAAGGACGGGCGCATTAAATGGGCGGAATACGGCCCTTGGTATCACCAGCATGACGCGGATTTTCAACCCGATGGAACCATCACGGTGTTTTCCAATGACACGGACCGTTTTCGCTCCTCAATCGTGCAGATCGACCCGAAAACCGGTGTGTCGCGCGACATGTTCCGCGGCACAGGGCTTAGCTTTGACAGCTTCATCATGGGCAAGCATCAGCGCTTGTCCAATGGCAACTGGCAGATCACATCGACCATTCAGGGCCGCGTGATCGAGGTTACGCCGGCCGGAAAGATCGTGCGGGAATACAACAATATCCTGACTGATACGTATAATGCGCTGGTGCTATACGCCGAACAGCGCGACCCTGGCTATCTGACAACCCTGCCCGTGTGCACAAAGTAAGACCCGTTCGATAAGGAGTAGAGGCAATGAGCGACAAGATCCTGCCGGTGATTTTATGCGGTGGGACTGGCACGCGCCTTTGGCCGGTGTCGCGCGAAGGCATGGCAAAGCAACTGTTGCCGATCATCGGCGATGAGACATTGTTGCAGATGACGTTGCGCCGGGTGATGGGTCCGGGATTTGCCCAGCCCATGGTTATCGGGTCGCATCCGGTGCGTTTCACCATCCGTGATCAAGTTGAAGCCGTCGCCCCCGATGCCCGCGTGGTGATTGAACCCACGCGGCGCGATACTCTGGCCGCTGTTCTATTGGCGGCCGCAATCGCGGCAGCGGAAGATCCCGACAGGATTTTGGCGGTAATGCCCTCTGACCATCTCATCCGCGATTCGGAGCCGTTTCTTGAGGCCATCCGCGCTGCCGCAACTGCGGTGCGCACCGCAGGTATCGCGGTGATCGGTGTCACGCCAACGGAACCCTCTACCGCCTATGGCTACATCAAGCCCGGTATGGACGTCGGTGGCGGTGCCAGCAAAGTCACGCGGTTCGTGGAAAAGCCCGATGCCGAGCGTGCACACCGGCTGATTTTTGAAGGCTGTTTGTGGAATGCCGGGATTTTCTGCTTCCGGGCAGGATGGCTGATTGAGGCTGCGCGGGCGGTGGAACCTGCGACTGTGGCGGCCGTTACTGATGCCGTTCAGGCGATGGTGCCGGATCTGGGGATGCTGATCCCCGGTCCGACCTTTGTCGACGCCAAGGCAATTTCATTCGATCACGGGTTCATGGAACACACTGAAGAGGCATTTGTGGTGCCGGCTGGGTTCCGCTGGTCGGATGTCGGGGATTGGAACGCGGTCTGGGATGCTTCTGATAAGGATGCTTCAGGCAATTCGATCCGGGGCGACGGTTTGGCAATGAACGCACATGGCAACCTCATCCATTCCGAGGGGCGTTTGGTCTGCGCTATGGGGGTGGATGATCTTGCTATCATCGAGACGCCTGATGCGATCATGGTGGCGCCGCGTGGCCGCGCGCAGGATGTGAAAGATCTGGTTGGTACGCTGAAAGGGCAGGGCCGCCCGGAAGCCGTTGAACATATCCGCAATCACCGCCCCTGGGGCTGGTATCAAACCATGGACCTCGGCGAACGGTTCCGCGTGAAACGCATTGTTGTAAAGCCGGGCGCCAAGCTCAGCTTGCAAAAGCATCATCACCGGGCTGAACATTGGGTCGTCGTGCGCGGCACGGCTGAAGTGACGCTGGATGGGGTGGTCTCGGTCCTGCATGAAAATGAAAGTGTCTATATTTCCATTGGTGCGGTGCACCGGCTGGCCAATCCCGGCAAGATCCCGGTCGAGATCATCGAGGTGCAGACCGGCACTTATCTCGAAGAAGATGATATTGAGCGGCTTGAGGATGAATTCGGGCGGAGCTGAACTGCAACCGCGGCCCAGCCTGTTTTGGCATCACGCGTGCGGCTCAGGTCTTTCCAGCGGTTTTGCGAAATGACGCTTCAGCCAGCGCAGCACCTTTGTCCCATGTAAAGGTCCCCGCGCGCGCCAGCGCTTGACCCGCGAGCCGGGATTGAAGCGCCGGATCCGTCAAGAGCTGCGTGGCTTTAGCCGCGATATCAGCGGTGTTTTCCGGATCAAAAAGCAGCCCGCCGTCACCCACAACTTCCGGAAGGCTGCCGCGATCCGATGCCAGAACCGGGGTGCCGCAGGCCATGGCCTCCAAAGCGGGCAGGCCGAACCCTTCCCAAAGCGACGGCATCACAAGTGCCGAGGCGGAGTTCAGAAGCTGGGCCATCTCTTCATCCGAAATCTCGCCAGTAAAGGAAATCCGCCCCGAGGCGCGGGCGTCGTTGGCAGCACCCGACTTCAACTCATCTACATTGTCCCAAAACCGTGCGCCACTTGTGCGCCCGACGATCACCAGCCGGGTTTTGGGGGCCGATGTCAGAATGGCAGGCATCGCCTCGATCAGGCGCAATACATTTTTGTGCCGGTTAAAGCCGCCAATATAGATCAAAACCTGATCATCCGGGGAGATGCCGTGGTGTTCACGTGCAGCTGCCAGAAGGCCAGCGTCGGTGATTGGGTGAAATGTCTCATGCGCACCTTCGGTGGTCAGATCAATCCGGTCGCGCCCGATGTTCAGGATCTGCGACAGATCGTTGGCCGAGGCATCCGAGATTGTCAGAATGCGCCGGGCCTGGGTTTTGGCCATCCATGTTTTGATCTGCCAAAGCCGGAAATTGCGCCGCGTGGGGAAGACCAGATCGGGGAAGCGTTCGGGGATCGTGTCGTGGAAGCACACCAGTTTCGGAACCCGGTTTAGAATCGGATAGTAGGAATAACTGGCGGGAAAGAAATAGAGATCAGATTTCAAACGCGCGGCGGCGCGACTGAGCGTCCACATATCCGCCCCGGCCCGTGCTCCGGTGCCCGACGACGCTTCGGACATGGAACGTTCTGCCCCGGCGATGATCGCGGTCACGCCATCTGGTACCGGGCGTGCAGGCGCGCGGTCGAACAGCAATGTATAGCTGAAGCCGGTTTGCCGTGCCGCCAACGCCCCCACAAGGCTGCGGGTAAAGCGGCCAAAACCGCGTTCGTTGTCCCATGAACTGGCGTCGATTGCGACATGCATCGGTTCTGTCCGTATGTGATGGTTCCGGTGGGACACCTATGACGCAAACGACGGGGATTCCCAACCTGATCGCATGCGCACACCACGGCAAACCCGCTTGCCGGGCAGCAAAGGTGGCAATTCCGCCACTTCGTTTCCGACAAGACATCAGTCGGCACCGCTGGCGCGGTGTTGACCCATCTAGGTGGTGCGGCCCGTGAGAATTTGCGTTAAGCACGTCGGGATATTGATCAAGAGCTGACGTTAACACTATGGCAAAAGATACCTCGGCCCCCGCACGTCTGCATGTGCTTGAAATGGCCACCCAGTTTGGCGTGGGCGGGATCACGCGTCATATATTGTCCTTGCGGGACTGGATGCGGGATGAGGGCCACAGGGTGACCCTTGGCGGTACACCTGCGGCATGGGCCGGGCCTGAGAGCGAGCCTGACTATCTCGATCTGCCAACCAAGTTTGTATCTGGCGAGGGCGGATCAATGCCTGCACGCCTTTGGGCTGTTGCAAGCTCGGCCTGGCGGCTGCGGCGTTGGTTGAAACGCAACAAGGTTGATCTGATCCATGCGCACGAATCGGCCCCGGCATTGGTCGCCAATCTGGCCCGAACCGGTCTGGGTATTCCGCTTGCGGTGACCTATCACGGCTCGGAACCGTCGCGCATTGCGGCCTTTGGCGGGATCGCGAAGAAGGCGGATCTGGTGATCACGCCCTCGCACCGTTCGGCGGACGATCTTGAAAACATCGGTGGTGTTCCGAAAGCCAAGCTGAAAGTGCTGGGCCTTGGTGTTGCACCGCCGCCCCAGGACAGCGACGAAGAGGTCGCCGCACTGCGCCGCGAATTGTTGGGCGACGGCGACCGGTTGATCATCACCGTGGCGCGTCTGGAATATCAGAAGGGCATCGATATTCTGATCGATACGATCGCGCAGATCATCCCCGATCATCCGGGGTTCCGATTTGTCGTTGCCGGTGACGGGCAAGACGAAGCCGCCCTGAAGGCGCAAGCGCATGAGATGGGTGTCCAAGATCACCTGCGGTTTTTGGGCCGTATCAATCGGCCGCACCTTTACCTTCGTGCATCCGACCTTTTCTTGCTGACCTCGCGCTGGGAAGCGTTGCCTTTTACCATTGTCGAAGCGTTTCAGGCCGGGATCCCGGCGGTAGCGACTGCCTGTTCGGGGGTTGTTGAGTTGATCGACGATGAGGTAGGCGCGGTTCTGCCCATCGGCGATACTACAGCCATCGCCACCGCGGTAACCGGCATCCTTACCGATGATGCACGGCGCAAAGCGATGGCACGTGCCGCGCTGGCCCGCGCGGATCTTGATCGCTTTGATCCCGATTGGGTGCACCGCCAGTTTGAAAAGACCTATTACCAGCTAAGCGGGCGCGGCTAAGGTGCTAGCGCAACAGCTTTTTCAGGTGATCCGCTGACGCGTCCAATCCCCGCTCAAGATCAAAGGCAGGCGCATAGCCAAGCCGTGATTTCGCATGATCGATGCGGCAAAGGCCCTTGCCGCAATATTCTTCCAAAAGGTGGTGGTTGGGCATAAGCATCCCCCCCTTGGACAACCGGCTTTTTATGGAGCGCACCAAGGCTTCAAACCGCTTGTGACCAATCAGTTTTCGGGCGACGGAACTTATCCGGGCGGCAAGCGATGGCCCGGCATCAGTGGCACCTTCTTGCGGTTTTGGGCCAAGCCCGGCGGCAAGCTCGGCCACTGGCACATGTTTGACTTCGCCCTGACCCATGATAGCTGCATAGCCTTGCAAAAGCGCCGACCAGGGAAAGGTGTCCGGCCCGGAAATGATGAACCGTTCACGGCCAAGATCGGGCAGGGTGGCTGCGCGCAGACAGGCCTGCACCACATCGTCGACAAAGACACCATTGCAAACTCCTTCGGGCGTCGGCAATACCACGCCACCCTCGGCGAGAGCTGTGGCAAACCCATCGGTCCAAAGCGACGATCCCGGCCCATAGACGATTGTGGGTTGCAAGATTGCCGCCGCCATTGGTGCTGCCAGCAGCCGCTTTTCCATGGCGATTTTCGCTTGCCGATAGGGGCTACCGCCCGGCAGATCCATGGATGAGCCTTCGGTCAGATCATCGTTTGGCCAACCGTCATAAACGACGATTGAGCTGGTATGAACAATCCGCCCAATTCCCGCCGCGGCGGCTGATGCCAGCAGCGTGTCAAAACTGGACAGATTGGTACTGGCCGAGGCGCGCACATCGTAGGCGAGGTTGAACAGAATATCCTGCTCCGTAAGGTGTTGGGTCAATGCGGTCCCGTCGGCCATGTCGGCGATGACGGTGCGAACCCCATCAGGCAAGTCCTTCGCGCCCGCGCGGCTGCGCAGCAAAACAGTGACCTCTGCGCCTGTGTCCAGAAGGCTGGTCACAAGGCGGCGCCCGATAAATCCGGTCGCTCCGGTGACAAAGACCTTCCGGCCCATCAGTGCCTCTGTTTCCATGTGATCACCCCTTTGGTTGTAACGCGTAGAATAGACACAGAGCCGCGCCATTGAAACCGCTTCTTCGGCACCGCACTGGTCCGAATCCATCCGCTATGATACCGGAACGGCATTGTTTTTCGAAATTTGTACGGAACCCGGCCATGGGTGCCGGGAAGGATGGCTATGCGGATCGGAGTGATCGGGGCGGCGGGCAAGATCGGCCAAATGCGGGTCGCGACCATTCTGGCTCAGCCGGGGGTCACATTGGCGGCTGTGATGGATATGACCATCGAAAAGGCGCGCGCGCATGCGCATGGGGCGCCGGCCTTTACCGATCTTGATGGCTTTCTGGCTGTGCCGATGGATGCGGTTGTCATCTCGACCCCCGCCCATGTGCGCGAACCCTTGTGTCTGGCCGCATTTAAAGCGGGCTTGCACGTCTTGTCGGAAAAGCCTTTGGCCCACACGGTTGAGGGCAGCCGCCGCATTCTGGCAGCTGCAAAGGCCGCGCATCGCCATCTTGGGGCCGGGTTTAACATGCGCTACTACCCGGCTTTTTCTTACATCAGGGATGTGATGGACAGCGGCCAGATCGGCGAGATTGACCATATCCGTATCTACGGTGGTCATGAGGGGCTGCCAAAATTTGCCTATGATTGGGAATACAAATCCGAAATCTCGGGCGGCGGAGCGTTGTGGGACGTGGGCATTCACATGACCGATATGGCGCGGCACCTTATGGGTGAGATCACCAGCGTTTACGGCGTCGCGACGGAAAACGTCTGGAAGGTGCCGGGGTCTGAGGATAACGCCATGGCGATCTTCAAAGCGCCCTCTGGCGTCTCGGCGATCTATCAGGCGACATGGACCGACTGGAAGGGTTATAAAAGTGTTGTTGAAGTCTACGGTTCCCACGGCATGGTACGCGGGGCCTATGCGCCGATGGAAAATATGCTGATCACGATGGACAAGCCGGGCGGTGCGACGACGGCCGTCCGCAATCGCTATCTCGACATCAAGATCCGCGAAAAGCTGCGGTCATGGAAGACCACGGCGCTTGCGTCATTTCAACAAGAGCTGGCCGAATTTGTGGGGCTGGTCGGGGGGAAAGCCGGATTGCGGATTGCCGACGGACACGCGGCGCTGCGCGCGGTTGAGGTGGCGTGGGCTGTGGCGGAAAGTTCGCGTACCGGTCAGCCGGTCACTTTGGACGATCTTGGGCCGATGCAGCTATGACCGCCACGCCCGAACTTTCGATTGTCGTGACGATCATCGACGGGGGAGAACCACTGCGCGCCTTCTTGCGCGCGGTCACGTCATTTGACGATGCGCCAGCGCATGAGGTCATCGTTCCTTATGACAAAAGTCGGCCAGAAGCGCTTGCAATGGCTGCGGAATTTCCGACAGTGACTTTTTTGGACATCGGCCAGATCGACCCGATCCATCCGATCACATCCGAAGCTGGATTGCATGAGCTTTATGACCGGCGCCGCGCCCGCGGGCTTGCCGCCGCCAAAGGCCGAATCGTCGCGATATTGGAAGATCGCGGTCATCCCCGACCAGATTGGGCGCGGACGGTGGTGCGGCTGCATGCAAAAACCGGCTGTCACGTTGTGGGCGGCGGGATCGAGTGCCGCGAACCTGCAAGTCTGTTGAACTGGGCGTTTTATCTGACTGACTTTGGGCGTTATGGCCGCCCATTCACCAGCGGCCCCGCCACATGGGTCTCTGATGTCAATGTCAGCTACTCGCGCCAAGCCCTTGAAGACATGCGGCATTTGTGGAGTGAGAGATATCACGAACCGCTGGTCCACAAGTTTCTGATGGACCGGGGCGAAAAGTTGCATCTGTCCAATGAGATGTTGATCGATCATGGGCGGCCCGCTGTCAGCCTGTCATATCTGATTGCCGAGCGCTTCCATTGGGGCCGTCTATTCGGCCACATCCGCACCATGACGATGTCAGAGCCTGAGCGCTGGAAGCTGATCCTCAGCAGCCCGCTGATCCCGCCGGTGCTATGGGTGCGCCACGGTATTACGCAATTTAAAAAGGGTAGAGGTCTCAGATATTTGCGGGCCTTACCTTATGTGATGATCTTGACCACAGCCTGGATTTTGGGTGAGGTTTGGGGTTACATCACGAAGGAGCCGTAGGGATGGCAGAGCCGTTGGATCTGATCGTGATTGGCTCTGGCGCTTCAGGCGGCTGGGTCGCCAAAGAGGCGGCTGAAGGCGGCGCACGGGTGTTGATGCTCGAAGCCGGCCGCCGACTTGATCCCAAGGCCGATTTTCCGGATGCAGATACCGGCGGCAGCCGCGTGTCTATTTTAAGCCGCGTCATGGCGATCTTGAAGGGCCAGCAGGTACAGGCGCGCTGCATGTCCTTCACGCCGCTGACGTCTCATCTCTTCCTCAATGACCGGAAAAACCCCTATACGACCGGCAAGGGGGCGCGGTTCAACTGGTATCGGGCCCGGCAGGTTGGCGGGCGTCTGCATCTGTGGGGCCGCAATGCCTTGCGCCTGTCCGATCATGATTTCAAAGCCGCCAAGGCGGACGGGTTTGGCGACAGCTGGCCCATCACGCATGCCGATCTTGATCCGTGGTACACCAAGGTCGAACGGTTCCTTGGCGTGACGGGTGAAGCCGCTGGTATCGATAACCTGCCTGATGGCAACTATTCCGGCCCGCATCCGCTGACAAAGGTTGAAACGCGGCTCTTAGGCGAAATGGCGGAAAAATGGCCCGACCGTCCAGCCACCACATGTCGCATCATTCACCACATGCCAAACCGCATGCCGCCGCCTTTGAGTGCTGCCGAGGCCACCGGGCGGTTTACGCTTAGATCCGGCGCGATTGTCGAGCGGATTGAGACCGATCCGGAAACCGGTCTGGCCACGGGAGTGACCTATATTGACGCTGAAACCCGTGAAAGGGTGACGGTGCAGGCAAAGACGGTGGCGGTTGCAGCCTCAACCATCGAATCCGTGCGCATTATGCTCAATTCGCGTGGGGGGCGGCATCCGAACGGGCTGGGAAACTCTTCTGGCAATCTGGGCCGATACCTGTCGGATCATCTGATGGTTTTTCGTGCAGGAACTTTGCCCGAAATTGAAGGCATGGGCGCGGGACATGATCCTTATGATTTCGGCCAGCAATCGGGAATTTACATCCCGTCCTTTCGCAATCGCACCGGCAACGATGGGCGTGGGTTCTTGCGGGGCTATTCCATGCTGGGTTCTGTCGGGCGGATTGAACCCGGCTGGTTCTTCATGGCGATTGGAGAGGTCTTGCCGCGGGCCGAGAACCGGGTAGAACTGGACCCGCATAAGCGCGACGCCTGGGGGATTCCGGTCGCAAAGATTACGCTGCAGCACTCAGAAAATGAACGCGCCATGATCCGGGATATGGATCAGAGCCTGAAGGAAATTTCCCAGACCTTTGGCCTGCCGGATGACCTCTTGGGGCGTGAAAGCATGATCTCTCGCCTTGCCTATAAGATAGCGGGGCCGTTGGTTTATACGCCCGAGGGCGCGCTGATCCCCGGCTCGTCGATCCATGAAACGGGCGGGGCCTGTATGGGCGATGACCCTGCACGCCATGTGGTTGATGCAGAGAACCGCGTGTACGATGCGCCGAATGTCTACGTGACCGACTCTGCGGCATTTCCGACCAATCCGTTTCACAATCCCGGCCTTACGATCATGGCTTTGTCCGCGCGGGCCGGTGCGCGGATCGCCGCGACGGCTGAGGTTTTGGTGAAAAATCAGAACTAATGCTCACGTCTTGCAGTAATTGTCAGCATTTTCGCAACACGTGACAATATTCCGCCGCAAACAGAACGATATTGCACCACATTTTGCGGCGGATCTGTCAATGCATACCCCATATTGGCCCGGCGTTGATCTGCTGACCTTCGCAGAGATGCCCAGTCAGAAGGGGTTGAACATGACCACAAAGATAACAGTTGCAAAGCAGTTGCCGCAGAATTGCGGAGCTGCAGTCCTTGCCCTTACACTGTGCCTGTCCACCAACGTGGCAGAGGCTGCGCCCAGTGTTGAGGCGGCGTTGCTGGAGCGGATAGATCTATTGTGCCAACGCACGCAATTTACCCGTTCTGAGATCCGCCGGATTCAGCAAGAGCGGGATTTCCCCGTGATCCTGACCAATACGCTTGAAGTATGCCCCGGCGTTGCGGCGGTTTTGACCAGCGGTGCAACGGCCGCGCTGCCGGTAAGTGCGCCACGGGAAAAGGACGACAAAACACGTGACCGGCCTGCCAGATCGCCGGATACGGGCAATGCCGGTTACTAAAGGCGCTTGCGTCTAAGTCCCTGTTTTGGAAAATATCCCACCCGCAAGGATGGCTTGCCATCTGGCGGGTGCTTTGGGGTCTTGCATGCGCAGAAAGCTGTAGCCGGTCAGATGCCAGCGGCTAAGGCCTGATCGCAAATTATCCAGAACATAGTCGCCCTGATCGGTGCGCATCACCAATACCGCATGCGGGTTTCGGGAGCGATCCAGCACGGTGGCGATCAGAAGGGCTTGGGGCGGCAGGCCCGCCTCGATCAACCGCCGCTTTTTTTCCAATGCAAAATCTTCACAATCTCCCCCACGCGCCGTGGGCAAAGCCCAATACTCTTCGCGGCCGTACTGTTGGTTGTCTGACAGATTGCGTGTGCGTGCGTTCACATCGCGGTTAATCAGCCGGGCGATTTGAAGCATTTGCGCAGTGGGTCGCGGCGGGCGGTTTGCCGTGGCGCAAGCCCAAGGATGACGCGCGCACAGATCAGACGCCCCCTTAGGGGCCGCTATCGGGGCTTTCGCTACCAGCCGGTTGGCCGAAGGTCCCGAGGCGCCGACAGCGGGTGCCGGCGCCGTCAGACAAAGACAGCCCAGCGCCAAAACGGCGGTCAGCGCGTATGTGCGACGTATTTTTGGCATGCTGTGCTTTTCCGTCCTCGACCACGGGCGCCCCGCGTGAGATGGCCACAAAGGAAAGGCAACAATTGGCCCCTAAAGCGGTTATTGTTCGTCAGTCCGGCGGGAAGAGGCGGAATTTGGGCGTCTGAAAGCAGACAAAGGGGCGGAAGGTCGGCCCGCGGCGCCGCTGCGCGCTGAATTTCAGCGTCGGCGGGTGCGCGCTTGGTTCTTCAGGCTACCAATCAGCAGGACAAGGCCGATGGCATGATATTATTTTGAAATTTGAAATATAAAGGCCGTAAAAATCGACGATGATATGCGTTTTATGGCGGTAAACGTGCGATCCATTCCGCGCTCGGATTTTAACATATTAAAAAACGGTGAACTGTCAAAAAGAACTGGCCTTATCTGACGAAACGCTCTGGCCCTACGGGCGCGTTGGTTTTCGTGGTGATTTCATGGGCAAGAATGTATCTCGAACCCAGCCCGCGACCCGGCCCGATGGTGCCGCAGCGGCATCATCTGTAACCTGAGGGCAAAGCACATGAACAACGCTGTCTCTTCCAACGACCTGACCGATGTGATCGAGGCCGATCGCGCCCATCTTTGGCATCACCTGATCCAGCACAAGCCGTTTGAAACCAATGACCCCCGGATCATGGTCGAAGGCAAAGGGATCCGCGTTTGGGATGCCAAGGGCAAAGAACACCTTGATGCGGTTTCGGGTGGTGTGTGGACTGTCAATGTCGGCTATGGCCGCGAAACCATCGCCAAGGCGGTTTATGACCAGCTGATCAAGATCAACTATTTCGCCAATTCGGCGGGGTCTATTCCGGGATCGATCTTTGCCAAGCAACTGATCGAGAAGATGCCGGGCATGAGCCGGGTTTATTATACCAACTCGGGTTCCGAGGCGAATGAGAAAGCCTTCAAGATGATCCGCCAGATCGCGCATAAGCGTTACGGCGGCAAGAAGAACAAGATCCTTTACCGCGACCGCGACTATCACGGCGCCACCATCGCCACGATGTCGGCCGGTGGCCAGGATGAGCGCAACGCGCAATACGGGCCCTTCGTGCCGGGTTTCGTCAAGGTGCCACATTGCCTGGAATATCGCAGGCAGTGGGAAGGTGACAACTACGGCGAGATGGCTGCGAATGCCATTGAAGAGGTGATCTTGCGCGAAGGCGCCGACACCATTGGCGGTCTGTGCCTTGAGCCTGTGACGGCAGGCGGCGGCGTGATTACGCCCCCCGAAGGTTACTGGCAGCGAGTTGGCGAGATCTGCAAGAAATACGATATCTTGTTGCATATCGACGAAGTGGTTTGCGGCGTCGGCCGCACCGGCACTTGGTTCGGCTATCAGCACTACGGTATCAAGCCAGACTTCGTGACGATGGCCAAGGGCGTTGCCTCGGGTTACGCCGCGATTGCGTGCTGCGTCACCACCGAAGCTGTTTTTGACATGTTCAAGGATGATGCTTCGGACCCGATGAACTATTTCCGCGATATCTCGACCTTCGGCGGCTGCACGGCAGGCCCGGCGGCGGCGATTGAGAACATGCGGATCATCCAGGATGAAGATCTTCTGGGGAATACAGTGGCCATGGGGGCGCGGCTGATGAACAACCTGCACGCGCTTATGGACAAACATCGGGTCATCGGTGATGTGCGCGGCAAGGGCCTGTTTTGCGGTGCTGAACTGGTTGCTGACCGTCAGACCAAAGAGCCGGCAGATGAGAAAAAAGTTCAGGCGGTGGTTGCCGATTGTATGGCGCAAGGTGTGATCATCGGGGCCACCAACCGGTCGCTTCCGGGGTTCAACAACACGCTTTGTCTCTCGCCGGCGCTGATTGCCTCGGCCGATGATATCGACGAAATCACCGGTGCCATCGACAAAGCGCTGACCCGCGTTTTCAACTGACGCCGACGCTTAAGGCCTTTGGCCTTAGGTGTGAACTATAAGCTTGCGAAAACACCCCGGTTTCTTTGAAGCCGGGGTGTTTTTCTTACTTATGAAAGCTTTGGCCGGATTTAGCGGCTCCAGATGTCGAACCGCTGCGTGGTCTTGGACAAATGGTACTTGGAAAGGATGGTGTTCCACCGTGGATCCTGCCCCAGAAAATCGTACCAAGTGAAATTGGGGTCTTCGATATAGCCCGAGCGCCTGTCGATGACGAGAATCTCTGGCTGATACTTGGCAATGTCCGTTCGGTTTTCGGCCCGACTGCGATTGGCGATGTCTGTCAGGCGCGCACAATGGGCTGGGTCAGCGGCACAATCTGCGTTTCGAAGCCC
>JBARVN010000067.1:0-5545 GCA_049646285.1 Albidovulum sp. | reverse complement strand
CGCACCGTCACCGGCGGTTTGACCTGATCCAAGCGCTGGGCTAAGCCGCTGGAAACGAAAGGGCGGCGCGATGATCTTCACCGTAGCAATCGACGGACCTGCAGCATCGGGCAAGGGCACAATCGCCCGCGCAGTGGCCGCACATTTCGGTTTTGCCCATCTCGATACCGGGCTGCTTTACCGGGCTTTGGGGGCCAAGGGCGGCGACCCGGTCGCGGCAGCGCAGAGCCTGAGCGAAGCTGACCTGACCCGCGACGATCTGCGCACCCTTGAGGCCGGGCAGGCCGCGAGCCGCGTGGCCGTCATCCCCGAGGTGCGGGCGGCGCTGGTGGAATTCCAGCGAAGGTTTGCCCGGCTCGAGGGTGGCGCGGTCCTTGACGGGCGCGACATCGGTACGGTGATCTGTCCAGAGGCGGAGGTGAAGCTTTTCGTCACCGCCAGCGCCGAGGTCCGTGCCCGCAGGCGCTGGCTGGAAGTTGGGGGTGACGAGGCCGCGGTGCTGGCCGAGGTGATCGAGCGCGACAAGAGGGATGCCGAGCGGGCGGTTTCGCCGCTCAGGGCGGCGGCAGATGCGATGGTGCTGGATACGTCAGAGTTGGCCGTGGATCAGGCGGTTGAGCGGGCGGTTCTGGCCGTGCGCGCGAGACTGGACCGGACCTAACCGGACCCTGTTGAGCGAGGATCGCTAGTCGGGCCGCACGCGGCGTGCTATCAGGCCGCATGTTGTTCCTTTCATTGATTTTCCTGGTCTCGTCTGCCGCCTGCCTCGCGGCGATATCCACCATTGCCCCCACTGATCTGCTTCTCCTGGCTCTGCCTAGCGCGGTTGGCAGCCTTCTTCTGCTTCTGAACAAGCTATGGAAACGCCGGGGCGGCACACCTCGCTGGATCGTTATCGACGGTTCCAATGTGATGCACTGGAAGAACGATACACCAAGCATCGAACCGGTGCGCGAGGTGATCGCCGAACTGACAGGGATGGGTTTTGCACCGGGCGTCGTCTTTGATGCAAATGCCGGTTACAAGCTCTCAGGTCGTTACCTGAATGCGCGCGCGCTTGCCCGCCTTCTCGTCCTGCCAATTGACCGGGTCCACGTGGTGCCGAAGGGTGAACCCGCGGATCCCTTCATTTTGCGCGCCGCCAGCGGCCTTGGCGCAAAGATCCTCACAAATGACAGGTTCCGGGATTGGGCCGAGTTGCACCCCGAGATCCGTTCGCCCGGTTTTCTGATCCAGGGCCGTTACGAGGCTGGCAGGCTGGTTCTTGCGACGGAGACGAAGGAGCTGGGAACTTGAGGCCTGCGAGCCTTGCTTGTCCAGCAAAGCGATATGCCAAGCCCTTGCCTTCTTCCCCCTTTCCGCCTATACGCGCGCCTGTCGAACAGGCCGGAAGTGCTTGGGACCAATGAGGACGCGCAGGGTCGGCTACCACCGGCCCTGATTGTTTTCGGAAATCCCTTATCCCGGCAAGACCCATCAAAGACCGGCGGAGCCAACCGCATGGCCAGAAACATGTAGATAAAGGAACTGAACACGCATGTGCGCTAAAGCGACAATGGAGGAGTTCGAAGCACTCCTTAAAGAAAGCTTCGAAATTGACACGCCCGAAGAGGGCACGGTTGTCAAAGGCAAAGTCATCGCCATTGAAGCGGGACAAGCCATCATCGACGTCGGCTACAAAATGGAAGGCCGCATCGATCTTAAAGAATTCGCAAATCCCGGTGAAAACCCCGAAATCGCCGTTGGCGATGTGGTTGAGGTTTATCTTGACCGGGTCGAAAACGTGCGCGGCGAGGCTGTTATCAGCCGTGAAAAAGCCCGCCGTGAAGAAGCCTGGGACCGGCTGGAGAAAGCCTACGAGAAAGAAGAGCGCGTCGATGGCGCCATCTTCGGTCGCGTCAAAGGTGGCTTCACTGTTGATCTGGGCGGCGCAGTTGCGTTCCTTCCTGGCTCTCAGGTCGATGTGCGCCCGGTGCGTGACGCAGGCCCGCTCATGGGTCTTAAGCAGCCGTTCATCGTGCTCAAGATGGACCGTCGCCGTGGCAACATCGTTGTGTCGCGCCGCGCGATCCTTGAAGAAAGCCGTGCTGAACAGCGCGCCGAAGTTATCGGCAATCTGACAGAAGGTCAGGAAGTCGATGGTGTGGTCAAGAACATCACCGAATACGGTGCCTTCGTTGATCTGGGCGGTGTTGACGGCCTTCTCCATGTCACCGACATGGCGTGGCGTCGGGTCAACCACCCGAATGAAATCCTGAACATCGGCGAAACCGTCAAGGTTCAGGTGATCAAGATCAACAAAGAAACCCACCGCATCAGCCTTGGCATGAAGCAGCTTCTGTCGGATCCGTGGGATGCGGTCGAAGAAAAGTTTCCGCTGGAATCGGTCCACAAGGGCCGTGTCACGAACATCACCGATTACGGCGCGTTCGTGGAGCTGGAAGCAGGCGTCGAAGGTCTGGTCCACGTATCCGAAATGTCCTGGACCAAGAAGAACGTCCATCCGGGCAAGATCGTTTCGACCTCTCAGGAAGTCGACGTCATGGTTCTGGAAATCGACACGTCGAAGCGCCGCGTTTCGCTTGGTCTCAAGCAGACCATGCGCAACCCGTGGGAAGTCTTTGCTGAGACCCATCCTGTGGGCACCCAGATCGAAGGCGAAGTCAAGAACATCACTGAATTCGGTCTATTTGTCGGTCTCGACAATGACATCGACGGCATGGTGCACTTGTCGGATCTCTCATGGGACCAGCGCGGCGAAGACGCGATCCAGAACTTCCGCAAAGGCGACATGGTTAACGCCGCTGTCACCGAAGTGGATGTCGAGAAGGAGCGTATCTCGCTTTCCGTCAAGGCACTGGGCGAAGACAGCTTCTCTGACGCGGTTGACGGCGTAAAGCGCGGATCGGTTATCACCACAACGATCACCGCGATCGAAGAAGGTGGGATCGAAGTCGAGTATAACGGCATGAAGTCCTTCATCCGTCGTTCCGACCTTGCCCGCGACCGCGCCGATCAGCGCCCTGAGCGTTTCCAGGTCGGCGATCATGTTGATGCACGCGTGACAAACGTAGACAGCAAGACCCGTCGTCTTGGCCTGTCGATCAAAGCACGCGAAATCGCAGAAGAGAAAGAAGCCGTCGAACAGTACGGATCTTCGGACTCCGGCGCATCGCTGGGCGATATCCTTGGCGCGGCCCTGAAAGGCTCAGACGACAAGTAAGCCTTACCAACAATGAATTTACGGCCCCGCCCAATGTGGCGGGGCCGTTTTTGTTTCTGCGAATCGCCTACGCTCTCAGAGGGCGCATTGCACCTGCGGCATTGCCGATGCTGCGCTGCAACGTGACGCTGAGACCAAAAAGCGACGGAGAAAACCGGATCCGCGACGGAATTCCTCGCCTTTCCAATGGCTTTCCTGTTTGTACCTGCGAAGATTGCCCCTATAGTTCACCGTGACACAAAAAGGCGGTGACCGGGGAAATCGGTCTGCATAGGGGGGTTTACATGATCCGGTCCGAACTGATTCAAATGATTGCTGATGAGAACCCGCATCTGTTTCAGCGGGATGTTGAGCGTATTGTGAATACGATCTTTGAAGAGATTATCGAATCCCTGTCGCGTGGCGACCGGGTTGAACTGCGTGGCTTCGGGGCATTTTCTGTGAAAAAACGGGATGCCCGCACGGGCCGCAACCCCCGCACGGGCGAGTCTGTTGAGGTGGAACAAAAGCATGTTCCCTTCTTTAAGACCGGAAAGCTCTTGCGGGACCGGCTGAACGGGGGATAAGAAACGCGGATGATACGCTTCATCCGCCTTTTGCTGCTCGCCTTGCTGGGGATCGCTCTCGTTGCGGTCGCCTCGGCCAACCGAACACCTGTAACGCTGCGGCTGCTGCCTGAAGAATTCGGCAGTTTTCTGGGCACCAACTGGTCCATCGACCTGCCGCTGTTTCTCGTGATCTTTGCAGGGATCATTGCTGGTCTGGCGATTGGCTTTGTCTGGGAATGGTTCCGCGAAGCCAAGCACCGCAGCGCGGCTTCCGAGCATAAGCGCGAAGCCGGCCGCCTTAAACGCGAAGTCAGCCAGCTGCGCAATGACACGGCAAAGCCAGATGATGACGTGCTCGCTTTGCTTGAGGGCAAAGGCTCAAACGGCTAAAGGCGCGCCACATGGATGTCAGGGTCAAGATCTGCGGGTTGCGCGACGCAGCTCATATTGCCGCTGCGGTCGATGCGGGGGCCACCTATCTGGGCTTTGTCTTCTTCCCCAAATCCCCCCGCCACCTTCAGATTGCCGAAGCGGCCCAACTGGCCCTTGCCGTACCACCGGGCGTGGCCAAGGTGGCGCTGGTGGTCAATCCAACCGATGCGGCGCTTGATGCGATCACGTCAGATGTGCCGTTGGACATGCTCCAGCTTCACGGCTCCGAACCCCCTGCGCGTGTCGCTGAAATTCGGGCGCGCTATGGCTTGCCGGTGATGAAGGCCGTCGGTGTCGCCGGGCCCGAGGATCTGCCAGCACTTGAAGCCTACGGCAAAGTTGCCGATCAGCTTCTGGTCGATGCCAAGCCCCCCAAGGGGGCCGATCTGCCCGGCGGCAACGGGTTGGCCTTTGACTGGACCCTGATCGCGCGAAAATACTGGCCCTGTCCGTGGATGCTGGCCGGGGGGCTGACGCCCTTCAACGTGGCCGAAGCGATCCGCCTGACCGGCGCTCGGCAGGTCGATGTGTCCACCGGTGTCGAAACCGCGCCCGGCGTGAAAGATGCGGATCTGATCCGCGCCTTTGTTCGGGCCGCGCAGACGTGATCTCGTTTCGGGGTGCAACCCGGCGCGATGTGCCTGCGGTCGTCGCGCTCTTGTCGGATGACGCATTGGGGGCACTGCGCGAAACGACCGACCCAAGCGCCTACTACGCCGCCTTCGACCGGATGCAGGCCGAAGGTGCCAATACGCTGATCGTGGGCGAAGAGGCGGGTCGCGTGATTGCGACATATCAGCTGACCTGCATCTCGGGCCTGTCCCTCAGGGCCAGCCGCAGGGCGCAGGTCGAATCTGTGCGGGTTGCGGCGGATTGCCGGGGCCGGGGCATCGGAGCCGCGCTGATGGCGGATGCCGAAGCGCGCGCACGCGCGGCAGGGTGCCGACTTCTACAGCTTACCACTAACGCCACCCGAGATCGGGCGCGGGCTTTCTACGAACGGCTTGGCTTTACCCCGTCCCATATTGGCTATAAACGCGATCTGTCTTGAAGTAGGGGGCGAAAATGGCCGACGATCTGTTCAACAGCTTTATGAATGGTCCCGATGAAAACGGGCGGTTCGGCGATTTCGGCGGGCGGTTCGTCTCGGAAACCCTGATGCCGCTGATCCTTGATCTGCAAGAGCGGTACGAATTCGCCAAGACCGACCCGACCTTCTGGGCCGAGATGGATGATTTGTGGAAGCATTACGTTGGCCGCCCCTCGCCGCTTTACTATGCCGACCGGCTGACCAAGCATCTGGGCGGTGCCAAGATCTACCTCAAGCGCGATGAGCTGAACC
>JBARVN010000066.1:0-4288 GCA_049646285.1 Albidovulum sp. | reverse complement strand
GATTCTCGCAATTGTAGTGGATCATGAAGCCGGAAATCCGGTCGATCACCCCGGCAATCTTGTCCGCATCCCATTCGCCCAAGCGGCTGAAGGGCCGCGCCGGATCGGCCAG
Source organism: Albidovulum sp. (assembly GCA_049646285.1). Lineage (GTDB taxonomy): Bacteria > Pseudomonadota > Alphaproteobacteria > Rhodobacterales > Rhodobacteraceae > Albidovulum. The sequence continues at coordinate 4,176 of JBARVN010000066.1, read as the reverse complement.
ATCAAAGCCCGAGGTTGAAAACCGCGGGTTCAGACGAAGCCCGCGTTCGATATGGGCGGATTGGTTGCCGAAACGCTCAAGCTGGCCTATGGAATTGAAAATGATCTTGTCGGCATAACCCACTGCCTCGGCAATCTCATGATCGGCCCAGGCGACCGAATAGGCATGGGTTTCCTTGCCGAATTTTTCCCGGCCCAGCCGCAATTCATAAAGCGAGGACGAGGTGGTGCCATCCATATGATCGCGCATCATGTCGAAGGCTGACCATGTGGCAAAGCATTTAAGGGCGAGCAACGCTTTCGCGCCGGACCCAGCGCGCAGCCGGTCGATGATCTCCATGTTGCGAAGCAGTTTCGCATGGTCGATCAGATAGAAGGGTGTCTTTAACACGGGCAGCCCCCCACCGGTAAAAGGAAGCGCCCCTATAGGACCTCACCCTTCCTGAGGCAAGGGTCAGATCATTCTGATCGCGTCCTTGTCGACCGACAGCATGTATCCACGCCGGGCGATATTTTTAACCAACAGTTCCGACACCATCTGATTGCCCAAAGCATCGCGCAGTCTCTTGATGCGCATCGCACCAGCACTTTCATCGCAATCGACAGATGCACGGCCAGAGATTACGCCCTCAATTTCGGCACCCGAGAGCACATCATCATCCATCCGCGCCTCGGCCAGCACCGACAAGGTTTCAATCGCAGCCGGGGTCAACTTGAATTCCATATTGTTTAGTACAACCGCATTCTCTGCTCGGCTGATTAGTAGGGACGAAACCTGAATGCCCTGTCGATCGATCTCGCCCATCCGCTTGTTCAAGGCGATGATCATCAACAAGAATACAAGGGCGGCAATTAGCAACGCAGTGGCAAAGATCAGGAGAATCAATATGACAGCGCGATATCCTGCCAGAACATCCGAGAATGCGGTGCCAGACTGAGCAAGTATTTCCAAAAGCTTGATATTGCTGTCTGTCGTCAGCGCATCATTTTCGACAAAAATGCGTTCGACACGGGTGTCGAATGCATTTGCATCAGGAAGGAATGAAAACAGAAGGACGGTCGTTGCCAACAAGACAAAGACAATAATCGCTACCCCCAGCACAACCACTCGGTTGCCAGAGCGCAGCGCCTCATTTTTCAGGATTGGAATTTCCACTTGAACTATTGTTGCCGTCCTTGTCGTTACCACCACGTGTACCATCGACGATGGACACAATTGCCAGCAGGGTCCAGCCCTCGCTTTTCAGTTTTTGTGCTAGTTCGCTTGATGCTGCCGACTTTGAGGTACAGGCCGGACCAGATAGCGTTGCTACTCCGAAATCCAGCCGCAATGGGCTGTCTTGCTTTGCCTTGTACTCGACACGGCATGCAGCAGATGCCGGGCTGGCAAGGCAAAGGGCGACAAGCGCCAGAAGGGATGATCTGAATGCGTTCATGGTTGTGCCAACCTGCGACGAGTTGATCGGCTAATCAATAACAAAGACGGATTCGACGGGTGTTATCTGCTATCTGACCGGCGTTATTGCCTGCCAATCGATTGGCGCCCAGTCTTGGATCAGAGCTGCACAGACGTCACACCCTGTGCCAATTCAAGTCAGGAGAATACCAATGACCCGCCGCTTCATCGCCGCCTTAACCATCGCCGCATTGACCTTGGGTTCGGCCTTCGCCACGCCTGCGTCGGCACTGGGGGACAAAGACCGCAAGGCCCTGACCCTTTTGTTGGGCGCGGCTGCGGTTGGGCTGCTCATCAATGAATCCAACAAGAAACGAAACAAGGCCGCTCCGGTCACCAAGCGATATGACGGTTATACGAACAACAATAGCGATCGGGGCAACAAGTTCGGGCATCGCAAACGGGCACATGACCATTACAGCACCGCAAAACGCAGAAACGTGATCCCTGCCCAGTGCGTGTTTCCGATCCGGGGCGCTTACGGTCGTCGTGACGTAGTGTCGGAACGGTGCCTGCGCGAGACGGGCCGGGCACGCCGCCTTCCAGATGCATGTGCGTTCAACATAAATGATGACTGGGGCAGACGCACCGTCTACGGAACGCGCTGCTTGCGCCAGAATGGTTTTGAGATCGCTCAGCTGCGCTGACACGGTTTTCGAGCAGTGGCGCGGGTCCTTGATCCCCGCACCACTTACTGGGGCGGACGCCAAGGGGCACCGCCCCTTTTTTGTTGCCAAATGCAAGGTTTCGCGCCATCAGACCCCATGATCACCGGACCTGATTTCAGCTTTGAAGAGGCCGCGTTCTTGCGCGGCGCAGCCTTTGTTGCGGGGGTGGATGAAGTTGGGCGTGGGCCACTGTGTGGGCCTGTCGTGGCCGCAGCCGTGCGGCTGAATCCGTTGGCAATCCCACCCGGACTTAACGATTCCAAAAAGCTCAGCCAGACCCGGCGCGAAGCACTTTATGATGTGTTGATGGGTGTGGCGGATGTATCTGTCGGGGCGGCAAGCGTGGAAGAGATTGATCGCATTAATATTCTTCAGGCCAGCCACCTCGCGATGTGCCGCGCTGTTGCGGGGCTGGCGTCAGTGCCTGATCATGTGCTTGTTGATGGTAACCGACTTCCGCGTGATCTGGCGGTTTCGGCCGAGGCCGTAGTCAAAGGTGACGCAAGGTCACTGTCGATCGCAGCTGCCTCCATCATCGCCAAAGTGTGGCGTGATCGCATCATGGTGGATTTGGCGCAACAGCACCCCGGCTATGGCTGGGAAAAGAACGCTGGTTACCCCACCAAAGAGCATCTGGAAGCGCTCCAAAATCTTGGGGTGACCTCATGCCATAGACGTTCATTCAAACCGGTCCACAATATCTTGTATCAAGTCAAAATCGTAAACCTTTGATTCAAAAAAGAATTTGACGCCGAATCACTCCTGACTCATCTTGGGGACAACAAGAACGGCACCAACGCCGGGGATGAGGCAGTAATGACAAAGACGATCAGCAAGGAGGCCGTTGGCCTTCCGCTAAACCAGATATTGGCCGGTGATTGCGTGGAAATCATGCGGTCTTTGCCCGAAGCCAGCGTGGATCTGATTTTTGCAGATCCGCCGTATAACCTGCAATTGCGTGGCGATCTGCATAGGCCCGACAATTCCAAGGTCGATGCGGTCGATGATGCCTGGGATCAGTTCGACAGCTTCAAAACCTATGACAAGTTCACCAAGGATTGGCTTTCAGCGGCACGCCGCTTGTTGAAGCCGGGCGGTGCGATCTGGGTCATCGGTTCGTATCACAATGTCTTTCGCATGGGGGCTGAGCTTCAAAACCAGGGATTCTGGATCCTAAATGATGTGGTGTGGCGCAAGTCGAACCCGATGCCGAACTTCCGCGGCAAACGCCTGACAAATGCGCATGAAACGCTGATCTGGGCCTCAAAGGCCGAGGGCGGTAAATACACCTTCAACTATGAAGCACTGAAGGCGCTGAATGACGGTGTGCAGATGCGGTCGGACTGGGTACTGCCGATTTGCACAGGTCATGAACGCCTGAAGGACGATGCGGGCGACAAGGCGCATCCGACGCAAAAACCCGAAAGCCTGCTTCACCGCGTGCTGATCGGCACCACAAATCCCGGCGACGTCGTGCTTGACCCGTTCTTTGGTACAGGTACGACCGGTGCCGTGGCCAAGATGCTGGGCCGTGATTTCATCGGGATTGAGCGCGAAGAAGCCTACCGTGACGCTGCAACAAAGCGTCTGGCCAAGATCCGCAAGTTTGACCGTGAGGCGTTGGAGACCACAACCTCTAAGCGTTCCGAACCACGTGTGCCGTTTGGCCAGGTGGTGGAACGGGGGATGTTGCGCCCGGGGGAAGAGCTGTTTTCGATTGGCAACCGCTTCAAGGCCAAAGTGCGCGCGGATGGTACCTTGGTTGGCAATGATGTGAAGGGTTCTATCCATCAGGTTGGTGCCCATCTGGAAGGGGCCCCATCGTGCAATGGCTGGACCTACTGGCATTTCAAGCGCGAAGGCAAAATGGTGTCGATCGACATCCTGCGCCAACAGATCCGCGCCGAGATGGATGACACCCGCCCCCACTGATTTCAAAAGTTTACCGCCGGTGCCTGTGGCCCACCCACGGCACGACCTTGCCCCGCCGGATTGCACCCCGGCGGGGTTTTTTTAATTATTCCGATGGCCGACGATAGTCCGGTTTGAGCCA
>JBARVN010000065.1:0-64070 GCA_049646285.1 Albidovulum sp. | reverse complement strand
GTGTGCCGATGATTGTGGTGCCAATGTTTGCCGATCAACCCGACAACGCCCGATGCTTGGCAGCAGCAGGTCTGAGCATATCGGGAGAAGATCAAGACATCGGAGTGCTTGGTTCGACAATCTTAGGGGTTCTAAATGACCCTGAGAGAAAGCTGGCCGCAGAAAAAGCCAAGAGTGATTTTGCGAAACTGCCTACACTCGAAGAGGCCACGACCGAATTATTAGCATGTGTTTTCGCCGATAACAGTGACGCGTCTTCGACCGTTCTTGACAGACCTGAACCGCGATAGCCGCCATTGAGGCGCTTTCAGCGAAGGGCCGCTCCGTCCGCCTAACGGACTAACGCGGTTTCACGACACAGGCAAAAGAAAAGGCCGCGCGGGATTACCGGGCGGCCTTTCCAATCCGTGCGTCTTGCGATCAGAGACCAAGCGCGCCTTTGACTTGGCGCAAGGCGGCCCCCAGCAGTTCCGGGCTGTCCTTGGCGGCGTCCACAACGGTTTTCAAGGTCGTTTTCGTGGCGTCATCCAAGCTTGAGCCGTCAATCGCTGCATTAACCGCATCCGGATCATAGGTTGCCGGGTCAAAGATATCGGCAACGGCTTCGGAGGCGGTGTCAGCAGCCCCTGTGACAGCTTCGGTTGCAGCTTCAACCGCTGCCCCTGCAGCTTCGGTTGCCGTAGCACCGGCAGCAGCCGCTTCTTCGGCAGCTTTCATTGCAGCTTCTTCTGCTGCTTTCAATGCGTCCTGGGCAGCCGTGGCAGCAGCTTCTTCTGCGGCTTTGGCTTCTTCAGCGGCCTTCATGGCGGCTTCCTCTTCAGCCTTTGCAGCTGCGGCAGCGGCCTCTGCGGCGGCTTGTTCAGCGGCGGCTTTTTCGGCCATCGCGGCCGTTTCCGCGGCTTGCTGTGCCGACGAATAATACCAATATCCACCACCGGCCAAAACGGCGAGAAGGGCTGCGATCAGCAGATTCTTGTTCATACTCTATTTCCTCATGATGCAGGCAAACTGAAATAACGGCGCCGCTATGACAGAAACATAGAGAATTGGAAAGCTCAGCGATGCCGCCAATGCCGAATCCGGCTTGAATCAGCCCACTTGGGCGACTACCTTGCGCGCCAACAGACCTGGCAACAACAGAAGGAGTGCCACCATAGCTCGCAGACCGCATAACGCCCCGCCACAACGTGATACCGGCCCCCGTATTAACGACCGTATCCGTTCCCCCGAGATTCGCCTTATCGGCGCGGAAGGGGAAAACGTTGGCGTCGTCACGCCCGCCCGCGCCATGCAGATGGCCGAGGAAGTCGGGCTCGACCTTGTTGAGATTTCGCCTAACGCGGAACCGCCTGTCTGCAAGATCATGGATTTCGGCAAATTCAAATACGAACAGCAAAAGAAAGAAGCCGAGGCACGCAAGAAACAGCACATCATCGAAATCAAGGAAATCAAATTTCGACCGGGCACCGACATTCATGACTACGACGTCAAGATGCGGTCGGTTGTGAAATTCCTTGAAGGTGGTGACAAGGTAAAGGTCACCTTGCGCTTTAGAGGCCGCGAAATGGCCCACCAGCAGCTGGGGCTTGAACTGCTTCACCGCGTCGCAGCCGATGTGGAAGAAATTGGCAAGGTCGAGAACATGCCACGGCTGGAAGGCCGGCAAATGGTGATGATGATCGGCCCGAAGTAAATTGTTGCGCTGTAGACAGAAACCCTCCCTCGCAAGGGAGGGTTTTTTCGTTTCCGTCAGGCAGTTTGAAATCGCCACCGTAAAGGAGCCTTTACATGCTGTCCTACCAGCACGGCTATCACGCCGGAAATCTTGCCGATGTCCATAAACACGCGCTTTTGGCGGCAATGCTGGCCTATCTGACGCAAAAGGACAAACCGCTCAGCTATCTGGAAACCCATGCAGGGCGGGGCCTTTACGCGCTTGATGCTGACGTGGCCGCGAAAACCGGTGAAGCCGCGGCTGGGATTGGCAGGCTGTCGCCTCTTTTATCCCCAGATCATCCCTATACGAAAATCCTGGCCGAAGTGCGCGACCGCTATGGGGCAGAGGCCTATCCCGGATCACCGCTGGTGGCCGCGCTTTCCTTGCGGCCGGGCGATCGGATCGATCTGGCCGAACTGCATCCTCAGGAATTCGAGGCGCTTAACGATGTCATGATCGACTACGCCGCCCATTGCCGCAAACAAGACGGGTGGCAGCTTGCACTGGCCCTTACGCCGCCAGAGCCTCGGCGCGGTCTGATGCTGATTGATCCGAGTTACGAAGTGAAGACAGATTATGAGCATTTGCCGCAGTTGATTGGCCAGATTAACCGCAAATGGAATGTCGGGATCATCGCCCTTTGGTATCCGATTCTGAAAAGCGGCGCACATCATGAGATGCTGGGCGCGCTAGAGGCGCAAGACCTGCCCAAAACCATAAGACATGAAATCCGCTTTCCCCCTGCCCGCTCGGGGCATGGGATGATCGGGTCCGGCATGTATATCGTCAACGCCCCCTACGGCACGTCGATAGAGGCCGCGTCCTTGAACAGGCTTTTTGCTGCGCTGACGTAAAACATATCGCCCGACATTTCCGGGAGCATGGCTCATCCCGTAATTCATCCATTTGGTTGACTGACGCAGCAAAGCACCTTATTCATCCATATGGTTGAACAAGAATCGCAACAGCTGACTGAAATCCTGAAAGCCGCCGCCGACCCGACCCGGCGGGCCGTTTTGACGCTGCTCGCGCAAAACGGACCCACACGTGTCACCGAAATTGCGGCGCGGTTCGAGATGAGCCTGAATGCCGTTTCGAAACACATCAAGGTTCTGGAAAGCGCGGGCCTTGTCAGCCGCCGCACCGCCTGGCGCGAACATCTGATCGAGGTTCGGATGGAACCGCTGAATGAAATTGACCGCTGGTTTTCAGGCCTGCGCTCCATCTGGGCCATGCGGTTAGACGCCCTTGAAACGCTGCTTACCAAGGAGACCGACGATGACGGATCTGACACTGACCATTGATCGCCTGATTAAGGCTGACCCCAAGCGCATCTATGATGCCTGGCTGGACCCGGCGATGCTGTCGCAGTTCATGCGCCCGGAAGAAAATGTGACGATACCGGTGGCGCAAACCGACCCTCGCGAAGGGGGGCGCTTTGTCATCTCGATGCTTGCCGGTGACAAGGAAATCCCGCATTCGGGCACCTATCTGGAACTGCGCCCGCATGCGCGGATTGTGTTTACCTGGGAATCCCCCTTCTCAACCGAAGGATCAACGGTGACCGTGACACTGGCCCCCGAACCGGGTGGCACCCGTATCACGCTTACCCATGTGAAGTTCCAATCCGAAGAAATGCGCGGCAATCATGAAAAAGGTTGGGGCGGAATTCTGGATGCGCTCAAGACGCTTTGTTCCGAACAAGTGCAGTCATGAGCGAGTTTGACGACAAAGAACAATGGATGGCAGCCCGGCTAGAGCTGCTGAAATCGGAAAAAGCCCATATGCGGGCGGGTGACGCATTGGCAAAACGTCGTCGTGCGTTACCTCGGTTAAAATTGGACAAGGCCTACCAGTTCACCGGGGCCGAAGGCCATCTGGGATTGGATGATCTCTTTGGCCCGCATTCTCAGCTTGTCGTCTACCACTTTATGTTTGGTGTCGATTGGGAAGAAGGCTGCTCAAGCTGTTCCTTCTGGGCTGATAACTTTGACGGACTAGATGCACATCTGGCCGCCCGCGACACGGGTTTCGCATGCGTGTCCAAAGCCCCCTACGCCAAACTTGCTGCATTCCGCGCCCGAATGGGGTGGCGGTTTCAATGGGTGTCGGCGGCTGAAACGGATTTCAATGAAGATTTTAATGTCAGCTTCGGGAAAGATGAACTGTTAGCAAAATCAAATACTTACAACTATAAAACGGGCGGTTTTAACGGACCTGAAGCGCCGGGAATAAGCACATTTGAGCGCAGGTCAGATGGCCAGATCCTACACGCCTATTCGACCTATGGGCGCGGTTTGGAGGCAATCAATGGCGCGTATCACATACTGGATCTGACGCCGAAGGGCCGGGACGAGGCCAAGCTTGACTGGCCACAGCAATGGGTGCGTCGGCACGATCAATATGACAACATCCCAAACAAGGGAAACTGAGATGGAACCTTTGAATTGGACAGCAGTAGCCGCCGGCACCGTCGTTGCCTTCGGCCTTGGCATGCTTTGGTTCGGGCCACTGTTTGGCAAGGCATGGGCACAGGGCAGTCACGGCATTCAGCCCCCCGCGCGCCCACCCTTGGCCGCCATGGCAGTCCAGCTCGCAGGCACGTTCATGCTGGCGATTGTGATCGGCCTGACGGCGCAAACCAGTGCGCTTGGCACAGCACTCGCCGCCATTGCCGCCGCCACATTTTTGCATTTCGCGGGCGGCCTTTTTAGCCAGAAAAGCCTGTCCGCCGCTCTTATCGACGGAAGCTACATTGTCGCGATGGGCGTGATCATGATCGCGGCCCAAGGGTTGCTCTGATAAAGCAGTTCTGGCGTCAGCGTTCATGTTCCCCTGAGGGTCCGGGCCGCAATAACCTGTCCAGACCGGCGATCAGGCAACCGCGATGCGTGTCAGTGCATTGACAGTGCCGCCAGAGCATGGCTGGCTTGGCCTCAGCACATTCTGACCGGAGCCACCTCATGTCGCTTGATCTATGGCTAACCTTTGTTGCCGCCTCGACCGCGCTCTTGCTGATCCCGGGCCCGACCGTATTGCTTGTTCTCAGCTACGCGCTGACCCAAGGGCGACGTGTGGCGCTGGCGACGGCTGCAGGTGTTGCCTTGGGGGACTTCCTTGCCATGAGTGCGTCTTTGGCGGGGCTTGGCGCGTTGGTACTGGCGTCGGCCGCGTTGTTTACTGCGTTGAAGTGGGCCGGCGCGGCATATCTTGTCTGGCTGGGGTTGAAGATGCTGCGTAGCACGCCTGCGCCACTTTGCGAGCAGGCCGTTTCTTCGGATACATCCGCCAGGGCTGTCTTTTGCCACGCGGCGGCTGTGACGGCGCTCAACCCCAAATCAATTGCGTTCTTCATCGCTTTCGTGCCGCAGTTCGTACAACCAACTGTCCCACTTGGCCCGCAATTCGCCATTCTGGTCGCCACCTTCGTCAGCCTTGCCGCGTTGAATACGCTTGCCTACGCCGTGATGGCCGATCGGATGCGGGCGCGGATCGCGCGACCGTCCGTGCATCTCTGGGTGAACCGCGCGGCTGGCGCGGCCTTGATCGGGATGGGGGTGCTGACGGCGGCCCTCAGACGGGCATAAAAGATGGCCAGCCTGCTTGCCCCACTGTCGAACCGCGTCTTTGCCCGGCTTTTTGGGGCGCAGGTGACGGCCCTTCTTGGAACCGGCCTATTGACGATGGCACTTGCGTTGCTGGCCTACGATCTGGCGGGGCTGCAAGGCGGTTTGGTACTGGGCTTTGCGCTGACATTGAAAATGGTGGCCTATGTCGCGATTGCACCGATCGCAAACGCGGTTTTGGGCGGGCTGCCCAGGCGCGGATTGCTGGTCACGCTTGACCTGATCCGAGCGGCTTTGGCGCTATGCCTGCCTTTCGTCACCGAGGTCTGGCAGATATATGCGCTGGTCTTTGTGCTGCAATCCGCTTCGGCTGCCTTCACACCCACCTTCCAGGCAACTATCCCCGAAATTTTGCCGGATGAAGAAAATTACACCCGCGCACTGTCGCTATCGCGGCTGGCAATGGATCTTGAAACCATGGCCAGCCCCATCCTCGCGGCCCTGCTATTGACCATTGTCCCGCTTGGTGGGCTGTTCGTGGGAACAGCCTTGGGGTTTCTTGGTTCGGCGGCCCTTGTCGTCTGGGCCAATCCGCCGCGCCCTGCCAAGCGGCCCGAAGCCAGCACGTGGACCAGAACCTTTGCTGGCATCACAATGATGCTTGGCACGCCACGCCTGCGCGGACTTCTGGCTCTGCATCTCGCGGCCTCGGCCGGAGGTGCGATGGTGATCGTCAACACCGCCGTGATCGTCAACGGGCTGTTCGGGCAGACCAAAACCGACGTGGCGCTGGCGATGGCTGCGTTTGGCGCGGGATCGATGGTCGCGGCGTTTGCCTTGCCAAGGATACTCGATCACCTGCCCGACAGACCCGTCATGGTGTCAGGGGCCGTCGGGCTTGGGGTCATGCAGATTTTGGGTGCGGTGATTTTCGGCCTCGCACCCGTCTTTGGCGAAGCGGTGTGGGGCGCCTACCTTGTCTGGATGGCCGCGATGGGGCTGGCCTATTCGACGATTTTGACCCCGACCGGGCGGCTCTTGCGCCGTTCGGCCGGACCCGTCGAGCGGCCTGCGCTGTTCGCCGCGCATTTTGCGCTGAGCCATGCGGCGTGGCTTTTGACCTATCCTTTGGCCGGGTGGCTCGGCGCCATTGCGGGTATGACGGCTGCCTCAGCCTTGCTGGGGCTTCTGGCGATGGCGGCAGCCCTTGGCGCCGCGCAGCTTTGGCCCAAGTCGCCTCAGGCTGCAAACCTCTAGACCGTGACCGGTGCGAACGTGTAGGTCTGCAGATATGATTGATCTGAACACACCTCTCGTTGCCCTTGCTGGCGGTTTTGGTCCCCGAACAATGGGCGCGTGTCATGGCTTCGGATAGCCCCTCGGTCCTTGCCGTTCTGACCGTTCGCAACGAAGGCGCGTTCTTGATCGATTGGCTGGCACATCACCGGGCCATCGGAATTACAGACTTTCTTGTGTTTTCCAACGATTGTGATGACGGCACCGACGCCATGCTGAGCCGACTTCAGGACATGGGCTGGCTGACACATATCCGCAATGACGGACCGCATCAGAAAGGCCCGCAATGGGCCGCATTGAAGGCCGCTGACGCGCATCCCTTGAAAGCCCATGCAGATTGGGTGCTTTTTATCGACATCGACGAATATGTGAACATTCACGTCGGCGACAGAACCATAACGGCGCTGCTGACGGCTTTGCCCGAAGCAACCGCGATTGCGCTGACGTGGCGGCTGTTTGGCAATGCCGGACTTCAAAGTTATCAAGACCGCCCCGTCACCGAGGAATTTACGCTTGCCGCCCCGGCGGTAATGGGGTGGCCGTGGCGTGCGGCGATGTTCAAGACGCTATTTCGCAATGATGGCAGCTACGGCAAGCTTGGCGTGCACCGCCCGCGTCAGCCCGACCGGGCGCGTATGGTGGATCAGCGCTGGTTCGACGGCTCTGGCAGGCCCCTGCCCCCGGCCTATCGCACCGGACAGATCTTTTCGCGCTATGGGCGCGACAACTATCAGCTGGTTCAGCTGAACCACTACGCGCTTGGATCGATGGAAAGCTATCTTCTGAAATGCGACCGTGGGCGCGCCAACCGCGAGGCGTCAACGTTCGACATGTCCTATTGGGTCGAGCGGAACTTTTGCGATTGCGAAGACACCTCAGTTCTGGCGCTCCTGCCGCAAAGCGCGCCCCTGCGCAATGACCTGCGGGCGGATCCAAAGCTTGGCCCCTTGCATAAGGCGGCGGTGGCGTGGCGACAGACGCGTTTTCAGACCTTGATGCGTGAAGAGAGATGGCGCGGGTTATACGGACGGTTGATGATGACACCGCCCAGCCGCGTGTTGTCTGCAGCGCAACACCGAATCTTGGCAGGCTACGCGCTCGCGGCCGCAACCACCGATGGGTCGGAAACAGATCCGCGCAGTGCCAAAGATTGACGCAGTCAACTGAAACAGTGGCTTAGAATAAATTGAATAAAAACAGACCTGCCTAAACCGACACCTTGCCACCAACGGCATTTCACGCGCAAATTGACGTGTAGACAGCGTGTGGGTTTGGGTGGGTAATGCAAGACGACAACGCGAGTGCAGTGGACATAGCGTCCCTGTCCGAAGCCGACTGGTTCGCGCGCATCGAACGTATCGGCGAAGAGAACGGCCATTTTCGGCGGCTGGGCAAGTCGCATGCCGCCTTGTTTGTGGATGCCGGTCCGACCCTGATCGTCACGTTTGAAACGGTTGCCAGCATGCGAGCGCATCAGCCGGGACAACTGCCGCTGGGCTATCACGTGGCCAAAGGACGCCGGTGGTCGCATCTGTGCCTGATCGCCTGCAATGAAAGTTGGTATCGCGATCAAAACGTCTATGCATATTTTGATCAGCTGGTCGACGATGCCTTTTTTGAGGATTTCGAACAGGTTGTGTTTTTTGGGTCCGGCATGGCGGGCTATGCGGCGGCGGCGTTTTCTGTGGCTGCACCGGGGGCGACCGTGATCCTGGCGGCGCCACAAGCAACCCTTGATCCACGCATCGCCGGATGGGATCCGCGCTTTGCGGAAATGCGCCGGACCTCCTTCACCGATCGCTACGGCTATGCCCCGGACATGACGGAAGGGGCTGGCTCCGTCTATGTGCTCTTCGACCCTGAGCAAAATTTGGATGCCATGCATGCGGCCCTTTTCGTGCGCCCATGGACGACGTTGCTGCCCTGCCGCAACCTCGGGCGCGACGTCGGTTATGCCATGGACCAGATGCGCATTCTGCCTTCGATTCTTGTCGCGGCATGCACCGGCAACTTTGATGAAAAGCTGTTTCGGATCTTCTATCGGGGGCGGCGCAACTACCGGCCCTACCTGTTGGCAATCTTGGCGCGGCTTGAAGGAGATGGACGAATTTTGCTGGCCGCACTCTTGTGCCGCAATGTCAGTGAACGGCTTGGTGCTGGCAAGTTCAAAGCCCGGCTGGAAAAGCTGGAAAGCATCCTTGCTTCTGAAGGAAATGCGCTGCCAAAGCCCAAATCACATTGACCAGCATCCTGTGCCCGACCAAGCGTAGACTTCTGTCAGACTGAATACCGTGGCAATCGGGCCGAAATCCGACCAGAACCGCCGTTACGGGCAGCGATAGGCCACTGCGTGAAGCTCGGTCACTGTCACGCCAGGCGATATAGGGTCGAAGGCAACCGTATTCGCGCCGGCATTCAGGGCATCCGACATAATGCGGTTTCGGGCATATCTGACGCCTTGTTCCGCCAAAACACCGTACACACCCGGCTTCATACGAAAATCTGAGACATAGGCGCATTGTGCGACCTCGGCTGCGGTGGCCTCACGCACACCCGATACGCCAACGAAGCCCGGGTCAGCGGTGCATCCCGTCAAAGCCAGAGTGAAAGTTACTAAGGTCAGGGTGTGCTTCATCAGATCGCCTGTTCGTTACCAAGCGCTTTGTGCGCCCTTAACCATTAAATCTGCGGGGTTCTGCCGGTCAGAGCAACCCCGATCTTGCCCACTCCCCCACATGTCGGCGGATAATGACCGTGCTAAAGGCCTATGCAGGCTCAACAGCGCGGCGATAAAGGTGCCAGCTGGCATGTCCCAAAATCGGCAGTGCCACCGCCAGACCCAGAAGAAACAGCGCAGCGCCCGCTGCCAGACAGCCTGCCACGATTGCCCCCCACAACAATACGATACGCGGGCTTTTTCGCGCCACACGAAGGGATGTCACCACCGCCACCGGTAAGCCCACCGGCCGGTCGATCAGCAATGGAAACGACACCACACTGACGAAAAGCACAATGCAGGCAAACACAAACCCAACCGGGATACCCAGCGCGATCATTGCCCAGCCGGGCCCCGTGGTCAGTGTTTCCGAAAAGAATGCCGTGGCAGATTTCGGCACATCCGGCCCCAATGTGACCATGAATATCCCGTAAGCGACTAAGATCCAGACGAAAAACAATAGAAAATGCGCCAGCGCCAACACCAGAATGGCGCCGAAACGCGGCGATGCGATGACAGAAAATCCGTCGGCCCAACTGGTGGGTTCACCGGCTTCGCGGCGTCGGCTCATCTCATAAAGCCCAACGGCAGCAGCAGGCCCGATCAGGGCAAAGCCCGAGATCAGAGGAAAAACCAGTGGAAGCAGGTTTCTCTCGACCGCCGCCCATATCAGGCAAGCACCGATGATTGGATAAAGCAAAGCGGCGGTCAAAACGTCGGTGCGCAATGCCATAAAATCTGCCAGACCATGCTGAAGGGCTGACCGCAGATCTGCCAGTTCTATCTGGCGCACTTGTGGTTCGGTCTGCTCTACGCCACCCAACTCGCGCGCCACGTCACCTACGTCTTGTCCGGCTCGGCGCAGTATGCGTGTGCCCCACGATAGCGGATTGCCGATTGTCGTCGCCATGGTAAATACTCCCACATTGCCATCATCGGCGGCATCGCCCAAAACCGATCGTCAATAGAGGCCAATCAGGGCGGCGGGGGCGTCAAACGACACCGTCATGGTTAGTTTAGCAGGTTCTGGCTCTATACCGATTACACATTTCAGCGATGAGTATCGGGCCGTAGATTGGCTCAGTTCAAAACGTGGGATACTGAAGGTCTGGAAATTCCTGGCGTATCGCGCTAGGGGCAGATCATGACCGATAGCATCACTCTTCGCCGACCAGACGACATGCACCTGCACTTGCGCGATGGCGCGATGCTGGAAGCAATTTTGCCTGAAACAACACGGCATTTTATGCGGGCGATCATCATGCCAAACCTCGTGCCGCCGGTGGTGACACAGGCGCAGGCCGCAGCGTACCGGACCCGCATTCTGGCCGCACGACCAGAAGGCGCAGATTTTACACCGTTGATGACGCTTTATCTGACCGAAGCGACTGACCCTGCCGATGTGGCAGCAGCGCATGCCTCAGGTCTGATCAAAGCCGTCAAGCTTTACCCCGCCGGGGCCACCACCAATTCCGGCTCGGGCGTGCGCGATTTCGACAAGGTTCGCCGTGTTCTGGATAAGATGGCCGAGATAGGCCTGCCCCTGTGCCTGCACGGCGAGGTGACCGACCCAGAGATCGATATCTTTGACCGGGAAGCGGTGTTCATTGACCGCGTGCTTGACCCGATCCGTCGTGCAACGCCGGGTTTGCGGGTGGTGATGGAACATATCACCACGAAAGAGGGTGTGGCCTATGCGCGATCGGGTGGCGACGATCTCGGTGCCACGATCACCACGCACCATCTGATCATCAACCGGAACCATATTCTCGCAGGCGGGATCAAGCCGCATTATTACTGTCTGCCCGTGGCCAAGCGCGAAACTCACCGGCTTGCCCTGCGCGAAGCCGCGACAAGCGGAGAGGCACGATTTTTCCTGGGCACCGACAGCGCGCCCCATGCGGACCAGCTGAAAGAGCATGCCTGCGGCTGTGCTGGCTGCTTCACGGCCACCAACACCATGTCAATCCTCGCACATGTGTTTGAAGACGAAAACGCAATGGACCGGCTGGAAGCATTCACCTCGCTGAACGGTGCGGGCTTTTACGGGCTGGACGCCAACGAAGCACGCCTGACCCTGACCAAAGGCGACCCGGTCAAATACCCGGACAAAATCATGACCGGCGTGGGGCCGGTGACTGTGTTTGACCCGGGCTTCCCGCTTTTGTGGAAAGTCTCGGATTGACCATTCCGCTTGGCGTAAATATTCCCGCAAAAGACGCACGCCCGTCGCCTTCGGCTAAGATGCCTTCGCCGAAATGAAACCGCAGTAAGGAACTGACCCATGATCCCAAGCTCCTTCCCCCCCAAAGAGGAAATCGCCCGACTGACGGCGCGTATGCTGCTGGAAATCAAAGCGGTACATTTCAATGCGGCAGATCCGTTCATTCTGGCCTCTGGCCTGCCTTCGCCCACCTATATCGATTGTCGCAAGCTGATCTCCTATCCGCGCATCCGCTCGACCTTGATGGATTTTCTCTCTGTCACCGTCATGCGCGAAGCGGGGTTTGAGGCGTTTGACAATATCGCCGGTGGCGAAACCGCGGGCATTCCCTTTGCCGCGATGGTGGCCGAACGGATGGCCCTGCCAATGACCTACGTTCGCAAGAAACCCAAAGGCTACGGGCGCAATGCCCGCATCGAAGGTGTTATGACCGAAGGCCAGCGCGTGCTGCTTATCGAAGATCTGACCACCGATGGCGGCTCCAAACTCAGCTTCGTGGATGCGATCCGTGAGACGGGGGCAACGTGTGCCAATACTGCGGTGATCTTCTATTACGGCATCTTCCCCGAGACGGTGAAGGTGCTGGGCGACCACGGCGTTGCGCTCCACCATCTTTGCACATGGTGGGATGTTTTGGCCGAGGCGCGCGAATCAGAAGTCTTCGATGGTGCCACGCTGACCGAGGTGGAAAGCTTCTTGACCAACCCCCGCGCGTGGCAAGCGGCCCGTTCAAAAAATTGACTCTGATATGGGCAATAGTCAGCCGTGTCGGACACCCTGCCACGGCCACATATTGACATAATGCCGCCCCGCCCCCCAAGATAGCGCATGCGGCGTGTTGTCCACAGACCATCCACAGCGATATACAATTTGCGTCCGGGGCGGTGATGCGCGTATCCCTTTCACAAGAAACGGGGGACAATGATGAACGATCTGGCGACAATTCGGCCGGTGCCAGTACCGGCGGAAACCGATGCTCTTCCGCATAATATCGAGGCCGAGCAGCAGCTGTTGGGCGCCATCCTCACGAACAATGATATCTATGACCGGATCGCATCACTGGTGAAGGCCGAGCATTTCTTTGAACCTGTGCATCAGCGTATCTTTGAGATTGCCGTCGCGCGGATCCAAAAGAATGCGCTGGCCTCTCCGGTCACGCTTAAAGGCTATATGGAAGAGGATGAAGGCCTGAAAGAGCTGGGCGGCCCGGCCTATCTTGCCCGTCTTGCAGGCTCTGCCATATCGGCCTTTGCCGCGCGCGACTATGCGCAGATGATCTATGAGCTGGCTGTGCGTCGCGAGTTGATGCGCCTTGGTCAAGACATCACAGCCCGCGCCAAGACCATCGAGGTCGACAACGACCCAAAAGAACAGATCGTCGATGCCGAGCAGCGCCTTTATACGCTGGGTGAGCAAGGCACGGCTGAAAAAGGCTTTGTATCCTTCCTTAAGGCCGTCACAGACGCGGTGATGGTCGCAAATGCGGCGTATCAGCGTGATGGCGGGCTGGCCGGAATTTCCACCGGTCTGGTTGATCTGGACAAAAAGCTTGGCGGGCTGCACCCTTCCGACCTTCTGATCCTGGCCGGTCGGCCGTCGATGGGCAAAACCTCGCTTGCCACCAATATCGCATTCAACATCGCCAAGGCCTATAAGCGCGGCATCACACCCGAGGGTGTCGAGGGCACGGTCAATGGCGGCGTGGTTGGATTTTACTCGCTTGAAATGTCCGCCGAACAGCTGGCCGCCCGTATCCTGTCTGAGGCGTCCGAAGTGCCTTCAGAACAGATCCGCCGCGGTGACATGAGCGAGGCAGAGTTTCGCCGCTTTGTTGAAGCAGCCAAAGCGCTGGAAGCCTGCCCTCTTTACATTGATGACACACCCGCACTTCCCATCAGTCAGGTCGCCGCCCGCGCCCGGCGATTGAAGCGCACGCATGGGCTGGATGTGTTGATGGTCGACTATCTTCAGCTTCTCAAAGGATCTTCTAAGGAAAACCGGGTGCAGGAAGTGTCCGAGATCACCCAAGGTCTGAAAGCCATCGCGAAAGAACTGAACATCCCGGTCATTGCGCTGTCGCAGCTGTCACGCCAGGTGGAAAACCGCGAAGATAAACGCCCGCAACTGTCTGACTTGCGCGAATCCGGCTCGATCGAGCAAGACGCCGATGTCGTGATGTTCGTCTACCGTGACGAATACTACAAAGAACGGGAAAAGCCCGGCGACGACAATCTGGAAGCCATGGCCAAGTGGCAAGATACGATGGAGCGCGTGCATGGCAAAGCCGAAGTGATCATCGGCAAGCAACGCCACGGCCCAATCGGCACCATCGAGCTGAGCTTTGAAGGGCGCTTTACGCGGTTCGGCAATCTTGTCCGCCCATGGCAACAAGAGGGCGGCGACGGGTTTTAGGCGTCGTGCACCGGCAATGTGACCGAAAAACTGCGTGCTGCTTTACTGACAGGCATCGGCCTTTTCGCTTGACGGCGCGCGCCTAGCTGTCAAAACCCCGCATATGGCTCAGGCACAACTCCAGATCGATCTTGACGCAATCGCCGCCAACTGGCGCGCACTCGATCGGATATCCGGCCCCGGCGTTGAAACGGCGGCTGTGGTCAAAGCCGATGCCTATGGGCTTGGCCTGAAACCAGTGGCGAACACACTGGCCGCCGCAGGCGCACGGTGCTTTTTCGTCGCCCTAGCGGAAGAAGGCGCCACATTGCGCCAAATTCTTGGACCGGGACCAGAGATTTTCGTCTTTTCCGGCCATATGAGCGGCGATGCGCCTCTGATCTCAGACGCCGCTCTCGTGCCACTCCTGAACACTCCAGACCAGATCACGCGGCATCGAAGCGCCCTTCCCGGACATGCGTTCGGCCTGCAGCTTGATACCGGCATGAACCGTTTAGGGCTGGAAGAGACAGATTGGATGGGATTGGCCCCCAGCTTGGTCAACGAAGGGCCACGATTGGTCATGTCGCACTTGGCTTGCGCTGATCTGCCCGATCATCCGATGAATGCAACCCAGCTTGCCGCGTTCAGGCGCATGACAGGTGGGCTGAACGTGCAGCGATCATTGGCGGCAACAGGTGGCACGCTGTTGGGGCCGGACTATCATTTTGATCTGATCCGCCCGGGGATTGGCCTGTTTGGTGGCGCACCGTTCATTGAAGCACTGCCGGTGGTGAAGTTGGACTTGCCTGTCTTGCAAATTCGCTCGGTTCAGGCAGGCGAGAGTGTCGGATATGGCAACACCTGGATCGCGCCCGCCTCAACCTTGGTTGCACTATTGGGCGCAGGCTATGCGGATGGTCTGTTTCGCGCCCTGTCTCATAAGGCCACAGTGCATTCCGGCGCAGTCCCCTGCCCGGTCGTCGGACGGGTATCTATGGATACGATCGCAGTCGATGTCAGCCATTTGGAAAATATGCCTGATTGGCTAGAGGTTCTAGGGGCCCAGCAAAGTATCGACAGCTTGGCCGATGCGGCGGGAACAATCGGCTATGAGGTGCTGACCGCGCTTGGATCACGCTACCAAAGACATTATGCAGGCAGTGCAACATGACAACGCTTCTGACCCCCATCGCCGCATTAGGCCGCCTGACATTGCAAGGTCTCGCCGCAATGGGCCGGATCGCTCTTTTTGCGGCCGAGGTGATCAGCCACCTGTTCCGCCCGCCATTTTACCCTAAAGAGTTCGCGCAGGCATTGCTGCAGATCGGCTGGTTCAGCTTACCGGTGGTCGGGTTGACCGCACTCTTCACCGGAGGCGCATTGGCATTGCAGATCTATGCAGGTGGCGCACGTTTCTCGGCCGAAGCCGTGGTGCCCTCTATCGTTGCCATTGGCATGGTGCGCGAACTGGGCCCGGTGCTGGGCGGGTTGATGGTTGCGGCGCGGGTTGCCTCATCCATTGCCGCGGAAATTGGCACGATGAAAGTGACTGAGCAGATCGATGCCCTGACAACATTGTCGACCAACCCAATGAAATACCTCACAGTTCCGCGCGTTCTTGCAGCAACGCTCGCGGTGCCTGTCTTGGTGGCTGTCGGTGACAGCATTGGCATTTTGGGCGGCTTTTTGGTTGGGGTGAACCGGCTTGGCTTCAATCCAGCCACCTATATGGAAAACACCCGCAACTTTCTTGAGTTCTGGGACATCGCGTCGGGCCTTTGGAAAGGGGCGGCGTTCGGCTTTATCGTGGCCTTGATGGGGTGCTACTATGGCATGCAATCGGGCCGTGGTGCGCAAGGCGTGGGGCGTGCCACAAAATCGGCAGTGGTCGCAGCTTCGGTGATGATCCTGACGGCAAACTACCTGCTGACAGAGGTGTTTTTCGCAGCATGATTACTCTTTCAGATATTCATAAAAGCTTTGGTAAGAACACAGTCCTGCGTGGGGTGAACCTGACGATTCCGAAAGGAAAAAGCGTGGTCATCATCGGCGGTTCCGGCACTGGAAAATCCGTTCTTCTCAAATGCATACTGGGTCTTGTTCACCACGATCACGGAACCATTACTGTAGACGGGCAAGATGCAAGCACTGCGTCACGCGATGCGTTTCTGGCGCGTTTTGGCATGCTCTTTCAAGGGGGTGCTTTGTTTGACAGTCTGCCGGTCTGGCAAAATGTAGCCTTCCGACTTTTGCGCGGTTCACTCAAACGGCCGATGGACGAAGCACGCGATGTTGCCATTGAAAAACTGCGCCGCGTGGGCTTGAAGCCCGAAGTGGCAGATCTCTTCCCGGCCGAATTATCTGGCGGCATGCAAAAACGCGTCGGACTTGCCCGCGCCATAGCAGCCGAACCCGAGATCATCTTTTTCGATGAGCCCACAACCGGTCTCGATCCGATCATGGCCGGTGTCATCAATGAGCTGATCCGCGAAATCGTGACCGAAATGGGGGCCACCGCAATGACCATCACTCATGACATGACGTCAGTGCGGGCAATCGCCGACCGGGTTGCGATGCTTCACGACGGCGTCATCCAGTGGACCGGGCCAATTACGGAAATGGATGAAACATCAGATGCTTACGTACAGCAATTTATACACGGGCGGGCAAATGGGCCAATCGAAGCCGTGCGCTGATCCCCGCCGGCCCCAAATTTGACAATCATGGCGTGAACGCCTAGTTTAATTCTCTTACAGATTTCAATAAGCTGGAGGCGATCGATGATGTCGGCTCAGGGCGCGTTGCCTGCTCATCTAGTTCTGTTTGCTTTGTTCTGTATTCCACCGCTCCTCAGTCTCCGGGTCACGTTCCGGCGCGCGGCCAGCGTGCGCCGTCGTGGCTACAAAGGTATCTGGCCTGCAATCGCTGCGGTGTTTTCGGTGGTCGCGTTTTTGACCAACCTTGTCATTCTGACCGTGGGTGGCGGCAACGACCCTGAATTGAGAACCCACCAAGGCATCGCCATGGCGCTGGCGTGGTTGTGTTTTTGGCTGTGGCTGTTCTTTGTCTTTGCGTTTCGCCGTCGGAAGCGACGGCTGGTTTACTAACCTCTTGGCTGCGGCCAAGACATGCTGTAGCAGCGAAATATGCTTCGGTTTGCCAATTTATCCCTTCTGATCCTTCTGCCGCTGTCGTGGTTTGCGCCGTTGCTTCGTGCGGGGCTTTTGCCGTTTTTTGATCTCGATGAGATCTCGGTCATCACCGGCCTTCAAGCGCTGTGGGAAAAAGACGTTATTCTGGCATTGCTGGTGACATTTCTTGCAGTCTTCGCGCCCTATATGAAAACCATCGGGTTGGCATTGGTGCAGTTCAGACTGGCCTCACCGCGCATCTTAGGCGTGTTGCATGTGCTTGGGCGGCTTGCGATGGCGGATATATTTCTTATCTCGCTTTATATCGTGCTGGCCAAAGGCATCGGCATGGGGCGGCTGGAAACAGCATGGGGCCTATACCTTTTCAGTGCCTGTATTCTGGCCAGCCTCATGATATCGCATCTGACCGAAAGCGCAGGACACCGGGCAAAAGCCGGGTAGTGCCGCCCAGCCCAGGCCACCGACCGGACGGCACGCACAGACGCCCTTGCAGCACCACGCGCCATCGGGCAGGAAGGGCGCATGGCAAAAGCAGGTCCCTCATATTCGTGCACCGAATGCGGCGCAGTCCATAAGAAGTGGACCGGGCGCTGCGACGGCTGCGGTGGATGGAATTCAATCGTCGAAGACGTGCCGCTAAGTGCAGGTCCGGCCACGAAATCCTTAGGGGCTGCAAAGGGCCGCCGGATTGAGTTGACGACCTTGGCCACCAAAGAAGCCCCTCCGCCGCGCGCCGCATCGGGCATGAATGAGCTGGACCGCGTGCTTGGGGGCGGATTGGTGCCCGCTTCGGCGATTTTGGTTGGTGGCGATCCGGGCATTGGCAAATCTACACTTCTGTTGCAGGCAGCGGCCAGTTTTGCACGCACCGGGCTGTCGTGCCTTTATGTGTCGGGCGAAGAAGCATCCGCGCAGGTGCGTATGCGCGCCCAAAGGTTGGGCCTTGCTGACGCACCGGTACATCTCGCGGCGGAAACCAATCTGCGCGACATCCTGACCACTTTGGACGCCACCCGCCCTGCCCTTGCGGTGATCGATTCGATCCAGACGATGTGGGCTGATCATGTCGACTCGGCACCCGGCTCGGTGTCTCAGGTACGTGCCGCCGCGCATGAGCTGGTGAGTTTCGCCAAAAAGCGCGGCACCGCGATCATTCTTGTGGGCCACGTCACCAAAGACGGTCAGATTGCAGGCCCGCGCGTGGTCGAGCATATGGTCGATACGGTGCTTTATTTCGAAGGCGAACGCGGGCACCAGTTCCGCATCCTGCGCGCCGTCAAGAACCGCTTTGGCCCAGCAGATGAAATCGGCGTGTTTGAGATGACCGGAGGCGGGTTGGCCGAAGTCGCCAACCCCTCGGCGCTGTTTTTGTCAGAACGCGGGCAGGCCAGCCCCGGATCAGCGGTTTTTGCGGGCATCGAAGGCACACGGCCCGTGTTGACCGAAATTCAGGCACTGGTCGCGCCGTCAAACTTGGGCACACCGCGGCGCACTGTCGTCGGGTTGGACAGCGGACGTCTGTCGACTATTCTGGCCGTACTGGAAAGCCGCTGCGGCATCCCGTTTGCCGGGCTGGATGTGTTTTTGAATGTGGCCGGCGGCATGCGAGTCTCAGAACCCGCCGCCGATCTTGCGGTCGCCGCCGCGCTATTATCGGCCCGAGAAGATGTGGCTTTACCGCCAGATATGGTGGTTTTCGGAGAAATAAGTCTCTCAGGAGCGCTCAGACCGGTCGGTCAAACCGAAAACAGGTTGAAAGAAGCGCAAAAACTTGGTTTCTCACAGGCAGTCGCCCCGGACCGTTCAAAATACGAGGCGGGTGACGCAATGCGGGTGCGTAAGATGCCCGATCTAACAACCTTTGTCGGTGAGATGTTCGCCGCTGGGTGAGAATGAGGAGCGAGAGCATGGAAGGTTTCACGATTGTAGACGCAGTGGTGGCGGTCATCCTGTTGATGTCGGCAATTCTGGCCTATAGCCGCGGCGTCGTACGCGAAGTGCTGGCGATCGCGGGCTGGGTGGCGGCCGCTGTCGTGGCCTTTATTTTCGCGCCGCAAGCGGTCCCGCTGATCAAGCAGGTCCCGGTCATCGAAAAGTATCTTGGTGACAATTGCGAAATCTCGACCATCGTCGCATTTGCCAGTGTGCTGGTTCTGGCGCTGATCGTGATGTCGATCTTTACTCCGCTTTTCTCGTCCGCTGTACGCAGATCCGCATTGGGCGGCATAGATCAGGGGCTGGGATTTCTGTTCGGGGTCTTGCGGGGCATATTGTTGGTGGCCATTGCTTTCGTGGTCTATGACCGTGCGCTGGCTGGCTCATCTATCCCGGTCGTGGACAAATCGAAATCTGCAGAGATATTCGCCTCCTTCTCATCAGACCTCGAAGCGCAGCTGCCCCAAGATGCACCCGGCTGGCTTGAGGCGCGCTATTCCCAGCTGGTGGCCGGTTGTGGCGGCGCAGTTTCGGTGCCTGCAAGTGACCTGACCGCACCCACAACTGCCAACTAACCAAGGTTTCCACCACATCTACGTGACATAGGCGTGACACTGGCTACGCAAGGGACTAAACGAAGGGCGGAACCCGCCCCCCGGATTCGGAGACTTGGCCCATGCGCCCACACATCGCCCACCCCTTCGATGATGACAAGTTGAAGGAGGAATGCGGCGTTTTCGGCGTGATCGGCGTTGCCGATGCCGCTAATTTCGTGGCTCTGGGCCTGCATGCCCTTCAACACCGCGGACAAGAGGCAGGAGGCATCGTGTCATACGAGGCCGAGGAAGGCTTCAACTCTGCCCGTCGCTTTGGCTATGTGCGCGACAATTTCACCAAAGCCAGCCTGATGGAAACACTGCCGGGTGCGCTGGCCATTGGGCATGTGCGCTATTCTACGGCAGGCTCCAAAGGCAGCACACAGATCCGCGACGTGCAGCCCTTCTTTGGTGAATTTTCCATGGGTGGATGTGCCATCGCCCATAATGGCAACATCACCAATGCCACCAGCCTGCGCCGGGATCTGATCGAGCGTGGGGCAATCTTCCAATCCTCTTCGGACAGCGAATGCATCATCCACCTGATGGCGCGTTCCATCCAAAAGAACATCCCTGAACGAATGAAAGATGCCCTGCGGGCCGTCGAAGGCGCGTTTTCCGTGATCGCCATGACGCGCACCAAGCTGATCGGCGTGCGCGACGCTTTGGGTGTACGCCCCCTTGTTCTGGGCAAGCTTGGTGACGAAGGCTATGCTCTCTCGTCGGAAACCTGCGGGCTAGATATCATCGGCGCAGATTTCGTGCGCGAAATCGAGCCGGGCGAAATGGTGGTCATCTCCAAGGGAAAAGTGATCAGTTCGCGCCCCTTTGGGCAGGCCAAATCCAGGTTTTGCATTTTCGAACATGTGTATTTTTCGCGCCCAGACAGCATCCTTGGTGGGCGCTCCGTCTATGAAACCCGCCGCCAGATCGGGGTTGAATTGGCTCGGGAAGCGCCAGTTGACGCCGATCTTGTTTGCCCGGTGCCCGACAGCGGCACGCCTGCGGCCATCGGCTATAGTCAGGAAAGCGGTATCCCCTATGCAATGGGGATCATCCGCAACCAATATATGGGCCGCACGTTCATCGAGCCGACAGAGCAGATCCGCAATATGGGTGTGCGCCTCAAGCTCAACGTCAACCGGGCGCTGATCAAGGGCAAGCGGGTGATTTTGGTGGATGACAGTGTTGTGCGCGGCACCACCTCGATCAAGATCCGCGAAATGATCCTTGATGCCGGTGCGGCCGAAGTCCACTTTCGCATCGCCTCCCCCCCCACGGCATGGCCCTGCTTCTACGGCGTCGATACGCCCGACCGCGACAAACTGCTGGCCGCCACGATGTCGGAAGATCAGATGCGCGACTGGATCGGGGTCGACAGCCTCAAATTCATCTCGCTCGACGGTCTTTACCGCGCCGCGGGCGAGGCGAACGGCCGCGACAAGGCCAGCCCGCAATACTGCGACGCCTGCTTTTCCGGCGAATACCCCGTGACCCCTTCGGATCAGATCGCGAAGGGATTTGAGATGAAGGCGGCGGAATAGCTGGGAACATGCCCCTAAAAGCGCTGAGGTGACGGCAACTGCGGCAGCGCGGCACAATGTCCGATCAATTCAGTTGCGCAAGGCGGCGCTGAATGCGAAATGGGCGCATGACTGAGAAATTAGAACCCAAACTTGCCCTTGTGACCGGTGCCTCGCGCGGGTTGGGCTTTGCCGTCGCTTCAGCGCTTGGCGCGCAAGGCTGGCATGTTTTGGCCGTGGCCCGCACCACCGGCGGGCTGGAAGAGCTTGACGACCAGATCAAGGCGGCAGGCGGCACCGCCACGCTTGCGCCCCTTGACGTGACCGACGACAAGGCCATGGCGCATCTGGCGGGGTCTATTGCCGCGCGCTGGGGCAGCCTCGGGCTGTGGGTCCATACCGCCATTCACGCGCCCCCGCTTAGCCCGGCAGGGCATCTGGATCCGAAGGATTTTGACAAGTCGGTTACCTGCAACCTGCGCGCCACGGCATCGTTGATCCCCATGCTGGAACCCTTGCTGCGTGCGGCAAACGGCACGGCACTTTTCCTAGACGACCCGCGCGGCGGCGAAAAATTCTTTGGCGCATATGGGGCGACTAAGGCCGCCCAGATCGCGCTTGCGCGCAGCTGGCAGGCCGAATGCGCCAAGATCGGGCCGCGCGTATTGATCGAAACGCCCGCGCCAATGCCCACCGCCACACGTGCCCGTTTTTTCCCGGGCGAAGATCGTAGCGCCCTGCGCACCACTGAAGCAGAAGCCGCTCGCCTTGTCGCCGCTTTGGGCTGACCCTATGTCCGGGTCCGGGGTCGACCACGAACCACAAGGGTGCAGACGCCATGGCCGATAGACCACGCCCCGCTCCGGCCGACCACATCGGATGGGATTTGGTGCGCGCCGCCCGCACCTGGGAAACGGCGTTCACATTTCGCATGGTGGCGGCCGGCCACACATGGTTTGGCGAAGCGCGCGGCCGTCTTCTTCAATACATCCCTCGCACCGGCATTGCCCAATCCACGATTGTCTCTCGCGCAAAACTGACCAAACAGGCCGTTCAGCAACATCTTGAAGCGCTGGAAAAGGACGGCATTTTGCGGCGCGAACCCATGCCCGCCGACCAAAGGCAAAAGCGGGTGGTGCCGACCGAAAAAGGATTGGCCGCGATGGATGATGCAGACCAGATCAAGCAGCAGATCGAAACCGAGCTGGGAGTGCTTTTGGGTGACGCACCGCTGCGCATCTTAAGGCAGTTGCTGTCAGATGTGGCGACTTATAGTCAAGAAACTTGACCGCCTCCAGTGTCGCGCGATATCGTCAAGTTAATTGACTATACCGGAGATGGCAACGCATGCTGAATAAAAGCGCCCTCAACCTGATAACGGCCTATGATCGTATCGCCACTAGGTGGCAGTTCGGATTGGAAAGGTTAGGATATCCAAGGGCGTACCAGCATCTCTTCAGGTGCATGCCTGAAATGCAGGCTACGTCCACCCTCGATATTGGATGCGGAACCGGCGCATTTTCCGAGGCCTTGTTGGATGCAGGACATAACCGGCCTGACCGTCTGACCTTACTTGATCTTTCTGTTCCGATGCTATGTGTCGCGAAAAGCCGTTTGCAGGGCCGCGTGCCCGATCTGGCCGTTTGTAACCTTCCGATCGGCGCGGAGCTGGGATGCCGGTTCGATTTGATTTTGGCAGCTCATGTCTTTGAGCATTTGGATGATCCAGCCGCAGCCCTTCAATGGGCATGCAGGCATTTGACCCCGGGTGGCCGGATCGTTCTGGCCATCAGTAAACCGCATTGGTGCACCGCTCTCATCCGCTTGCGTTGGAAGAACCGGGCCATGCGCCCGGCATATGTTCTGAACCTGCTTACCACCGCCGGGTTCAAAATCGCCCAACATATCCCGTTTGTGCATGGCCCTCCCGCACGCACCAGTGCCGGCTACTACGCAATCGCACCGCTTTGACGGCTGCGTGCTTGCCGCCCCGGCCCCGGACCGCTAAACAAAAGCCAAAGCAGATAAGGGGCAACTATGCGCATTCTCATCACGAATGACGACGGGATCAACGCCCCGGGGCTTGACGTCTTGACGAAGATCGCCACCGAGATTGCAGGGCCGGCGGGCGAGGTCTGGACCGTCGCCCCCGCGTTCGAA
The DNA here is from genome assembly GCA_049646285.1 of Albidovulum sp. Lineage (GTDB taxonomy): Bacteria > Pseudomonadota > Alphaproteobacteria > Rhodobacterales > Rhodobacteraceae > Albidovulum. The sequence goes on along the minus strand of JBARVN010000065.1, from coordinate 40,791 downwards.
CAATCGGGCGTCGGCCATTGTATCAGCTACACCCATCCGATGATGATCGCGAAACTGAGCGAGCGGCGTTATGCCGCCGAAGGGAGCCCTGCGGATTGTGTGCTGGCCGGGCTTTACGATGTGATGGAAGATGCGCGGCCCGATCTGGTGCTGTCAGGTGTGAACCGGGGCAATAACTCGGCCGAAAACACGCTCTATTCCGGTACAATCGGCGGCGCGATGGAAGCGGCGCTTCAGGGCCTTCCCGCAATCGCGCTTTCGCAATTCATGGGCCCCGCGACCCAAGCCCTTGACGATCCGTTTGAAGCGGCCCGCGAGCATGGGGTGGCACTTGTGCGCACTCTTCTGGACAAGGGAATTTGGGACAAAAAAGACTACCGCGTGTTTTACAATGTGAATTTTCCGCCTGTCGGTGCCGCTGCGGTCAAGGGCCATAAAGTGGCCGCCCAAGGTTACCGCACGGATACGTTTTTTGGTGTTGAGCCGCATATGTCGCCATCGGGGCGCAAGTTTTTGTGGATCAAGGGCGGCCCGCAACATAACCCAACCGCGCCGGGCACCGATGTCGCGGTCAATCTTGAAGGCTACATCTCGATCACACCGATGCGCGCAGACCTGACCGCACATGATGCGATGGCGGCACTAGAGGCACAGCTCGCATGACCGATCTGGCCGAGCGGAAAATGCGCTTTCTCTACGCGCTCCGCTCCAAAGGGGTGATCGATACCCGTGTGCTGACGGCGATGGAAAAGATCGACCGGGGCCTCTTTGTCAAAGGGCATTTCGCGGAACGCGCTTATGAAGATATGCCGCTGCCAATCGCGTGCGGGCAGACGATCAGCCAGCCTTCCGTCGTGGGGTTGATGACCCAGGCGCTGGAAATTGGCGCGCGCGACAAGGTTCTCGATGTGGGTACAGGCTCTGGCTATCAGGCCGCGATCCTCAGTGAACTTGCGCGCAGGGTCTATACGATCGACCGGCACCGTCGGCTGGTGCGCGAAGCCGAAGCGGTTTTTGCCGATCTCGGCCTGACCAATATCACCGCCCTTGTCGGAGATGGCAGCCACGGATTGCCCGATCAGGCCCCGTTTGACCGGATCATCGTTTCTGCCGCCGCCGAAGACCCGCCCGGCCCCCTATTGGCTCAGCTCAAGATCGGCGGTATCATGGTTGTGCCGGTGGGGCAGTCAGACACGGTGCAAAGCCTGATCAAGGTCACGCGCCAACCCAACGGATATGATTACGAAGAGCTTCGGCAGGTGCGCTTTGTGCCGCTGGTCGAGGGATTGGGGCAGGACTAAGCCCACCATGACACCCGCAAAGCCCGGCCAACAGGGCAGCTGATATGAGGATACGAGCATGAATTTTTCCGGTTCTAAGATCTTTCTACGCGCCACGTTGATGGGCACAAGTCTGCTTGTGCTTGCCGCATGCGAACCCGGCGGGGGCTTTGATCTTGATTTGCGCGGATTGGGGCGCAGCGGCGGGCTTGATACATCCGATGCCGCAGGACGCGCAACACAAGCGCGACCCGGCGCTGATGCCCGCGGCATCATCTCTTATCCCGGTTATCAGATTGCAGTTGCACGTCGTGGCGACACAGTAGACAGCGTAGCCGCCCGCATCGGGGTGCCTGTGACGGACCTTGCCGGCCACAACGCCATCGCCCCCGGCACAGTTCTGCGTGAGGGCGAAGTACTGGCCCTGCCGGTGCGGGTTGCAGAGCCGTCGCCTTTGACCGGCGCACCAAACACAGGCATCGACGTGACCACTATCGCGTCTGGGGCCATCGACCGGGCCGACGCAAGCCGCCCGATTGGCAGCGCGCCCTCCACAACGATTGGCCCGGCAGAGCCGATCCGCCACCGCGTCACACGCGGTGAAACCGCCTATTCTGTAGCGCGTCTTTACAACGTCGATGTTAAGGCACTGGCCGACTGGAACGGGCTGCCCCCCGATCTGGGGCTGCGTGAGGGGCAAACGCTTCTGATCCCTGTGGCCGCAGCAAGGCCCGCCACCAGTGTAGCCGCTTCGGCTCCGGGCCAAGGTTCGCCCACGCCGACGCCACCATCGGCGTCAACCCCGCTACCGGCCGAAAAGACACAGGCCGCCGCCGCGCCCGTCAAAGCCCCGGCGTCACCCGATTTGGGCGCACAGGCCACAGCCGCCTCTGGCGGATCGAAACTGGCCTTGCCAGTGCAGGGCAAGATCATCCGCGCCTATCAAAAGAAAAAGAACGAAGGCATCGACATTGCCGCCAGCGCTGGAACAGCCGTGGCTGCGGCGGGTGACGGTACGGTTGCGGCCATCACCAAAGACACGGATCAGGTCCCGATCCTTGTCATTCGCCACGAAGGCAACCTGCTGACCGTCTACGCGAATATTGACGGGATCACTGTCGCCAAGGGTGACAAGGTCAAGCGCGGGCAGACGATTGCCAAAGTGCGCAAGGCCGATCCTGCCTTCCTGCATTTCGAGGTCCGGCAAGGTTTCGACAGCGTCGATCCAATGCCCTACCTGCAGTAAAGACAGTCGCAGCCACAGACCGCACTGGCCGGTGCGCGCACCGAAAGAGCGCAGTATTGCGCCGCTTCGGCACGCGGGACTGCGGTCGCCAAATAAAGAATTCACAATGAAAGGTTGATTTTTTGCGCGCGGCAAGAAATTGTGCCTTTGCGATAAATTTGAAATTTGGCAAAGAAATGCGACGGAGCGACTGGCGATGGCAGCCAACAAAATTAGAAACATGGAAGAATTCGCCAGCGTCAGCGGTATCTCCCGCCCGACCGTGTCGAAGTACTTTAATGACCCGGGCAGTGTCCGGCCCAGCACGCGCACGCGCATCGAAGCGGCGCTGGAGCGGCATGACTACCGGCCCAACATCTATGCGATGAACCAGAACCGAAAGCTGACAAAGAACGTTGGGGTCGTGGTGCCGCTGCTGTCGGACCCCTATTTTGCAGAGATCGCGCGCAATCTTGAACAAAGATGTATTGCCGCCGGCTACCGTCCAACGCTGTTCAGCTCACACGGGGATCCAGCGCTGGAGGTCGAAGTGCTTGATACATTGCGATCCCTCAAACCCGCTGGCGTCTTGCTGGCCCCTTTGGGGCGCGCGTCGGATCGCCAAGCGCTGAAGGCGTTTTGTAAAGACGTGCCGACGTTGATCTTCGACAGCAGCGTTGATGAAATCGGCCTTGCATTCGTGGGCTCTGACAATTTCCAGTTCACCGCACATATCACCGACTATCTGTGCCGGACGGGCGAGCCGCCTTGCTTTTTCGAAATGAAGACACCAGCCAATCCAAACGCACATCGCCGCAGGCAAAGCTATCTCAATGCGATGGAGGCATTCGGTCATACCCCGGATGTCATTTCGGTTGAGGGTGAGGGTTGGGGGTTCGAGGAAATTGGGCGTCTGGGCGGCCATGAAGCCCTGACAAAGGGACGGTTCTCGACAAATACGATCCTGTGCAGCAATGACCGTCTGGCCATCGGGCTGCTGACCGCCTGTTATGAGCAAGGCATCCGCGTCGGGCGTGGCGACGACTGCGCGATTCGTGTTGCAGGACAGGACGGTCACCCGCATTCGCGCTACACTTGCCCGCCGCTGACGACGATTTCACACAATTACGACGCTGTTTCCCAGACTGCGGCTGATGCCCTCTTTTTGGCCATCGAGGGGCAGGTATCTCCTTGGAAAAGCACACGATTGGAAGGAAGGTTGATTTTACGAGACTCCGCGTGATAGCAAAACATTTTACGCGCGTAAAATATATGTTGACGCCGCGTTGCCTGTCCGACTAGTTTTGATCGTCACATCCAATCAGGGAGGATACCGGATGTCTTTGAATAGCACTCTACGTGCTGCGACAGCGCTTGCGTTGATTACCGCAAGCGGCACATTCGCAGTGGCCCAGGCAGAAACGATCACCATCGCAACCGTGAACAACGGCGACATGATCCGCATGCAAGGCTACACTGAAGATTTTACTGCAAAGACAGGCATTGACGTCGAGTGGGTCACACTTGAAGAAAACGTCTTGCGCCAGCGTGTCACGACCGACATCACCACCAAGGGCGGCGCGTTCGACATCATGACAATCGGCATGTACGAAACCCCGATCTGGGGCAAGAACGGCTGGCTGGTTCCGCTTAACGACCTTTCCGCAGAATATGACGCCGCTGACATTTTGCCCGCCATGGCGGGTGGTTTGTCTTATGACGGCACATTGTTTGCGGCACCATTCTACGGCGAAAGCTCGATGGTCATGTATCGCACGGACCTGATGGCGGCTGCCGGACTTGAGATGCCGAAAGACCCCACATGGGAGTTTATTGCCCAGGCAGCAGCTGCGATGACCGACCGAGATAATGACATCAACGGCATTTGTCTTCGCGGTAAAGCTGGGTGGGGCGAAGGTGGCGCATTCATCACTGCAATGTCCAACTCCTTCGGCGCGCGTTGGTTCGACATGGACTGGAACGCACAGTTCGACACCGAACAGTGGGCCAATACGCTCAACTTCTACAAGGGCATGATGGACGCCTCCGGCCCTGCCGGTTACGCAACCAATGGTTTCAACGAAAACCTGTCCCTGTTCAACCAAGGCAAATGCGGCATGTGGATTGACGCGACGGTTGCGGCCTCTTTCGTGACTGGCAAGGATTCCACCGTGGCGGATAGCGTCGGGTTTGCTCTGGCCCCTGATACCGGTTTGGGCAAGCGTTCCAACTGGCTCTGGGCTTGGGCATTGGCCGTTCCCGCAGGCACTCAGAAAGCTGCAGAAGCCAAGCAGTTCATCGAGTGGGCCACATCCAAGGACTACATCGAACTGGTTGCTGCCAACGAAGGTTGGGCCAATGTGCCTCCGGGAGCGCGTACGTCCCTGTACCAGAACCCGGACTATCTGGCGGTTCCTTTCGCACAGATGACGCTGGATTCGATCCTGTCGGCTGATCCGAACAACTCCACCGTGGACCCAAGCCCCTATGTTGGCATCCAGTTCGCGGCCATTCCGGAGTTCGCAGGCATCGCAACCGAAGTGAGCCAGGAGTTCTCGGCAGCCTATGCTGGTCAGCAGACCGTCGAAGAAGCGCTTGCGAAGGCTCAGGCGATCACCAACGACGCAATGGAAGCCGCCGGCTACCGCTAAGCGTCCACCGGTCAGAGGGCGACGACAGCGTCGCCCTTTGACCCCACGACATTCGTTTTTGTCCTTGATACCATCCAAGATGGCACGCCCGTCTGCAGGAGAGGACCGCCCTATGGCCACCAAAGCATCCAGATCCGCCGCTCGCATCATGATGGCACCCGCTGTGGTCCTGCTCTTGGGCTGGATGCTGGTCCCTCTCATCATGACGCTCTGGTTTTCGTTTACAAAATACCTGCCGCTGCGGGGTGACAGTATTGAAAATGGCCTGGATTGGGTTGGCTTTTCAAATTACAGCCGGTTTATGTCCTCAAGTTCCTTTTGGCCGTCCGTGCAAACAACGCTTGTGATGGTCGGCGGCGTCCTTTTGATCACTGTGGTGCTGGGGATCTTGCTGGCCATATTGCTGGACCAGCCAATGTGGGGCCAAGGCATCGTACGCATCCTCGTCATCGCGCCATTCTTCGTGATGCCCACTGTGTCCGCATTGGTGTGGAAAAACATGATGATGGACCCCGTCAACGGCATGTTTGCCCATCTCTGGCGGTTCTTTGGGGCTGAACCTGTCGCATGGCTACAGGACGCCTCACTCAGCTCCATCGTCATGATCGTATCGTGGCAGTGGCTGCCCTTTGCCACGCTGATCTTGCTGACCGCGATCCAGTCGCTTGACAGCGAACAGCTGGAAGCGGCCGAGATGGACGGCGCCCCGGTGATCAAGCGGTTCTGGCACATCGTGCTGCCGCATCTGGCCCGCGCCATCACCATCGTGGTCCTTATTCAAACGATCTTTCTTCTGTCGGTCTTTGCAGAGATCTTCGTGACCACCGGCGGCGCCTTTGGCACCCGCACCCTGACCTATCTCATCTTCCAGCGGGTCATCGACAGTCAGAATATCGGGTTGGGATCTGCGGGCGGTGTTTACGCCATCATCCTTGCCAACATTGTTGCCATCTTCCTGATGCGCATCGTCGGCAAGAACCTGGACGCTTGAGGAGCTTGAGATATGGCACGATCCGTCACAACCCAGCGCAAGATCATCACCACGGCCGCCGCATGGACGATTGGCCTGATCATCTTCTTTCCAATCTATTGGACCATGCTTACCAGCTTCAAGACCGAAGCACAGGCGATCAACGACCCGCCCTTGTTCTTCGCCTTTGACTGGACATTGGAAAACTACGCGGTCGTGCAAGAACGCTCTGACTACATGAAATTCTTGTGGAATTCGGTCATCATCGCTGGCGGATCAACGATCCTTGGCATTCTGGTGGCGATCCCTGCAGCCTGGTCCATGGCCTTTGTGCCGTCGATCAGGACCAAGGATATTCTGCTTTGGATGCTCTCGACCAAAATGCTGCCCGCAGTGGGGGTGCTTTACCCGATCTCTTTGATCTTCGTCCAGTTCAACCTGCTCGACACCCGAGGAGGTCTGATGGTGGTGTTGATGCTGATCAACCTGCCGATCATCGTCTGGATGCTCTATACCTATTTCAAGGAAATTCCCGGAGAAATTCTGGAAGCGGCCCGGATGGATGGCGCCACGTTGAGAGAGGAAATCCTTTATGTGCTGACGCCGATGGCCATTCCCGGAATCGCATCAACTTTGCTGTTGAATTTCATCCTTGCGTGGAACGAAGCCTTCTGGACGCTGAATCTTACGGCGGCCAACGCGGCCCCGCTCACGGCTTTCATTGCCAGCTATTCCAGCCCCGAAGGCTTGTTCTTTGCGAAGCTAAGCGCGGCCTCGACCATGGCGATTGCACCGATCCTCATCCTTGGCTGGTTCAGCCAGAAACAACTTGTCCGCGGCCTGACATTTGGCGCCGTGAAGTAAGGAAGCTGACACATGGGACAAATTCAACTCAAGCAGGTCACCAAGAGTTTCGGCGACACGCAGGTCATTCCTCCGCTGGATCTGACCATTCAGGATGGCGAGTTTACCGTTTTCGTCGGCCCGTCGGGCTGTGGCAAGTCCACGCTGCTGCGCCTGATTGCCGGGCTTGAAGACATCACCACCGGTCATATTGAGATCGACGGAAAAGATGCGACTGACGTGGTGCCTGCCAAACGCGGCCTTGCGATGGTGTTTCAGTCCTACGCGCTTTACCCACATATGTCGGTTCGCAAGAATATCGCCTTCCCGCTTCGAATGGCCAAAATGGATCCCGCGGAGATCAAAAAGCGGGTTGAGAACGCAGCCGCCGTGCTGAACCTGACGGACTATCTCGACCGCCGTCCGGGCCAGTTGTCTGGCGGTCAGCGCCAGCGTGTTGCCATTGGCCGCGCGATTGTGCGTGAACCGGCCGCGTTCTTGTTCGACGAACCCCTGTCGAACCTTGACGCGGCGTTGCGTGTTGGCATGCGCCTTGAGATCAGCGAGCTGCACAAACGGCTTGAAACCACGATGGTCTATGTGACCCATGACCAGGTCGAGGCGATGACGATGGCGGATAAGATCGTCGTGTTGCACGCAGGCGTCATCGAACAGGTCGGATCCCCGCTGGAGCTTTACCGTACCCCGTGCAACACATTCGTGGCGGGTTTCATCGGATCGCCCAAGATGAACCTGATCACCGGCGATGAGGCGGTAAAACACAACGCCCACACCATCGGTATCCGCCCGGAACATATTGACGTTGTTGAACGTGATGGGCAGTGGCAAGGCACCGTGGGTGTAGCCGAACACCTTGGGTCCGACACGTTTTTTCACATCCACAATACAGGCTTGGCCGAAACGCTGACGGTGCGTGCCATTGGCGATGTCAGCCTTAAGCATGGCGACAGGATTCACCTGAACCCAAGGGCCGAAGAATTCCACCGGTTTGATACCCAAGGTCTGCGGATAGCGTGATGAGATTGGCCGGAAAAACCGCACTGATCACCGGGGCCGCGCGCGGCATCGGATTGGCCTTTGCCAAGGCATACGTGGCCGAGGGTGCGCAGGTTGCGATTGCCGATATTGATTTGGAACGCGCGCAGGCAGCCGGCCTGAGCATGGGAGCATCCGCCCTTGCCGTGCAAATGGATGTCACACAACAGGCCAGTATTGATGCAGGCGTCGCAGCCACAGTAGAGGCCTTTGGGCAGATAGACATTCTGATCAACAATGCCGCAATCTTCGCAGCGGCTCCGATTGATGAGATCACGCGCGAAGACTACACGCGCGTCTTTGACATCAATGTTGGCGGTACGCTGTTCACCTTGCAAGCCGTCGCAAAGCACATGATCGAACAGGGCATCAAAGGCCGCATCATCAACATGGCCTCACAGGCCGGTCGCCGGGGGGAAAGCCTTGTCGCGGTCTATTGTGCCAGCAAGGCAGCCGTCATTTCACTGACCCAATCGGCGGGGCTGAACCTGATCCGGCACGGCATCAACGTGAACGCCATCGCGCCCGGTGTCGTCGATGGCGAACACTGGGACGGTGTCGATGCCTTCTTTGCCAAATACGAGGGCAAAGCCCCCGGACAAAAGAAGAAAGAAGTTGGCGATGCCGTTCCCTTCGGGCGGATGGGCACGGCCGAGGATCTGACCGGAATGGCGGTTTTTCTTGCCAGCGATGACGCCACTTATGTTGTGGCACAGACCTACAACGTTGATGGCGGAAACTGGATGAGCTGATGACGGATCAAGCAAAAATCAAACCCGCGATAAAGCTCTCTGACGCCACCCTTGGCGATCTGCCCGATCAGGTATCCATCCCGGCCTACGACCGATCAAAACTAAGTCCCGGGATTGTTCACATCGGTTTGGGAAATTTCCACCGCGCCCATCAGGCATGGTATCTGCACAGGCTTATGCAAAAAGGTGTGGCGCATGACTGGGCCATCATCGGCGCGGGCGTCCGCGCTGGCGATGCAGAGATGCGCGAGCGGCTTCTGGCACAAGACTGCCTGACGACCCTTGTGGAATTGGATCCCGAAAGTACGTCGGTCGAGGTCATCGGATCCATGATCGATTTTGTCGAGGTTCACCCCGAAAATGCGCCGCTTATCGCGGCAATGTCGGACCCCCAAATCCGCATCGTGTCCTTGACCGTCACCGAAGGGGGCTATTACCAATTGGCGGCTGGCGGGCTTGATATCAACCACCCCGACGTCGCCCATGACATTGCCAACCCTGACCGCCCGGTCACGGCGTTTGGTGCAATGATCGCGGCCTATCGCGCAAGGCGGGATGCAGGGCATCCCCCCTTTACGGGCCTATGCTGCGACAACCTGCAGGGCAACGGCGACATCTTGCGGCGCACCGTCGTCGAACTGGCGCGACAGAGCGATCCCGACCTCGCGCAATGGATCGATGAGACGTCCCGCTTTCCCAATTCGATGGTCGATTGCATCGTCCCCGCCACGGGCGAGGCGGAAATGGCCTTTGTCCGGGATCTCGGCGTTGATGACGCCGCCCCTGTTACCCACGAATACTACCGCCAATGGGTGATCGAAGACCAGTATTGCGCAGGCCGCCCCCCTTGGGAACAGGCTGGCGTTACGATCACGGACAATGTGCACGCCTATGAGAGCATGAAGATCCGCATCCTGAATGCCGGCCATCAGATCTTGGCCAACGCGGGCGAGCTTCTGGGTGCAGGGATGATTGCCGATTGTATGGCCGACCCCCTGATCGCCGCGTTCTTTCACAAAGTGCAGACCGAGGAAATCTTACACTACGTTGACGCGGCAGAAGGCATTGCGCCGCAAGACTACCTCGCCTTGATCGGCAAGCGGTTTGCAAATCCGAAAATCCGCGACACGACGCGTCGCGTGGCATTTGACGGATCCTCACGGCATCCCGGCTTTGTCCTGCCGATCGTGCGCGATGCGCTGGCCTCTGGGGGCTCGGTCAACGGGCTCGCGCTTATTGAAGCGCTCTGGGCGCGGATGTGTGCCGGTACGCGCGAAAATGGCACAGTGATCGAACCAAATGATCCGCACTGGCACCGGTTATGTGAGGTGGCAATCCGCGCGAAATCACAGCCAAGGGCCTGGCTGGAGATGCGTCAGATCTATGGCGACTTGGCTGACGATCCTCATTTTGCCCAAGCATTTTCTCGCTGGCTGACGTTGGTCTGGCGCGATGGCACCAAAGCCGCATTAATGGCATATACTGGCCAGACAAGGCGGGCGTCTTGATGGACGGGCATGGGCGAAGTTGAACATCATATGACCAACCCTCAAAACACTGTTGTTCTGAAAAGGCTTGCGATTGAAATCGCCAAACGCGCCAAATCGTCAAGACTGATCGTGGCCATCGCCGGCGCACCGGGAAGCGGGAAATCCACGGCAGCCGACGACCTGCAGATAGATTTAGAACGAACACATGGCCAAAAAGTGCAAGTCGTCCCAATGGACGGGTTTCACTACGATGACGCGGTTCTGGCCGAGTTGGGCCGTGGGCACAGAAAAGGCGCACCAGACACCTTCGACGTTGTGGGCCTGGAGCTGACATTGGTTCGGCTGACCAAGGCCTATTTGACCGAGGATGTGCCTGTCCCGGTATTTGACAGAGCTATGGAATTGTCCCGCGCCAATGCACGTCTCATCAACCGCCACACAAGGATTATTCTGCTTGAAGGCAACTACATTCTTTTGAAGGAAGAGCCATGGGCGCGGCTTGGTCCGCATTTCGATGTAACAGTGATGATTGAATGCGATGAAACCACCCTACGCGCGCGTTTGTTGCAGCGGTGGGCTGATCATGGCTTCGACATGTCAACCGCGAGCGAAAAGGTTGAGGGCAACGACCTTCCCAATGCAAGACGCGTGATCAACAACAGCCGTCAGGCGGAATTCACGCTCGTGAAGGCATAGAGCACTGGCGGGTGCCACCGAAGCGCTCGTCAATGCGACCGTTCAGAGCGTCACGCCGCGACGTCCGGCAAGATCGGTAAAGTATTGCCAGGCCACACGGCCGGAACGCGCGCCGCGGGTGGCTTGCCATTCAATCGCTTCGGCGCGCAGCGCCGCATCTTCGATCGTCACGCCGTGCGCATCGCAATACCCTCGGATCATCGCCAGATAGTCGTCTTGCGAACACGGGTGAAAGCCTAGCCACAAACCAAAACGATCCGAGAGTGATACTTTCTCTTCCACCGCCTCAGACGGGCTGATCGCGGTTGATCGCTCATTCTCGATCATGTCGCGCGGCATCAAATGGCGGCGATTTGAGGTGGCGTAAAATAGTACATTCGCGGGCCGCCCCTCGATGCCGCCGTCCAGAACTGCTTTCAGCGATTTATAGTGCTGATCGTCATGAGAAAACGACAGGTCGTCACAAAAAAGCAAAAACCGATGATCGCTTGCGGTCCGCAGATACGCCAATAGCCGCGTGACGGACGGCAGGTCTTCCCGGCTCAGCTCGACAATCTTCAACCTGTTCCCAAGGCGAAGCACTTCGGCATGGACAGCCTTAACCAGCGAGGATTTCCCCATGCCGCGCGCACCCCACAAAAGCGCGTTGTTGGCGGGCAGTCCGCGCGCGAACTGCACCGAGTTGGCCAGCAAGGTATCGCGTGAGCGGTCTATTCCCACCAAAAGCGGCAGATCAACCCGAGAGACATCGCAAACCGGTTCCAACCGATCCGGCCCTACATGCCAGACAAAGGCGTCAGCCGCATCAAAGTCCGGTGCCTGATCCGGCACCGGGGCCATGCGTTCAAGCGCCTCGGCAATACGGGTCAGGGCCGCCCTGCTCATGGCTTTGGTGCGGCGTCGTCACCTTCGGACGCCTCTTCCTCTTCGTCATCCTCAAACCACAGGCCTTCGGCGCGCAGCTTGGCTTCGCGGATCTTTTCAACCCGCCGAACCAAAAGGATCGACACTTCATATAGCCCGTAGACCACGACAAAAAGAATGACCTGTGAGACGACATCAGGTGGCGTGGCCACCGCAGCCACAACCAGAATGGCAACCATCGCGTATTTGCGTACCCCGGCCAGACCGGCGGCGGATACCAGGCCAGATTTGCCCATCAGCGTCAAAAGCACCGGCAGCTGAAAACAGATGCCGAAGGCCATGACGAATTTGATGGTCAGCGCCAGATATTCTTCGATGGACCCAAGAAACGCAATTCCTGCAGCAGCCCCATCGACCACGCCGTCAACCGGAACTGATCCTGGCTTTTGAAAGCCCAGAAAGAACGTGAAGGCCAAAGGCAGGATGACATAATAGGCAAATGCCGCACCAAGAAAGAACATCACGGGTGAGGCAACAAGAAACGGCAAAAATGCATTTTTTTCAGTCTTGTACAGCCCCGGCGCCACGAAGCGCCAAAGCTGATAGCCGATGAATGGAAAAGCCAGCGCGAAACCACCGAGAAACGAAATCCGGATCGCGACAAAGAAGCCTTCCTGCAACTTGATCATAGCAAGGCTGCAATCCTGCCCACGATCCGCCAAAGCAGAGCAGATCGGTCGGGTCAGAAAGTCGAAAATCGGATCAGCAACGGTGAAACACGCAACCATAGCCACGATAAAGGCCAGAACCGCCGAAATGAGGCGTGACCGCAGCTCGGTCAAATGCTCGATCAGCGGCGCCGTCTTGTCTTCGATCTCGTCGGTCGTCATGCATCGCCCTTTTTCGCGCGCGGCTTGGCCGGCGCTTTCTTTACAGGCGCCGCGGCCGATTTAGCGGCCGTGGCCTTTGGTGCTGCTTTCGGCTTTGCCACCGCTTTGGGTTTGGCTTCGACTGCGGGCTTTGGCGCGGGCGTCGGTTTGGCCGCGGCCAGACGCGAAGCCGCATCCGCAGCTTTCTTGTCAGCCAGCGCTTGAGTGGCGGGGCCTTTGGGCGATGTCGACGGCTTGGCCGGATCCCACTTTTCGAACTTCTTTGCAGCGTCTTCCAGCGCATCCAGCCCAAGGCTTTTCTTGGTTGTCATTGCTTTGAGATCGGCAGCGGTCTCATTTATGCCGGTCTCACGGGCCGCGTCATCCATAGCGCGTTGAAAGTCGCGCCCCATCGAGCGTGCTTTTGCCGTGAACCGGCCCAGTGTCCGGAACATGCCGGGCAAATCCTTGGGGCCAACCACGATCAGCGCCACAATGCCGATGAGCAACAGCTCACTCCAGCCGATATCAAACATGACCGTGTCCGCCCACTAACCGAAGAACAAAGCTCAGGCCTTGTCCTTCTCGGTTTCAGGGGTCACGTCGCGGGCGTCAGAATCCGAGGCTTTCTCGATCTCTTCGCCACCTTCTTTGACGCCTTTCTTGAAGGCGGTGATGCCTTTGCCGACTTCGCCCATCAGGGCCGAAACTTTGCCACGGCCAAAAAGCACAAGAACCACGACTGCAATAAGCAACAGGCCCGGAATGCCGATATTGTTTAACATGTTCATCTCCCCTCGGGCGTTTCGGGTGCGCCCGCTATCTACTTAACTGATGTAGGGCCTCCAACAGACTTGGCAAAGCCCTTTCCGTGCATGAAAGGGTTCAAACCGGGTTGGATACGGCTTGCCCTGCCCGCACAACTGACACTATTTTGTCAGTTGAACACCAAACGGAGCACTAAAACCTGTCATGCGTCGCAAAGACCGCCTTTTTCAGTTGATCCAAATCCTTCGGGACGGGCAGTTGCACCGTGCCAAGGACCTCGCGCAGCGGTTCGATGTGACCACCCGGACGCTCTGGCGCGACATGAGCACGCTTTCAAGCTCGGGCTTGCCCGTCGAAGGCGCGCGCGGTGTCGGATACCGCCTGCGTGAACTGACAACACTGCCACCAATGGCGCTGACACGAGACGAATTTGAAGCCCTCAGACTGGGGATCACCCTGGTGACGGCGGCGGCTGACGCGACTCTGTCCCGCGCGGCCAATTCCCTTGGGGCCAAGATCTCGGCCGTTGCACCGTCGCGCGGGCAAGAACCGGGTGCTGAGAGTTTTGTGTTTTCCAGTCTTGAGGCGGCACGCGCGGCCCCAAATCTCGGTCTGATCCGCCGCGCCATACGCGACCACCTGACCCTGTCACTGATCTATCCAGGCGAAAGCGGCACAAGGGCCGCACGGCGTGTGCGCCCACTTCATCTGGAATATTGGGGGCGGGTGTGGACATTGACCGCATGGTGCGAATTCAGAAATAATTTCAATGTCTTTCGGGTCGATCTTATCAAAGATGTTGTCCATGATGGCGGTGCATTTCTATCCGAACCGGGCAAAACAGTCGAAGATTTTCTGGCGCGGCTTGACCGAGGCTGAACGCCGAACCTATACGGCCACGTTTAGCCGCGGTTCGGGAACACAAAGCAGCGATCTCGGCGGATCATCAGCCACATGATAGTTCCCGGCTTTGGCAAGAAAACCCCCGGAACTGTGGCTTTCAATATCTCGCCCCCGTCATCCATGCGAAATTCCACCAGACTTTCACGCCCCATGAACCGCGCCCTTTCGACAGAAGCACGGGCAGGCGTGCCGCCCACTGCTGTAGGGTTCGGGCCGCGACCGGCCCGATCAAAGTCGATTTTCAGATGCTGCGGACGAATGACAATCTCAACCTCAGTCCCATCGGGCACACCGGGGGCAAGGAATTCCCCGAAGGGTGTGCGCGTCAATGCACCGTGAACTTCGCCGCGCAAGATGTTGATATCAGAAAAAAATGCAGCAGCCTCTCTGTCGCAAGGTGCGTTGTATATGTTGTAAGGCGCCCCTTGCTGCACAATGCGCCCCCCGCGCATCAGCGCAATCTCATCGGCCATGCGCATCGCCTCATGCGGTTCATGCGTAACCAGCAAAACCGCCGTCCCTTCTTCTTTCAGCAGCGCCAGCGTATCGTCGCGAATTCCATCGCGAAGCCGCTCATCAAGGCCTGAAAAAGGCTCGTCCATCAAAAGGATGCGCGGGCGCGGCGCCAGAGCACGAACCAGCGCCACGCGCTGTTGTTCGCCGCCAGACAGTTCATGCGGAAACTTCTCGCCAAACCCGGCCATAGACACACGCTCAAGCAGTTCTGCTACACGGCTCGCACGCGCGGCCATTCCCCGAGGCAGGCCGAACCCAATATTTTCCGCAACATTCAGGTGCGGGAACAGCGCAAAATCCTGAAACATCAGGCCAATCGACCGTTGCTCGGGCGGCACGGTCACGACAGTATCGCACATCAGCTGGCCATCTACAAAAATGCGCCCCGCATCTTGCTTGTCCACCCCGGCGATCATCCTGAGCGTGGTTGATTTCCCGCAGCCCGACGGGCCCAGCAGACAGGTCACCTGCCCGGTCGGAATGGTCAGCGACACGTCGTCAACAACCACCCGACCGTCAAAACGGCGGATGAGGTGCTGAACCTCAAGGCGCGGTGCGGTCTCGGTCACGTCTCTCTCCCCTTGCCCGAGCGATTTCGTCGGGTTTCCCTTCGGATAGCAGTCGGACTTGTCCCTCGCAAGCACCAGCCTGACCGCAAGGGCGGCAGCTGAGCCGAGACTACAGGGTTGAATTCACGGCACCACCGTCGAGCAAGATGTTTTGCCCCACGATAAATCCAGCATGCTGCGAACATAAAAACGCACATGTCGCACCAAATTCGGCAGCAGTCCCATAGCGATGCGCGGGGATTGTCCTCTCGCGCCGCGTCCGTGCGGCTTCGGCCGAGATCCCGTCAGCCGTGGCCACGCCCATATCAAGGGCAACCGCCCGGTCTGTGGCGTGTATTCCGGGAAGAAGGTTGTTGATTGTCACGCCAGCGGACGCCACCTGCCGCGACGTGCCCGCGACATATCCCGTCAAACCCGCACGCGCGGCATTGGACAACCCAAGTATGGCAATCGGGGACTTGACCGATTGCGACGTGATATTGACCACGCGCCCCCACCCTTTGGCGATCATCCCGGGCAGCAACGCCTTCATCAGCGCGATTGGCGTCAGCATATTGGCATCGAGTGCCTTGAGAAAATCCTCGCGCTCCCAGTCGCTCCACATCCCGGGCGGCGGGCCACCCGCATTGGTGACCAGAATATCAACCGATCCGGCAGCGGCCAGCACCGACTTCCGCCCGCTATCGGTCGTGATGTCGGCGGCAACTTCGGTAACGTTCACACCATGGGTATTCCGAATCATGTCTGCCGTTTCGGCCAATGCCTCAGCCCCGCGCGCATTCAAGACAAGGTCAACCCCAGCCTCGGCCAGCGCCACGGCGCATCCACGCCCAAGCCCCCTTGACGACGCACAGACCAGCGCCCTTTTGCCAGCAATTCCCAGATCCATTATCAAGCCCTCCACAAACCAGAAGACAAGATAGCGGATCGTGCGCCCAGAGCCAGTGCTTAGCCAGCCAGTTTAGAGTTTAGGCTACTTTTTCGGAAAAGTTATAGGTGATGCCTGTAAAAGCGGCTTCAGCGAACCCGTAGGCGAACCGCAACCCGTCTGGTCCGGCAACCGTGGCGTGTTCGGCGTCGCCCGGTATATAGAGCGCAACACCCGCACGGATGACATGTGCAACGCCATCGATCGTGACAACGCCGTCACCCTCAAGCCCCAGATAGAATTCTGCAGGCACATGCCGATGTGCGTGCAGCGTTCCGCCCGGACCGAATTGCGCAATTCCCAAGACGAACTCATCCGTGGGGGTTTTTTCGGCGGAAATCAGGGTTTTCCACGTCACGCTGCCAAACACAGGGTCAGTTCCACCCTCGGAATCAACAGCCGCGCTGTCTACAGTAAAGGCCTGACCCGAAGGGATATCATTGCAATTTGCAGCCTCAAGAGCCGCCGCAACGCCCATGCCAGGCAAAAACTCTGCATCAGATATCTGAGTAAACTGTGTCATGCCGGCCTCTGCTATACCGCGTTTATCTAAGGTGTATCTTGCCTGAATGTCTTATTCGCGCAATGCTGTAAAAAATCGCATTAATATACGCTGAGCGCATAATGAAACGTCACCTCCCCCCATTCTCCGGCCTGATCGCTTTTCACGAGGCGGTTCGCCATGGAACTTTGACCGAAGCCGCGCGAGCGCTGAACGTATCGCAGCCAGCCGTATCGCGGCGGATCGCGCAGCTTGAAGCCGATCTTGGCGCGCCTCTTTTTGACCGGGGCCGCAAACCCGTAAAACTGACCGAAGCAGGGCGCGAGCTGGTGGCCGCACTTGGGACCGGCTTTGATCTGATTGAATCCGCCACGGACAGGATCCGCCGGGCCGCCAAAGAACATGTGGTAACGGTTTCAGGCCCCTCAGGTTTTGTGGCCTTTTGGCTAATTCCGCGGCTGGGCCCACTGCGCGATGCGTTCCCCGACACGGTGATCCGCATCATCTCGATGGAGCAAGGCGAAGCCGGGCGGCCAGGCGATGTGATGATCCGTTTTGGGATGCCGAACCCGGCACAGGCGGATGAGGTAAAGATACTGGGTGAAGATGTATTTCCTGCCGCAAGTCCCTATTATTTGTCGCGCCACCCTCAGCCAAAAACCCCGGAAGAATTCACGCAGCACACGCTGCTGACCATGGAAGGCACACGGCGGTTTTGGTATGACTGGCCAAGTTGGTTCACGGCCGTCGGCGCAACGATGCCCGATGACGTGAAACAGCTGGACTTCAACACCTATGCGATGGCGATCAATGCAGCGCTGGCCGGACAGGGCATTTGCCTCAGCTGGTCAGGCTTGCTGGACAGTTTTCTGGAAACTGGCGCGTTGGTGCGCCTGACTGGCCTTACAGCAGGTTCGGAACGGGGGTATTTTCTGGCCCGCCGTGATCGGCAGGCGACCCGCCCGGAGGTGGACGCCGTTGCGCGGTGGATCGCCCATTCCGGCGGGGCGGGTTAGACCTGCCGGATCGCATCATTGACGCATAGATGCATGATTTGCTAAGCGTACGGGAAATATTCACCCCCCAAGAATGTCCCCGAAAGCTGCTGAATGGTTGATGCGCCCCTGCCCTCCCATGCAACTCACGCGTATGATGCACGCGCGTTGCGCGTGGCCGTGGGGGCCAATCTTGGCGATGCCATTGGCGCGGCCGCCGACGTTGAACTGGGCGATATCTACCGTCTGGATCCAAATGCAAGCCCCTTACGTATGATGCTGCACACCGGGTCTGTAGAAGATCGGGTGCAGATCCTGGCCGACGGCTCGGACATTGGCGCGCCGGGTGACCGGTTGGATCTCTTGTCACAATTGACGCTGATGGCGCCGGACGGAGATCAGGTAGAACTGCTTTATGTGCAACACGCCCCGAGCGGCACCGCATTGGCCTTGCCACTGTCGCCCATAGGCCCGCGAACCGACTATACGCTGCTTGCGGCAAACGAAGATATTGGCGACATCCGAATTGCCGACGCCGTTTGCGTTTCTTTCGCCGCAGGCACGATGATCACACTACCCGGCGGCGCGCAGCGCCCGATTGAAAGGCTTGCCCCCGGAGACCGCATTCTCACCCGAGACCACGGATCGCAAGAGATCCGGCTGGTTGGCCGCGCCACGATGCGGGCGCGCGGGGCCTTTGCGCCGGTGGTCATCGGCGCGGGCACATTGGGCAATGACACCGATCTGGTCGTCAGCCCACACCACCGCATTTTTATATATCAGCGCGGACATGCGCGGATTGGCGGAACAGCAGAACTTTTGGTTCAGGCCAAACATCTGGTGGACGGAAAGACCGTCACGCGCCGTGAAGACGGGTTTGTAGACTATTACTGTCTCGTCTTTGACAGGCATGAGATTATCTATGCAGAAGGCATTCCGGCGGAAAGCCTTCTGGTGAATGAGGTCACGGTCAAGCTATTGCCCAAAGATCTGGCCGATGAAGTGCGCGCGCGTTTCCCCGGCCTTAGCCACAGCCAGCATTTTGGCACCGAGGCTGGTCGTGATCTTCTGGATACTGCGGCGCGCGAAGCCCTGCTTGGCTCTGGCCGCACGACTTAAGATACCACCAAAGGTGAGGGCAAGCGGTGGCATGGAGCCCGGAAAATTCCTCTTGCGTGTTGAAATCTGCTTCTAGGTCAGGCTCTCTTCCAATTGCGAATGCGCAAGGCTATATCGCGCACCATGTCCAACACTGTCCCACATCAAGCCACCCTGCCCGCCGAAATTGCCCGGCGGCGCACCTTTGCGATCATTTCCCACCCGGATGCTGGCAAGACCACGCTGACAGAGAAATTTCTTTTGTTTGGTGGCGCGATTCAGATGGCGGGCCAGGTGCGCGCGAAGGGCGAGGCACGCCGCACGCGTTCGGATTTCATGAAGATGGAACAAGACCGCGGCATCTCGGTCTCGGCCTCGGCCATGTCGTTCGAATTCGGCCCCTACCGGTTCAACCTTGTCGACACCCCTGGTCACTCTGATTTCTCGGAAGACACATACCGCACGCTGACCGCCGTTGATGCCGCAATCATGGTGATCGACGGGGCGAAGGGTGTGGAATCGCAAACCAGAAAACTGTTCGAAGTCTGCCGACTGCGCGACCTGCCGATCCTGACATTCTGTAACAAGATGGACCGTGAAAGCCGCGATACGTTTGAGATCATTGATGAGATACAAGAAAACCTCGCGATTGACGTCACGCCGGCCTCTTGGCCAATCGGCGTGGGCCGCGATTTTCTGGGCTGCTATGACTTGTTGAACGACCGGCTGGAACTGATGGACCGGGCCGACCGAAACCGCGTCGCCGAGTCGATCAAGATCAACGGGCTGGACGATCCGCGGCTTGCCGATCACATCCCACCCGATCAGCTTGAAAAACTGCGCGAAGAAGTTGAGATGGCGCGCGAGCTTTTGCCCACCTTCAACCACCAGTCCTTTCTGGAAGGACATATGACGCCGATCTGGTTCGGCAGTGCGATCAATTCCTTTGGCGTGAAAGAGCTGATGTCGGGCATTGGCGATTATGGCCCGCAGCCTCAGCCCCAAAAGGCCGCTGAACGCACCATTGCGGCCGATGAAAACAAAGTGGCAGGCTTTGTCTTTAAGGTGCAGGCAAATATGGACCCAAAGCACCGCGACCGCGTGGCGTTCGTCCGACTTGCCTCGGGGCATTTTGAGCGCGGTATGAAACTGCTGCATGTGCGGTCAAAGAAAACCATGGCGATTGCCAATCCTGTGATGTTCCTGGCCGCAGACCGTGAACTGGCGGAAGAAGCCTGGGCAGGTGACATCATTGGCATTCCCAACCACGGGCAGCTTCGCATCGGCGATGCACTGACCGAAGGAGAGGCGTTGCGTTTCACTGGCATCCCCTCCTTTGCACCGGAACTGCTGCAAAATGTGCGGGCGGGCGATCCGATGAAGGCCAAGCATCTGGAAAAAGCTTTGATGCAGTTCGCCGAAGAGGGTGCGGCCAAGGTCTTCAAACCCGCAATCGGTTCTGGGTTCATTGTGGGCGTCGTTGGCGCGTTGCAATTCGAAGTGCTGGCCAGCCGGATCGAGCAGGAATATTCCTTGCCCGTTCGCTTCGAAGGATCACAGTTCACCTCAGCGCGTTGGGTCAGTGGCCCTAAGGCGGATGTCGAAAAATTCGTGACCGCCAATAAGGGCCATATTGCCTATGACCATGACGGCGACATCGTCTTTCTGACCCGGCTTCAGTGGGATATCGACCGCATCATTCGGGATTTTCCGACGCTGAACCTGACGGCGACCAAAGAGATGATGGTGTAGACGCGCGAGGCGCATCACCGGCATAGCGCATCTCAACACGCTCGCATTCTCCCCGGCTCAACGCGGCCTCTTCTTTGCGCAGCTGCCGGTATTCATGCCACCGGCGGGCGAATGGTCGGCGCGGTGGCTTTGCCGGTCGCTCTGCGCTGATATCGGATCCGAACCGATCCACATCGTGCAAGACCGGCGCCGGGTTGACGAAACCGGGGCGCAAAAGGTCAAACCCTCGCCCTGCGGATTGGCCGAACAGAAAATGGTCAACAGGCACCTCCAGCACTCGGTGCGCAGACAAGAGCTTTCTGGCAGCTTCAGCTGTAATCACATAGGCGCAGGTGCCCAAAAAAGACGAACGCATCCGAAACAGTCGAATAGATCCGTTAACCGGCCCCAGATCCTGCCCCACGGGAAAACGGCGACTGGATTGTGGGCCGGGCCAGAATTCCAGCTTCATCGCCCCCATTCCATTGCGCCGCATCACTCCGGCAAGATCGCAATTCGCAAGATCGGCAAAGCTATCGGCCAAACCCGCATCATCCTCCAACACAATTGCAGCCTCAACGCGTGCACTGGCAATCTCGTGCCACAACCGCTGATGCGTTAGCGAACATGCCATATCTCCGGGCGTTGCCGGAAAGGCGCGCGATGCAGGGCCTGCGCCGAATGCACGGCTTAGCTCCGCCGGATCGCGGGCCATCGCATCAATCGCCGCCACCCTGTTCCAGCCAAGACCAAGCATATCCAGCCGAGACGACAGGGCCGCCAGACGGTCCGGGCGACGATCAAGATTAATCACGTGAATTGCCAGCATTGGCCCCGACTTACTTCTGCCCTCATCAGCAGCCTACCCCTGCTTCACACCGCCCACAACCGGCCGAGATAGATGCGTCACCTCTCCATGAGCGCGATTGTGGCCGACTTGCCCAACCCTGCGGCAATCGCCTTAAAAAGCCGACCGAATCGCGGCAATTGTCTGGCAACCCTGCAAATTCAGGCACAAAATTCGCCCTTACGAAGGCAAACACAGGTGCTGCACCTTCAACTTTAGGCAGATTTCCGCTGGGATTGTTGCGCGCATTGGCGTTATTGCGTCGAATTGTCTTGGCTGTTGCCAAAACTGAAACCCGCAATAAACAGTGCCTCAAAATTGTCTCAATTGATCGACTTATTGCCTTTGCCACCTGCAACAATTCTTGGAGCTGATATGTTTAACGTCCCCCTAAAAGCGCTGGTCGTGGCAGCCGCGCTGGTTTCTGCCGGCCCCACCCGCGCAGCGACCATTAACCTCGTAGCCGACAGCGGCTGGGATCGGTTTGCCTTTGGGGCAGTCGGCACCACCGTAAGTCGAAACTTCAGCTTCACGCTGGTCGGGAACGCCATTTTGACAATTGTCGATGGCTTTGCGGCTGGCGATAAGTTTGAGGTTTTTGCAAATGCCCTGTCACTCGGAACGACCTCTGATCCGATGACGGGACCGACAACGGTCGGGATGAACTTTGACACAGCTCTGGCTGATCCCAATTTCAGCTCTGGCTCGTTCAATCTTGGACCGGGGTCATACAATATCTCGTTGAACGTGCTTGCACGCTCGGCGGGTGGCGGCAATCATATCGGGGCCATTCGCCTTGATCTGGCGGCCGTTCCGGTGCCTGCCGGTGGAGCACTGCTCCTGTCCGGTCTCGGCATGGCGGCGTTTATGCGTCGCCGTCGCAGGTAGATTTCTTAAGTAAGAAAGCTATCGGCAGTTACTTAGTACCCACACCAAATACCCACCCAAATACCCAACCAAGGCACCGTCCGCTCCCCCAGGCGGACGGTGCTTCGGTTTGGGTGTATCTCTCGGCAGATTGACCTTTCAGACAATATGCAGTAGTTCCGCAGAACCCACATCCGGTGGGCCTTTGCCGGGACGCCCGGGCTATAGCGTCCCTTTACCCTGCGGTCCGATACCGCAATCTGATGGACGTATATGACAAAATTTTCCGACCTGAAGCTGGACCCCAAGGTCCTGCAAGCAATTGCCGAAGCTGGCTATGAAACCCCAACCCCAATTCAGGCAGGCGCGATACCGCCAGCCCTTGAGGGGCGTGACGTGCTGGGCATCGCCCAGACGGGCACCGGCAAAACGGCCAGCTTTACGCTGCCGATGATAACCCTTCTCGGACGCGGCAGGGCCCGCGCACGTATGCCACGATCACTGGTTCTGGCACCGACACGTGAATTGGCCGCTCAGGTGGCTGAAAACTTCGAGATTTATGCAAAAAACACAAAGCTGACCAAGGCACTGCTGATTGGCGGCGTATCCTTTGGCGAACAAGACAAGCTGATCGACCGCGGTGTCGATGTGCTGATCGCCACCCCCGGCCGTCTTTTGGACCATTTTGAACGCGGCAAGCTGCTGTTGACAGGCGTTCAGATCATGGTGGTGGATGAAGCAGACCGGATGCTCGACATGGGCTTTATTCCCGATATTGAGCGGATATTCTCGCTTACCCCCTTCACCCGGCAGACGTTCTTTTATTCGGCCACTATGGCGCCGGAAATTGAGCGGATCACCAATGCCTTTTTGCACAACCCTGCACGGATCGAAGTGGCACGTCAGGCCACCGCGTCCGAGACGATTGAGCAAAGATTGATCGAGCTGGTTCCAACCCGCAAAGATCAGGCAGCAAAGCAAAAGCGCGAATTACTGCGTGCGATCATCACCGCCGAAGGGGATGCCTGCACCAACGCCATTTTGTTTTGCAACCGCAAGACAGAGGTCGATATTCTAGCCAAGTCTTTGAAAAAATACGGTCTTGATGCGGCTCCCATTCACGGTGATCTTGACCAGAGCCAGCGCATGCGCACGCTTGATGGGTTTCGCGATGGCTCGCTACGCTTTCTTGTCGCCTCGGACGTGGCTGCGCGCGGGCTTGATATCCCGGCGGTGAGCCATGTGTTCAACTTTGATGTGCCAAGCCATGCCGAAGATTACGTGCACCGCATCGGCCGCACCGGCCGCGCGGGCCGCAAGGGCGTTGCGATCACACTTTCGACCCCTTCGGACCAGAAGTATCTGGACGCGATCGAAGCGCTGTTGAAGACATCTTTGCCGCGCGCAACCGCCCCAGGTGAGTTTGCGCTGAGCGAGGCCGCGCAACGCCCGGCACGCAAGGAAGAAGACAAACCACGAGGGCGCCGCGGCGAAAGAAGCGACCGGGGCCGGGACGAGCGCAAGACGCGCCCCGTCAAGCCGCATGATCAGGTGGCCTCGATGGAACCGATTGCGCCGCAACCCGCGGCTGTCGAGGCCGTTGTTGAAGCACCGCGCGCCCCTGAACCCGCCGTTGCAGAAGCCCCGGCTCGGACCGAAGCACCCGCCCGCAAAGAGCGTCAAGACAATGAGCGTGGCGGACGCCGTGATGATCGCCGCAATAACAGAGGTGGTGATCGTCGTGATGAGCCTGTCGTGGGGATGGGCGATCACGTGCCCGATTTCCTGATGCGCAGCGTTCCTAAGGTGTCTGACACCGCCGATAACTAAAGCGTTTGGCGTTTAACTCAAGGCATCCAGTATCATCTAACGCGTTGAAATCTTTGATTTCAGACGGCGTTAGATGGTTCAGGATTAACGTGAAATTCTATAATACGTTTCGATGACGCATGGGTGCTCTGTGAACAGAGCCCCCCCTAAAACCAAAAAAAAACCCGGCGATTTTGCCGAGGTTTTTCTTTGTTTGATCTGGGCCTGCGCTATTCAGCGACCAACCGGCTTGTCACCACGGTCACTTCGGGTTTTTTGCCCACTTCTTCCATCGTCACCTGACGCACGATGCGGCGGATCCCTTCTTCGAGCTTATCGTCATTGCGCAGCATCTTGGCGCCTGCGCCGTCCAGAAACTCATTCAGCTCGGCCTCGATCATGTCGGACAGTGGCGCACCGCGTCGGCCTTTTTCGGACAATCCCATGACTTCGACCCACGCATCGCCCAGTGGCTGATCCTGCTCATCC
Source organism: Albidovulum sp. (assembly GCA_049646285.1). Lineage (GTDB taxonomy): Bacteria > Pseudomonadota > Alphaproteobacteria > Rhodobacterales > Rhodobacteraceae > Albidovulum. Next base: position 16,073 of record JBARVN010000065.1, on the reverse strand, counting down.
AGGATCACCGTTGCCATGACATGACCGTTCAGCGCCATACGGATCCGGTCGCGCACGACGCCGTCCATGGACCCGATCATCACCGATCCATCCAGATATGTACGTCCGGTTTCAATGTGCTCGACCACAGTTGGCGTGTCGCCCGTAAGGTCAACCATAGTGCCGTTGGTCGCAAGCGTTGTGGAAATGCCTTTTGATAGAGCGATCTGGCAGTGTTCACGCAGATGCCGGTGCTCGCCGTGCATTGGCAGCAAGATCTTGGGGCGCAAGAGGTCATGTACCGCCTCAAGATCTGGCCGGTTCGCGTGGCCAGAAACGTGGTACAGCCCGTCATTGTCATCGACAATGTCCACGCCCATTTCCGAATAGGCATTCATCACCCGGATGACACCGCGTTCATTGCCCGGGATGGTTTTAGAGGAGAACAAGAACGTATCCCCCTCGTTCATCTGCAACCCAAGGTATTTACCACGGCTAAGCTGGGCCGAGGCGGCCCGCCGTTCCCCCTGACTGCCAGTCACAATCAGCATCAGGTTCTGACGGGGAATTTTCGCGGCCTCTTCCGGCGGGACAATGGCCGGGAAGTCGGATACCACTCCGGTCTCGACCGCAGCCGTCAGCATCTTTTTCATCGCCCTACCCAGCATACAGACAGAGCGGCCGGCAGCGGTTCCTGCTTCGGCCAGTGTCTTTAGACGCGCGACGTTGGAGGCAAACGTGGTGGCCACCACCATACCGCGCTGCTCAGCAATCAGCTTTGTCAGCGGTTCAGCCAATGTGGCCTCTGACCGGCCGGGTTTAGGCGAAAACACGTTGGTGCTGTCACAGGTCAAAACCTTGACGCCCGCGCCTTCATTGGCAATCGCATGCCAGGCCACAGGGTCAAACGGTTCGCCCACAATCGGGCTGCCATCCAGCTTGAAATCCCCGGTATGCACAATCCGCCCTGCAGGCGTGTCAATGATCAAGGCCGAGCTTTCCGGGATCGAATGGCTGACCGGCACGAACTGAACCTTAAAGGGGCCAGCCTCAACCACATGCGGGCGCGGCGCTACGATGTTGATCACATCAAGCGGATGGCCATGCTCTTCCATCTTCAGCGTTGCCAGCGCCCCAGTAAAGGCACGCGTGTAAACCTTCGCCTTCAGGCGCGGCCACAAAAGCCCCAATGCTCCGACATGATCCTCATGCGCATGGGTGATGAATATCGCTTCAATGCGGGCGGCGTTTTCTGCCAGCCACGTGGCATCGGCCATGATCAGGTCAACACCGGGTGACGTATCCATATCCGGGAAGGTCACGCCCAGATCGACAACGATCAGCCGTTCCTTACCCTTGGGGCCATAGCCGTAAACATAGGCGTTCATGCCAATTTCACCGGCACCACCTAGCGGCAGATAGATCAGGCGGTCGGTCTTACTCATGCGTTTTCCAATTCCATATTGTGGCGATGGATCAGGACCAGCCCGTGCATCGTCAGATCATCCTCGACCCTGTCGAAAATCTCCGTACCCTGATCAAAGAGGCTTGCAAGCCCCCCGGTGGCGATCACCTTCATCGGACGATCCCGTTCAATCCGGATCTGACGGACGATCCCTTCGACAAGGCCGACGTAGCCCCAGTAAATGCCCGATTGCATACAGGCAACCGTATTCGTGCCAATCGCCGATTGTGGCTTGGTCACATCTACATGCGGCAAGGCAGCCGCGGCCATATGCAGTGCTTCCAGCGAGGTGTTTACGCCGGGTGAGATCACGCCCCCAATATAGGCACCGTCAGCATCGACCACGTCAAAGGTTGTCGCGGTGCCAAAATCAACGATGATCAAATCGCCGCCGAACCGGTCATAGCCCGCGACGGTGTTGACCAGACGGTCGGGGCCCACGGTCGTCCCTTGATCGACCCTTGGCGCTACCGGCAAGGCGCAGTCAGGCTTGCCCACAACCAAAGGGCGGCAATTGAAATAGCGGTCGCACAAAACCCGCAAGTTGAACACCACGCGCGGCACCGTTGATGAGATGACGCAGCTGTCAATCTCAACCGGTACGTTGTGGTGCTGCATCAGCGTCGAGAACCAAACGAAATACTGATCCGCCGTACGTTGATGTTCAGATGACGTTCGCAAGGTGCACACAAAGTCATGTCCGTCCCAGACGGAAAACACCGTATTCGTATTGCCGGTATCGATGCATAGGAGCATGGGCCCCTCCCCTTAGAAAAAGACGTCCGCCGCGGGTATTTTGCGCGGGCCATTGGGCGTTGTCAGAACCAGCATACCATCCTCGGCAATCGTCTCGAAGATGCCTTCGATCACCTCGGACCCGGTGCGCGCGGTCAAAGGCTGCCCAAGCTTGGCGGCGCGGACCAGCCACGCGGCGCGTACCTCGGAAAACCCATGGGTGGATAGTTGCGTTTCCCAATGGGCAAAAGCGTTAGCAAGGTACGGCAAAAAGGCTTCAGGGGCGACCACCACCCCGGTTTCGCCCAGAACGGACACGGGCAGCACTGCGCCCGGCTCAACCGTTTCTGCGGGGGGTGCTGCTGCAAGATTGACCCCGATGCCGACCGCCAGATGGTGCGTGCTGCCGCCCTGCCCGGTGCTTTCAAGCAAGATCCCGGCAACCTTGCCGCCGTTCAAAAGCACATCATTCGGCCATTTCAGCGCGATGTTCACGCCGGGGCCGCAGACCGCACCCAAAGCATCAGCCAAGGCAAGGGCTGCCACGAAGCTGCGCAATGCGGCATCCGCAGGCGCACCCACGAAGGGCATCAACAAAGTGGAAGACAGGTTTCCCTCCGGCGATGCCCACGCTCGCCCCCGCCGCCCCCTTGCGGCGGATTGACGGTGCGCAAGGATCCATGTTGCTTTCGTCAGTCCCGGGGCCAGACGGGCCGCTTCGGAGTTTGTGCTGTCCACCTCGGCCAAAACATGGCGGGCCACGCCTTCAGGCCAGACCGAAAGATCATGCTCCCACTCAGCGGACAAGAGCTTCGGCTGCCAGCGCCGCCGCCCCCTCGACCCCGAAAAGGTTTACGATACCCGCAAGCATCACAATGGCTGATGCCATCAGGAACACCCATTGGACCGGCACCATCTTGCCATCCAAAGCGTCGGATTCTGTGCCGAAATACATGTAGAACACGATGCGCAAATAGTAGAATGCGCCAATCACCGAAGCGACCGCACCGGCCAGCGCCAGCCAGATCATGCCCGCATTCACCGCCGCCAGCAGCACACCGTATTTCGCGAAGAAGCCCAGCATCGGCGGCACGCCGGCCAACGAAAACATCAAGACCAAAAGCGCCAGCGCCTTGATCGGCTCTTTCTTGGAATAGAGGTTAAGCGATCCGATATTCGTGACCGGCATCCCATCTTTTTCCATCGACAGGATAAAGGCGAAGGTGCCGACATTCATCACCACATAAACCGCCATGTAGATCAGCATCGCCTGCACACCCGCTTCGGTGCCCGAGGCCAACCCCACCAGCGCGAAGCCCATATGCGCAATCGACGAATAGGCCATAAGTCGTTTGATATCGCGCTGTCCAATGGCGGCAATGGCACCCAGAAACATCGATAGCACCGCCAAGAGCGCCAGAACCTGGCTCCAATCACTGACCGCTGTGCCAAAGGCATCATGCATGACCCGCGCAAACAGCGCGACAGCGGCGACCTTCGGGGCCGTCGCAAAGAAGGCCGTGACCGGCGTCGGCGATCCTTCATAGACATCGGGCGTCCACATATGGAACGGCACTGCCGAGATTTTGAAGGCAAGGCCCGTGATCAGGAACACCAGACCAAAGAGCAGTCCAACCGATGTGTGCCCGCCATGGATGGTCTCAACAATGCCTGCGAACAGGGTCGTGCCGGTAAAGCCATAGGTCAGCGACGCGCCGTAAAGCAAAAGCCCCGACGACAGTGCACCGAGCACGAAGTACTTCAAACCGGCTTCGGTGGATTTGATGCTGTCACGGCGAAAAGCGGCAATCACATAAAGCGACAGGGATTGAAGCTCCAACCCCATATACAGCGACATAAGATCGCCCGCCGAGACCATGACCATCATGCCAACAACTGCAAAAGCGGCCAGCAGCGGAAACTCGAACCGCCCCAGCCCGCGGCGCATCATATAGTCCTGGCTCATCGCCAGAACCGCAGCCGCGGCCAGCAAGATCAGAACCTTGGCATAGCGCGAAAACGCGTCATCGATGAACATACCGCCAAAGGCCATGCTGTCGCCCGCGCCAGACAGGCCAATCCAGGCGGCAAGCCCCACAAAAACGGCCGAGGTGGCCCATGTCAGCGTACCCGTCAGCTCATCCTTGCCGGTATAGACAGCGCCCAAAAGCGCGGCCATGGCGTAAAGAACCAGAACCACTTCGGGCAGAATGGCGGAGAAATCGGCAGAGATCATCGCTAGGTCCTCAGTGGCTGGCCAGCTTCGCCGCATCAGATGCGGGAATGGCGGCGTGGTAGTCAGAAACAAGGGCCGAAACCGACGGCCCGATCATATCGGTGACAAGGCTGGGATAGACCCCAAGCAAAAGGGTCATCGCGACCAACGGCGCAAAGATCGCCTTTTCGCGGGTGGTCAGATCGGTGATCGACCGCAAGGCCTCCTTGATCAGATCACCCATCACCACCCGGCGGTAAAGCCAAAGCGCATAGGCCGCCGACAAGATCACACCCGAAGTCGCAACTGCCGCAACCCATGTATTGACCTGAAAGATGCCCACAAGGGTCAGAAACTCGCCCACAAAACCCGAAGTGCCGGGCAGGCCGACATTGGCCATCGTGAAGAACATGAAGATCAGCGCATAGGATGGCATCCGGTTCACCAGACCGCCATAAGCGTCAATCTCGCGCGTATGCATCCGGTCATAGATGACCCCGACGCACAGGAACAATGCGCCCGAGATGAAACCGTGGCTGATCATCTGGAAGATTGCGCCATCGACCCCTTGCTGGTTCGCGGCAAAAATCCCCATCGTGACAAAGCCCATATGCGCGACGGAAGAATAGGCGATCAGCTTTTTCATATCCGATTGCACGAGGGCCACCAGCGACGTGTAGACAATCGCAATGGCGCTCAGCCACAAGACCAGCCCCGCCAAATGGTCAGAGGCCACCGGGAACATCGGCAGGCTAAAGCGCAAGAAGCCGTAGCCGCCCATCTTCAGCAAGATCGCCGCCAGAACGACAGAACCTGCTGTCGGGGCCTGAACGTGGGCATCAGGCAACCATGTATGCACCGGCCACATCGGCATCTTCACGGCAAAGCTTGCGAAGAACGCCAGCCACAGCAGTGTCTGCATGCCGCCGATCACCCGGAACCCCAGCACATTCAGCGTCTCGGACGAGAATTGATGGACCAGCAGCGTCGGAATATCTGTCGTGCCCGCATCCACATACATCGCGATCATCGCGACCAGCATCAGGACCGAGCCGAGGAAGGTATAAAGGAAAAACTTGAAGGCTGCGTAGATACGCTCCTTGCCGCCCCAGATGCCGATTATCAGGAACATCGGGATCAGGCCCGCCTCAAAGAACAGGTAAAAGAGCACCAGATCCAGCGCGACGAACACGCCGATCATCAGCCCTTCCAGCACCAGAAATGCGACCATGTATTCCTTGACGCGGGTTTCGACCTGCCAGCACGACAGGATCGTGATTGGCATAAGGAACGTCGTCAAAAGGACGAAGAGAACAGAGATCCCATCAACGCCGACCTTGTAGTTCAGCCCCATGATCCAGCTGTGTTCTTCCACGAACTGAAAGCCGGTATCGCTTGGTTCAAACCCCGTCAGCAAGAATATCGACACAAGGAATGTGGCCGAGGTTGCAATCAGCGCCAGCCGTTTGGCATTGGCTTGCGCCGCCTCGTCATTCCCGCGCAAGAACAGCGCCAGGATCGCAGCGGCCACAAGGGGCACGAAAGTAATAATGGAGAGAAGGTTTTCCATCAGTGCGCGCCCCCCGAGAGCGTCATCCAACTAAGCAACACGGCAATCCCGACGACCATCGCGAAAGCGTAGTGAAAAATGTAACCAGACTGAGCTTTTGCAGCGAGCCGGGTCATGCGCGGGATAAAGCCCATCGCAACGCCGTTGATGGTGCCGTCAATGACATTGCCATCCCCGCGCTTCCACAAGAACGTACCAAGCCGCTTGGCAGGCTTTACAATCAGCGCATCATAGATCTCATCGAAGTACCACTTGTTCAGCAAAAAGCGGTAGAGGATCGGCTGCTGGGCAGCCAGACGGCCGGGGAGTGACGGATCCTTGATGTAAAACATCCAGGCCGTAAAGAACCCGATCAGCATGGCCATGAAGGGCGAGGCTTTGACCCAGGCCGGTGCATGATGGGCATCATCCAACACCTGATTTGACGCCGCTGACATGAAGATCGCGCCTTGCGGAGCCTCGCCGCCATCCATCGAATGGGCAACAACTCCGTGACTGTCCGTTTCAGTCTCGGCCTCGGTGGTGGTGGCTTCATGTGTCGCAGTGCCATGCGCGTCAGCAGCACCTTCCGCCGCTTCGGCGTGATGCGGCATTGCGAAGAATGTCGTCATCGAGGCATGGTCACCAAAGAAGGGCTTGTACCAAAGCATACCCGCAAAGACCGCCCCCAGCGCAAGCACACCCAGCGGGATGGTCATGGTCAGCGGCGATTCGTGCGCATGATCATGGGCATGATGGTCGCCGCGCGGCTTGCCGTAAAAGGTCATGAAGATCAGCCGCCATGAATAGAAGCTGGTGAAGAGCGCGGCAATCACCAAGGCCCAGAACGCAAAACCATTGCCGCTGGCAAAGGCGCTTTCAATGATCGCATCCTTGGACAGGAAACCGGCAAAGCCAAAATGGGTCAGCGGAATGCCCACACCCGTGATCGCCAAGGTGCCGATCATCATCGCCCAGAAAGTCAGCGGAATTTTCTTCCGCAAGCCGCCGTAGTTGCGCATGTCCTGCTCATGATGCATCGCGGTGATGACCGAGCCTGCGCCAAGAAACAGCATCGCCTTGAAGAACGCGTGGGTGAAGAGGTGGAACATCGCAGCGCCGTAGATGCCTGCCCCTGCCGCCACGAACATATAGCCCAGTTGCGAACAGGTCGAATAGGCGATGACGCGCTTGATATCGTTTTGCACCAGGCCAACGGTCGCGGCAAAGAACGCCGTGGCAGCGCCGATATACATCACGAAGGACTTCGCCTCGGGTGCGTATTCGAACAAGGGCGACATACGGCAGACCAGAAAGACACCAGCGGTGACCATCGTTGCCGCATGGATCAGGGCAGACACCGGCGTCGGGCCTTCCATCGCGTCAGGCAACCACGTGTGCAAGAAAAGCTGCGCCGATTTACCCATCGCGCCGATAAAGAGAAGGAAGGCCAGCAAGTTGGCGGCATTCCAGTCTGTCCAGAGGAAGTGCAGGTTGGTTTCGGCCAAAGCCGGCGCATTGGCAAAGATATCATCCAGACGGATGCTGTCGACCAGCATAAAGAGCCCGAAGATCCCAAGCGCAAAGCCGAAATCACCCACCCGGTTGACCACAAACGCCTTGATCGCAGCCGCATTTGCGCTGGCTTTTTTATAGTAAAACCCGATCAGCAGGTAAGAGGCGACGCCAACGCCTTCCCAGCCAAAGAACATCTGCACAAGGTTATCCGCCGTCACCAGCATCAACATCGCAAAGGTGAAGAACGAGAGATACGCGAAGAACCGCGCCTTGTAGTGCTCATCATGGGTCCAGTTCTCATCATGGGCCATGTAGCCCCATGAATAGAGATGGACGAGCGCCGAGACGGTCGTGACCACCACCAGCATGATCGCGGTCAACCGGTCCAGCCGGATCGACCATTCGGTGTCGAGACTGCCCGAGCGGATCCAGTCCAGAATATGGATATGCTGTGTGGTGCCGTCAAAGCCCAGAAACACGACCCAGCTAAGCAGGCAGGCCAGAAACAAGAGCCCTGTGGTCACCACCAAGGCACCCGTCTCACCAATCAACCGCCAGCCAAAACCGCCGATGAGCGCGCCCAGAAGCGGGGCAAAGAGGATAATGGTTTCCATACTTTACCCTTTCATCACATTGACGTCTTCGACGTCGATCGTGCCACGATTGCGGTGGAAGCAGACAAGGATCGCAAGGCCAATCGCCGCCTCGGCGGCGGCGACGGTCAGCACGAACATCGTGAAGACCTGCCCCACAAGATCATGGAGGAAGCTGGAGAAGGCGACGAAGTTGATGTTCACCGCAAGCAGCATCAGCTCAATCGACATAAGGATGACGATGACATTCTTCCGGTTGAGGAAGATGCCAAAGATGCCGATCACGAAAAGCGCGGCGGCAACGCCAAGGTAGTGGGTCAATCCGATCATTCTCGTCCCTCCGGGCCTCGCCCGATATTCTTTCGTCTGTCACCCCCGCGAAAGCGGGGGCCTCAACCCTTTCGCGATCCCCGCTTGCGCGGGGGTGACAGGTTAGAGCCCCTGCCCCGGCTTCACGTCCTTCAGCTCCATCGCTTTGGCGGGATCGCGCCACATCTGGTGGAGCACGTTCTGGCGCTTGACGTCCTTCCTGTGCCGCAGTGTCAGAACAATCGCCCCGATCATCGCGACCAGCAGGATCAGACCGGCAAGCTGGAACAGCAGGATGTATTTGTCATAGATCAGCAGGCCCAAAGCGGCGGTGTTGTGTACGCCCTCAGGCGTCACCGCTCCGCGCATCGCTTCGGCCGTCTCGGCGGTTTCCCATGCACCAAAGGCTATGCCCAGCTGCATCAGCACGATCACACCCATCAACAGGCCCAGCGGCATATAGCGCGCCATTTCGCCTTTCAGCTCAGCAAAATCGATATCGAGCATCATCACAACGAAAAGGAAAAGCACCGCAACCGCGCCCACATAGACGATGATCAAAAGCATCGCCACGAACTCGGCCCCCAGCAGCACGAAAAGGCCCGCCGAGGACAGAAACGCAAGGATCAGCCACAGGACCGAATGAACAGGGTTGCGGCTGACCACAACCATCAGCCCCGCCGTCACCGCCGATACAGCGAAGAGGTAAAAGGCAAATACCGCGACACTCATGCGTCATCTCCCGTCTCAGCAAAGACCGATTGCGCGATTTCCAGCGCCTTGGTCATGGCGGGAACGCCGCCAAACATGCTCATCTGATAAATCACTTCCGCGATTTCGCGCTTGGTGGCCCCTGCCTCCAGCGCGTGGCGGATCGTCAGTTTCATCTGCGGCTCGCCTTGCGCGCCCAATACGGTCAGCGCGGCGACCGTCACCAACAGCCGGGTGCGGGCATCAAGGCCTTCGCGGTTGAAGGTGTTGCCGAACCACATTTCCATCATGTCTTTGGACATGGTCGGAAACAACTTGTCGAATGCCGGCCCTTTAAAGGTTTCCAAAGCAGGATTAAGCGACCGGGCCATATCCTGACCCTGCTGCATCATCTGCTGGAAAAGTTTTTGGAAGTCCTCGGTCATGCGGCCTCCTCTTCGGAATCGAACACCTCAATGGCCGCGTTCAGCGCATTGATCATCGCCGGAAATCCGCCATAGAGCGTCATCTGGAAGATGATCTCGGAAATCTCTTCGCGGCTGGCGCCGACAGCGCGGGCCGAGGCGATGTTGACCTTGAGTTGCGGCCGGGTCTGACCGCCAAGGGCCGTCAACGCGGCAATAGTTGCCAGAAGACGCGTTTTTTCGTCCACACCCTGCCGCGCATAGAACTTGCCATACGCCACATCAACGACCGTCTCGGCCAGCCCTGGCACCAGCGCTTCATAGCGGGCGCGCAGCGCGTCCTCCATGCCCGGGTTGACCGCTTCCGACAGGGCCTTGCCCTTCGCGTAAGTGTCGATATGTGCGGAGTCAGCATTCATCTGTAAGGCGCATCCAGTTCAAGGTTGCGGGCAATCTCGGCTTCCCAGCGGGCACCGTTATCAAGCAGCTTTTCCTTATCGTAGAACAGCTCTTCGCGGGTTTCGGTGGCGAACTCAAAATTCGGGCCTTCGACGATGGCATCGACCGGGCAGGCCTCTTGGCAAAAGCCGCAATAAATACATTTGGTCATGTCGATGTCATAACGCGTAGTGCGGCGGCTGCCATCTTCGCGGGGTTCCGCGTCGATGGTGATCGCTTGCGCCGGGCAGATCGCCTCGCATAGCTTGCAAGCAATGCAACGTTCCTCGCCGTTCGGATAGCGGCGCAGCGCATGTTCGCCGCGAAAGCGGGGCGAAAGCGGCCCCTTTTCATGCGGGTAATTCAGCGTGGCCTTCGGGCCGAAGAAATATTTCAACCCAAGGCCCATGCCTTTGACGAAATCCATCAGCAAAAAGTACTTTGCCGCGCGGGTGTAGTCGGTCGTGCGTGCCGGTCCCATGATCAGCCCCCAATCGCCCAGCGCGCCCAAAAGCCGCCGAACACTTCGAATTTCGCCAGAAACGAGACGATGACAACCCAGCCGATCGACAAGGGCAGGAACACTTTCCAGCCAATGCGCATCAACTGATCATAGCGGTAACGCGGTGTGATCGCCTTCACCATGGCGAACATGAAGAAGAAGAATGCCATCTTGCCAACCATCCACAGCACACCGTCCGGCAGGCCCGGGATTGGGCTCAGCCAGCCGCCGAAGAAGAGCAGCGAGATCAGCGCACACATCAGGAAGATGGCGATGTATTCACCGGCCATGAACAGCAAGAAGGGGGTCGAGGAGTATTCCACCTGATAACCCGCAACCAGTTCCGATTCAGCCTCGGGCAGATCGAAGGGTGGGCGGTTGGTTTCAGCCAGCGCCGAGATGAAAAACAAGAACACCATCGGGAAATGCGGCAGCCAGTACCAATTCAGAAGGCCGTGATCCCCGGATTGCGCGCGCACGATATCGCCAAAGTTCATCGACCCGGTCGAGATGATGACACCCACAATGATCAGCCCCAGTGACACTTCATAAGAAATCATCTGTGCGGCCGACCGCAACGATCCAAGGAACGGGTATTTGGAGTTCGAGGCCCAGCCACCCATGATCACGCCGTAGACTTCCAGCGATGAGATGGCGAAGACAAACAAAATGGCCACATTGATATCAGACAGGACCCAGCCGTCGTTGAACGGGATAACCGCCCATGCCAGAATCGCCAGCACGAAAGACAACATCGGCGCGAGGAAGAACACAAACTTGTCGGCCCCCGCAGGCACGACGATTTCCTTGAGAATGTATTTCAGCGCATCGGCCACCGATTGCAGCAAGCCAAATGGCCCAACCACGTTCGGTCCCCGCCGCATCTGGACCGCAGCCCAGATCTTCCTGTCCCCATAAACCAGAAACAGAAGCGAGATCATTACAAACCCGATGACCCCAAGGCACTGCACGACAATCAGCAGGAACGTGCCCAGTGGTGTTGCCAGAAAATCCGCCATTCTTTGTCCCTCAGCCCGTCCTTCTTAGACAGTTGGTATGCCCTGATCGGTGCAATCTGCCACCGTAACTTCTGCGTCGATGGTCTTCAGGCCCCGGGGCAGTGTCGGCGAAATGGTGTAAACAGCATCCGCGCTCCAAATGCCACCCTCTTGATGCAAATTCGTGCGCAGCTTTCGCGCGAATCCGTAGTTCTTTTCCAATGTGTAGCCCGCCACGACGCAGGTTACATAGCTCTCCAGATGATCGAGGTCACGCGGGTGTTCCATCGTCACCAGAAAGCTATATAGATCGCCGCCCAATCCGACCGTGCTCGACCCCAGATAATCCGGCTCGGCTTCGGGTGTCGACTTGAACGCATCAGGGGATCCGGTTCCCGCACAGGCACTCAGCGCGGTCAAAAGACCGCCCGCCAATACCGCGAATGGGATCGGGCGCACCATGTCCTACTCGGCCGCCAACGGGCTTGCGTGGCGTGCCTTCGCCCCGGCGGAGAGTTCCGCCATCAGCTGTGATGCACGTGCGATCGGGTTGGTCAGATAGAAATCCTGCACCGCTCCCACAAAATCTGCCTTGGCCGGCGCTTTGACCGGCAAGGCTTGCCAGGTGTTTTCGGCCACAACATCAATGTCGCCCAGATGCGGATGTGCCGCCACCAGCGCCTGACGCAACCCCGCAAGACTATCCCAGGGCAGCGTGGCGTCCAGCTCGGCCGACAGCGCGCGCAAGATCGCCCAGTTTTCCTTTGCCTCGCCGGGCGCGAAACCCGCGCGCATGGCAAGCTGCGGGCGCCCTTCGGTGTTCACAAACAGCCCGTTTTCTTCGGTATAGGCGGCGGCGGGCAGGATAATATCGGCGCGGTGCGCGCCCCTGTCACCATGGCTGCCTTGATAGATCACCGTGGCACCGGCGGCGATTTCAACTTCATCAGCGCCAAGGTTATAAACCGTCTCGGCCCCGTCCAGAGCGGCCGCCAACCCACCCTCGGTCACGGCCCCCACATCCATCGCGCCGACACGCGACGCAGCCGTATGCAAGATCATCAGTTTTGATTTCGTCGCGTCAGCAAGCTTCATCGCATGGGCCAGAACGGCCTCGCCATCCGCCTCGCGGATTGCGCCCTGCCCCACAATGACCACGGAAGGGGCATCGAGAACCGCACCAAACTTATGGCCCAACAACCCGGCCAGTGCAGCCCGGTCCGTGCCCACATGCGCGTAGTCATAGGTCAGATCCACCGCCTCACCGACCAGCCCGACCTTGGCACCGTTGATCCAGGCCTTGCGAATACGCGCATTCAGCACCGGTGCTTCCACACGCGGATTTGTACCGACAAGCTGGATGAACTTTGCGCTATCGATATCTGCAATGGATGCGGTGCCGACATAGGCGGACCGGTTTCCGGCGGGCAGTTTCGCGCCGTCGGTGCGGCATTCGACATGGCCGCCCTGCCCTTCGATTATCTGCTTGAGACTGAAGGCCGCCTCAACCGGGGCCAGATCGCCAACAAGTCCGGCAACCTTTTTGCCCTTCATCGCTTTGGCCACAGCCCCCAGTGCCTCGGGCCACGTCGCTTTGCGCAGCTTGCCGTTTTCACGGATGTAAGGCGTGTCCAGACGCTGGCGACGCAACCCGTCCCACACGAAGCGGGTTTTGTCGGAAATCCATTCTTCATTCACACCGTCATGGTTGCGCGGCAAGATACGCATCACTTCGCGACCCTTGGTATCGACACGAATGTTCGACCCCAATGCATCCATGACATCGATGGTTTCTGTCTTGGTCAGCTCCCATGGGCGCGCGGTGAAGGCGTAAGGTTTTGAGGTCAGCGCGCCTACCGGGCACAAATCAATGATGTTGCCCTGCAGATTGCTGTCGAGCGTCTGGTTGAGATAGCTGGTGATCTCGGAATCTTCGCCACGACCAGTCTGGCCCATCTGCGTGATGCCAGCCACTTCCGAGGTAAAGCGCACACAGCGCGTGCACGAAATACAGCGCGTCATGGTGGTGGCCACCAAGGGGCCAAGATCCAGATCCTCGCTTGCGCGCTTTGGTTCGCGGTAGCGGGAAAAATCCACGCCGTACGCCATGGCCTGATCTTGCAGATCACATTCGCCGCCCTGATCGCAGATCGGGCAATCCAGCGGATGGTTGATGAGCAAGAACTCCATCACACCTTCGCGGGCCTTCTTGACCATCGGCGAATTGGTCTTGATCACCGGGGGTGCGCCTTCCGGTCCCGGGCGCAGATCCTTGACCTGCATCGCACAGCTTGCAGCGGGTTTCGGCGGGCCGCCGACGACCTCGACCAGACACATCCGGCAGTTCCCGGCAATTGTCAGCCGCTCATGATAGCAAAAGCGCGGAATTTCGACCCCCGCCTGCTCGCAAGCCTGAATCAGCGTGAGGTTGGGATCAACTTCAACTTCAGTGGTGTCGATGATGATTTTGCGCAGATCAGACATCAGGTATTCTCCGTAGAGGCATGGGGCGGTGGGGACACCACCGGTGGCCAGGCCTTAAAGGCCAAAACAAGCAAAGGCGCAAAGCTAAGCACCGTTGTGATGAGGATGAAGGCAAACATTGAGCCTTCGCCCATATACATGAAGCCCATCAGCGCATTCGACAGGACAGCGCTGAGAACCGGGGCAGCACAGACGGCAAGTCTCGCCCCCCTGAAGCCTGCCTTTTGAAAGACAATGACGTAAAGAACCGAGGCAACAACCGGACCGAGAAAAGAAAACACCATCATGCGACTACTCCGCTGCCACAGGCGTACAATTCCGGCTCTGCCAGAACTGCGCGTCTTTTAAAACTGCCCAACCAAAGGCGTGATCGCTGTCGCCATTGGCCTCGCGGTGCTGCCAGCGCGCCATACCCTCGGCCACCGATGGCCGGTGGCCCACAGGCACCCACCACATCACCAAGTTGCCACCGGTCACCGCATCAAACCATTCCGCCCGGCGCTGGTAGAACTGCCGGTGCACCGTGTTGAAAACAAAGGCATCAAGGCTTGCCACATCTTCCCAAACCGACAGGGTGGATGCAATCAGGGGATTGCCACCCAACGCACCATCTGGAGTGTTCTGTTCGGTCTCCATCGCATCTTCGCTCAGCATCCAGACAAAGCCGGGGCTGCGCTTGGCGACGGCATTCACCCGGTCCAACGCATTCACAAACCCCGCCACGCGGGGATCATCCCAATCGTGGCGCAGCACACCGAAGTTGAATTCGGCAAGGTGATATGTGTGCTTGTTACTCAAAACACCGCCCAGATTGCCATAATCGCTAAACCCACCAGCATCGCCCAGCCAAAGACGTAGATGAATGTGCGTGGCCCGCGCACCGGGGCGCCGATACCCTTCACGTGGACAAAAAGCATCAACAGACGGCTGACCAAAAACGCGCTTGCAAGAATGTTCACCCAAAGCGCATTGGCACCCGCCACCATCGCTGAAAACACCACCACCGCAAAGACCGGCATCGTCTCGACCGCGTTCATATGGGCGCGGCACAGCCTGTAAAGGCTTTCGCCATATTTCGCATCAGGCATTGAGCCTGGCGTCAAACCGGCCTTTTCCTTACCTGCCGCCGAAAGGGGCGACAAAAGCAATGTAATCAAGGCAAAGAGACACAAAGACACAATAGCATGACCGTACTGGGAAAAATGCTCCATTCCGTCCTCCTATTCCGCTGCCACTTGCGCGCAGCCGTGGCTTTTCCATGCCTGCGCTTCTTTCAGGTAGGACCAGCCAAAAGCGTGATCCGTATCGCCGTTCTCTTGTTTGCGGGCCAACCGCTCCAGCGCTTCGTCTAGCGTGGGTTCATGCCCTTCAGGCACCCACCACATGACGAAATGCATCTTGCCCAGCACTTCAAACCAATCGGCCCGACGCTCATAAAACTGCCTA
The DNA here is from genome assembly GCA_049646285.1 of Albidovulum sp. GTDB lineage: Bacteria > Pseudomonadota > Alphaproteobacteria > Rhodobacterales > Rhodobacteraceae > Albidovulum. Next base: position 727 of record JBARVN010000065.1, on the reverse strand, counting down.
TGGACGGTGTTCCAGACAAAGGCTTCCAGCGTCTCGACACTTTCCCAGACCGTCAGGTTGGCAACGAACTGAGGATCGCCGCCAATCTTGGCCTCCGTATTCCCGGTCCCCGGCTCGCCCGAGCCTTCCATCATCCAGACAAAACCCGGCATCCGCTTGCCCAAGCCGTTGATCCGGTCGAGCGCGCCCATGAACTCCGCCACGCGCGGATCGTCGGTGGGGGCGATCAGGCGACCGATGTTGAGTTCGGCGAGGTGATGGCCTTCAAGGGGCATTGGATCAGTTCCGCTCCTTCATGGCGGGCCAATCCTTGAAGGCCAATACGTAGAGCATGATCAGATTGACCAGCGGCACCAGCATCAAAAGCGATATCCATCCGCTGTGCCCAGTGCGTTTCCATAGTTGGAAAAACGGTACAACGATGATCACGCAATAGATAACGATCACGAGTAGGCCGGGTATTCCAATGTTGTTCATCATGGAACTTGCTCCCTATTCCGCCGCCATCGCGCCGGTGCGACCCGTCCGCTTGGCCTTGATCCGATCCTCGATCTCATCGCGGAACTGACGGATCAGGCCCTGGATCGGCCAGGCGGCGGCGTCGCCCAAGGCGCAGATCGTGTGGCCTTCGACCTGTTTCGTGACATCCATCAGCATGTCAATCTCCTCGACCTCGGCCTCGCCCTTCACCAGCCGGTCCATGACCCGCATCATCCAGCCGGTGCCT
>JBARVN010000064.1:0-2857 GCA_049646285.1 Albidovulum sp. | reverse complement strand
CGCGATCACGCATTTCACGGTATTCCCGGTTTGGGCCTCTGCCGCCGGCCCCGTGAGAGAGATGAGGATGACCAGACATGCGGCCAGACCCCAATGATACATACGTGCCATGTGTCGTCGCCTTCTTGTGTGTGCAATAGGCAAAGACTATTCGCATCGCCCCGTGCAGCAACCGACCTTGGTCCGGAAGGTTTCCGGCATTGGTCTGAACGCGAACCTGCTGGACACCCCGCATCACACAGTTAGACTCGCGCCACTGACGAAGACAGGAGCCGGACAATGAGCCTAGATGCCGTTCTACAGACAATCGATGACAGCCTGCCGGACGCCTTTGACAGACTCTTTGAATTTTTGCGTATTCCGTCAATTTCAACGGACCCAGCTTATAAGGCGGACTGCAATCGCGCCGCGGAATGGCTGGCTGGCGAACTAGAAGGGCTTGGTTTCAAAGCCGCAGTGCAGCCCACACCCGGCCATCCCATGGTGGTTGCGCATTCCGACGGGCCGGGGCGGCACTTTCTGTTTTACGGGCACTATGATGTTCAACCCGTCGATCCGCTGGATCTGTGGGACCGCGACCCGTTCGATCCCGCAATCGAAGAGACGCCTCTGGGCCCGGTGATCCGTGCCCGTGGATCGGCGGACGACAAGGGCCAGTTGATGACGTTTCTTGAGGCCTGTCGCGCCTGGAAGGTCATCTACGGCACATTGCCCGGCAGGATCACGCTCTTTTTCGAAGGAGAAGAGGAAAGCGGGTCTCCCTCGCTCATCCCGTTCCTCAAAGAAAACGCGGGCGAGCTGAAGGCGGAACTGGCCCTGATCTGCGACACCGGGCTGCATGAAAGCCGGTCGCCCGCCATCTGCACCATGTTGCGCGGATTGGTGGAAGAAGAGATTGTGATCCACGCGGCGAATAAGGATCTGCATTCAGGCATGTATGGCGGTGCTGCGGCCAATCCAATCCGGGTGCTGGCGCGGATATTGGCCGGGCTTCACGATGACACGGGCCGGGTCACCCTGCCCGGCTTTTATGACGACGTGGATGAATTGCCCGACGACATTCGGGCGCAGTGGCAATCCCTTTCCTTCGATCATCAGGCCTTTCTTGGGGATGTTGGCCTGTCGGTTCCGGCGGGCGAGCAAGACCGGACCCCGCTGGAAATGCTGTGGTCACGTCCGACCTGCGAATTCAACGGCATCTCCGGCGGTTATTCCGGGGCCGGGTTCAAGACTGTTTTGCCTGCCCAGGCGAGCGCCAAAATCTCGTGCCGACTTGTGTCCCGGCAAGACCCTGAAAAGATCCGGGCCGCTCTGCGCGCCTATGTCAATTCCATGCTGCCGGCCGATTGTAGCGCTGAATTCGAAGACCACGGCGCAGCACCCGCCTCTGTCATGGGCATAGGTGACCCGGCGTTTGAGGCATCAAGACAAGCGTTAAGCGATGAATGGGGTCTGCCCGCCGCCTATGTAGGCGGCGGTGGATCCATTCCGGTTGCGGGGTATTTCCAATCGATTTTGGGGATGGATTCGATGCTGGTCGGATTTGGCAAAGACAATGACCAGATCCACAGCCCAAATGAAAAATATGATGTCGAAAGTTTCCACAAAGGCATCCGCAGCTGGGCGCGGATTCTTTCCGCATTAAACTGAAGATCAAAATGACCGTATCCATCACAACGATCGTCACCGGCGACAAGTCAGAATGGCTGGCGCTGTGGCAGGCCTATTTGTCCTTCTACGAGGTCAATCTTGACCCAGCGGTCACTGAACACACTTGGGCACGGCTCACAGATCCGTCCAGCCCACTCAATGGCCGGCTGGCGCGGGGCGAAGACGGGCGTGCGCTGGGCTTTGCGCTGCATCACCACCATGTGTCGACATGGGTGGCTGGTAAGGATTGCTACCTTGAAGATCTCTATGTGGACGCGAAGGTGCGCGGCATGGGCGTGGGCCGCGCGTTGATCGATGATCTGATCGCGCTGGCCCGCACGCATGGCTGGAACCGCCTTTACTGGCACACGGACGAAGGCAATGCCCGCGCCCGAACCCTTTATGACAGTTATGTAAAAAGTGATGGGCATATCCGTTACCGCCTGACGCTCTGACAGCGGTTCAGTCTGGATCCATCACCTTCGGCCAAGGGCAAAAGCAATATCCTGCTCGGATGTCGTTCATTCAAAAAACCCGGAGGGGGGGAAATAGTGGCGCGGTTGACGGGGCTCGAACCCGCGACCCCCGGCGTGACAGGCCGGTACTCTAACCAACTGAGCTACAACCGCGCATGTGCCAAAAACAGGCAACGCTCGGGCGATCCGGGGTGGTGGCGCGGTTGACGGGGCTCGAACCCGCGACCCCCGGCGTGACAGGCCGGTACTCTAACCAACTGAGCTACAACCGCAACTCCACCCACCCGGATCGCCGCCCGAGCGTGGATTGCGTAATAGGGGGCAAGTGCAGTGGCGTCAAGCGGCGGTGCATGGAAAAAACGCGGCGCCGGTTTCTAATTTTTTGGCCCAGTAAAAGTGACCAGACCAGCGGACGCAGGGGGGGATTGGTGGGTCGTGAGAGGCTCGAACTCCCGACATCTTCGGTGTAAACGAAGCGCTCTACCAACTGAGCTAACGACCCGACGGATCAGCATTTAGCGCCTGATGCGGGGCGGAGCAAGCCCCCATTCATTCAAGCCGCGTCTGAATGCCGTCCTTCAGGTGATAGACCACGCCCTGCCCGCCCGGCAGCCCCGCGATTCCATCCAGATCGAGGCCCAGAACCGCGCCTCGCAGAAAGAGCGAAACCATGCCATGGGCGATGATGACCGTCGGCCCGGTCAGATCGGCAAGATAGTCCCGAAGCCGGG
>JBARVN010000063.1:0-17347 GCA_049646285.1 Albidovulum sp. | reverse complement strand
AACCTCCGCAAACTGGCCAAGTTGGTACCAGTTCCAGCCCCGGCGTAAGGAGGGGCAGCGCGCGGCTTGTTCTTAAAACCAGCATGCGCGTATCAAATGCCGACTTCTTCAACAGTATCTCCGCAGTATGTCAGTTCATGTGCGGTGCAGCAAAAGGCGGTTCATCCTAGACCAGCCGTTCGTGGATCACGCGGCGAAAGTTCCTGAAGAGCCCATTGTTCCGAATGCTGCAGATTGCACCAAGGGAGTAACGTGTCGGAAGCTGACCAATGTGACGTGTCACTGCAGACCGCCGCTGCAGCTGTCCCACTTATCTCAGATTTCTTGTGGCCTGCTTGGCGATACGCATTGTTTGCAAGCTCTCAGGGAAAGGAAGCTTGCCCGCCTCTCGTTCGTTTCACTTCTTGGCATCACGCGGAAATTGCGGAGCAGTCGCCGGCACGTATGGGAAACGCCCGCGTTGCTTTGTGGCCGTTGTGCTAGGGTCGGTGCCGCCACGCACATAGACCTTTCCGGGGTCGTAATCAGGGCCAAAATCCCAAGACGGGAAGCGCCCGTGCTTCATCGCATTGTGGACAAACAGGCGCTTCTTTTGCGAGTTTCGGATACGCTCTTCCAGCCCTGCTTCGTCCCAGCGTTCCATCATGGCGGCGAACATTCGGTTGATCTGTTCCTGATGTTCCGGGGCTTCGGCCAGATTGTTCAACTCCAGTGGGTCTGCCTTTGTATCGAAAAACATCTTTGGGTCGGTGCGGGTATGGATCAGCTTTTTCGATCCTTCGATCATGATCAATCCTGGACCATAGAGGCTTTCGCCCATCGACTCGATAAAGACCCGGTCGTCGGGGCTGTTCCGTTCGGGCCTGTCCAGCAAGCTGCGGCCATCATGGGGCGCGGCATAGCCATCAAAGGTGCCACCGCTGGCGATATCGGTGAATGTCGGCATCAGATCGACCAGCGAAGCCAACGCCTCTTCCCGGTGGCCCGCTTTTACGCCGGGTCCCTGCATGATCATCGGCACGCGCAGTGATGCCTCAAAAGGGTTGAACTTGAACCACATGCCGCGCTCGCCCAGCATCTCGCCGTGGTCCGAGGTCAGGAAGACATAGGTATTTTCGAGCTGGCCGATGCTGTCCAGCGTTTCGATCAGCCCGCCGACAAGTTCATCGATATGGGTGACCATCGCGAAATAGGCGCGGCGCGAGTTGTATAGTTGCTCGGGCGTGATCTCGAATTCGTCCTGACGGATCGTCATGAAGTATCGTTGCGACCAGGGGTCCCGATCTTCGTAAGGGATGAAAGGTACTTCGGGTTCGGGAATGTCACGTCCTTCGTACATGTCCCAGTATTTGCGCCCGGCCACGAAAGGATTGTGCGGCTGCGTGAACGAGACATGCAGCATGAACGGTCGGTCATCTGTTGACCTTGCGTGGTCGTACAGCTCTTTCCGCGCAGCGATAAAGACCTCTTCGTCATAGTCCAGTTGCAGGTTCCGCTCGCAGTGGCCCGATTCAACCACACTAAGCAGGCTCATGACCGAGGGCGCATAGGCCTCGTCGGTCCGCTCCCAGTCCATGGTCCAGGCGAAATCAGATGGGTAGATGTCGGTCGTCAGGCGTTCCTCGAATCCATGGAGTTGGTCTGGCCCGACAAAGTGCATCTTGCCCGACAGTGTCGTCTTGTAACCAAGAGTGCGCAGGTAATGAGCATAGGTCGGTTCCGACGGCAGGAACTCTGCGCCATTGTCGAAAACACCAACATCCGAGGGCAAGCGCCCCGTCATCATCGACGCACGCGACGGCCCGCAGACCGGGTTGTTGCAGTAACTGTTGGCAAAGGTCGTCCCGTTCTCGGCCATCTTGTCGATGTTTGGTGTGATCGCGTAGGGCTTGCCATAGGCAGACAGGCAATGCGCGGTCATCTGGTCCGCTTGGATGACGAGGATGTTGGGACGTGTCATGGGCTTTCCTTCTGTCATAGAGCACCCGCCCGGAAACTAGGTCCGGGCGGGCTTGAAATGCGTGTATTATCCGCCTGTGCGCGCAACGAAGTCTTCAATGCCCGGCACGCTGATCTCGCGATAGTAGCGCAAAGCACCGGGATGCAGCGGAGCCCCAAAGCCGTTCAGGACGGTGTCCTTGGACACTCGGCCAAATGCGGGGTGAACGCCGGCCAGACCGTCGAGGTTTTCGAAGATCGCTTTGGTCATTTCATAGACACGCTCTTCGGATACGTCTGCCGAAATGACCAGGCCGTTGGCAAGACCATAGGTGGGCGTGTCGCCTGCCACGTCCTCGTAGGTGCCGCCGGGGATCGTAAGTCGGAAGTACGGCGGATACTTTGCGTTGAGATCAGCGTAGAATGCGTCCGATACCGGGATCAGCTTTACGTCACGCTGCGCACTCAACTTGATGACCGGCGGCAGCGGGAAGGAGCCGTTCCAAAGGGCGGCGTCGAGATTGCCGTCGCTCAGCATGTCGACCATGTCGCCGAGGCGCACCCGGAAGGCTTCGAAATCATCGCCCGCAACCATGCCCATCAGCGCATTTGCATCCAGCATCGACACGCCGCCCGGCTGGCCCATACCGATGCGCTTGCCTTTCAGGTCCTCGACCGAATTGATCGGACCGCCTTCCAGCGCGATGATGTGCATGCCAACCGGCGCAATGGACATCCACGACAGGATCTTGCCGGGTTCGCTGCCCTCGTATGGGCCGGTCGCGGCCCAGGCTTCATAGGATGACAGAGACGTCGCCATCGAGGCTTCTATCTCGCCATCCTGCAGCAGTTTGATATTGGCGACATAGCCTTTGGTTTCTTCGGCCGTGACCTCGATGCCTTCCACGTTCTTGTTTATGACATCGGCGATGCCCGCAGACCAGGTATAGGCCGTGCAGCCCACAGGGCAGGACCCGATCGACAGGAATTCTGCCTGAGCCGCGACTGGGGCGACTAGCGTGGCCGCCGCGATAAAAGTGTTTCTAAGTGTAAGTTTCATTGGATGTCTCCCTTTGGTGTTGAAGTGATCGGTTCGGCGCCGATTTCTGTTGTGATTTTTTCCATTGTCTTTCCCTTGTGCAGGTTCCAGGCGATCAATGCCGCCGAAATCAGCACTGCCAGCGCGTCGAAACGCCAATCCGGATTCATGAACAACAAGGCAGCGACGACAAAGCCGAGCCGCTCTAAAATCGTCAGGCGATAGGCAAAGAACCCCATCATCGCCACGCTGGCGGCGACACCACCGGCGATTGCTGTGAAAAAAGATATGACCACCTGCACCCATGTCACATCGATTCCCAACAGTGCGGGGTCATAGACAAAGAAGTAGGGGACTGCGAAGGCACCCATGCCGAACTGGCAGGCCAGCACCGCAATTTTCAGCGGGTTGCCTTGCGAGATCGACGCGGCCGCATAGGCCGCTAGCGCCACGGGCGGGGTGATCGACGACAGCATGGCAGAGTAAAGCACAAAGAGATGCGCGGCCAGAAGACTGACACCAAGATCTACAAGCGCCGGTGCCACCAAGGTGGCCACAAGGATATAGGCCGCCGCCGTCGGCAGACCCATCCCAAGGATCAGGCAGGTCAGCATGGTCAGCAGAAGGGCCAGCGGCAACTGGCCGCCTGACAACAGCACGACAAGGGTTGAAAACTTGAGGCCAACGCCGGTCAGAGTGATGATGCCGATGATCACCCCCGCCGCCGCACAAGCCAACGCTACTGGAATGACGGCGTTGGCGGCTGTGACCGCGGTTTCGACCATACGGCGCGGTGTCTGGGCTGAAGCGCGGTTGAAAAAGCTGACGATCACCGAAGCCGCAACGGCCCAAAATGAAGACAGCATGATCGAATAACCGTTCAGCAACATGCCAACGAAGACGGGCAAGGGCGCAAGCAGGTAGGAGCGCCGACGGATTGCTCCCCAGTCAACAACTGAATCGGCATCACGCAGAAGCGGGATGTTCCGCTTGACGGCCTCGAAATGCACCATCGCCAGCAGCACGGCATAAAAGATCACCGCGGGCAGGAAGGCCGCTTTGGCAATGGTCAGGTAAGACGTCTCGGTAAATTCGGCCATGATGAAGGCAGCGGCACCCATCACAGGCGGCATCAGCTGTCCACCGGTCGAAGCCACGGCTTCGATCGCCCCGGCGGCTTCCTTTCGATATCCGCTTTTGCGCATTAGCGGAATCGAGATCGGCCCGGTGGTCAGCACGTTGGCAACGGCGGTGCCTGAGATCATGCCCATCAGGCTGGAGCCGACAACGGCCGCCTTCGCCGGACCTCCGCGCATCCGCCCGGTCAGGCCAGTGGCGAAATCCATCAGCACTTGCCCCGCCCCGGTCTTTTCAAGAAGCGCGCCCAGCACCACGACACCGGTGACAAAGGTAGCACTGACGCCGAGAGGCGTGCCGAAGATGCCACCGCCGCCGAGGTACAGCTGCGCTGTGACGCGCTTCAGGGAATACCCGCGGTGCGCAAGGCCATCGGGAAGATAGGCACCTAAAAGCCCGTAAGCCAGAAAAAGCGCTGCAAGGATTACGATGGGCCAACCGATGGTGCGGCGGCAGGCGTCGAACAAAGCGATCACAAGCATGACGGCAAGAACAATCTCAACATCGGTGATCTCGCCCCACCGGTCGTTGATCGCATCGAAGTTGACAATATGGTGGCCGGTGGCGATGACCCCTGCAGTCAATACGGCGAATATCCAAAGGCGCTGAAACGTTGCTGCCAATCCAGACGCGTCATCCGTTTCCGCAGACGCCCGCAACGCGCCGACATAGACCAGCGCTATGACCAAAAGCAAATGTCCGCTGCGTTGCAACCCATCGGGGAAGACACCGAAATAGGCGGAGTAAAGTGTCAAAACAACCAGCAGTACCGACACGATACCGATGATCCAGTCGAACATCCGGTTGGAAAACGCGCTAGGCATAGGCCACCCCTTCTCCGCTTTCGTTTGCTCTTTGGTTCAAACGTTCGAAATCAAGCCGGTCGGAATAGCAGAACGTATGCAACGCCAGCAAAGATGCCGCCTCGGCAGGGGAAATCTGACCCCTTACCAACTGGAACCCACTAAGCGCGCCGTAAGCGAAGGCCGTTGCCAGTTCTTGTTCCACACCTGAAAAATAAGCATCGTTCGAGCCGAGCGTTCCGCTCAGAATGATCAGTTCCGGTGCCAAAAGCTTTTCGACGGGATCAAGTGCAGCGGCAAGATGCGCACCGGCCTCCTTCAGGTGATCGGCATTCGCGTCGTCATCAATCGCGGCCAGAAGCAATCTGGCATAGACCGGCAGTTTCGAGCGGTCGAACGTGTTGTGATCCAGCTTGCCTAGTTTGGCGAGCACGCCGAAACCGGTGGCCGAAAGATTGAGGCAATCGTTCCGGCCGCAGGTGCAGCGAAGCGGCTGCTTCATTGACCGGAAATGCCCGATACGACCGGCATCACCGGACGCGCCGCGCACCAGCCGACCTTCCGATACGGCGCCGACGCCAGCGAATGTAGCGACATGAGCCAGTGCGAATTCAGAAACACCGCGTGCCGCGCCGAACCGCATCTCGGAAAGGGCAAGCGCGTTGGCAATGTTCTCGATTTCTACTGGCAGCCCTGTGTTCCGGCGCACTTCGTCCCAGAACTGGCCGCCATCGTTTTTCCAGCCGAAATACTCCGAGCGGACAATCTCGTTTCGATCAGGTGACGTCTTGGCCGACAGGGCCACACCGACGCCAACAATGCGGTCAATGTCTATGCCCGTTTCTTTGATCAGGGCGTGCAGTGCATCCGAGTAAATCCGCGCGGTTTCAGTCGCATCTTCAAAGGACGAGTTGTCGACGTCTTGACGGGCAATCGTCTGGCCGTTTGCGTCGCAGATCGACACTTCCGAGAAATAGGCCGAAACGGTGATGCCAGCGGCGAAAACACCCTTGGGGTTGATCCGCAAACCAATGCGGGGGCGGCCTAAGCGGCGCTGTTTGCCTGTGTCTGGGTCGGGCAGGGCGAATTCTTCGATGATATCTGCGGCCAGTAAATCCCTTGCGATCCGCGTTGCAGCCATTTCGGAAAAGCCGAAGCTTCGGGCCAATTCGGCGCGCGACACACCCGGTTCTGCCTGAATGCGGCTTAGCATGAGGCCCCGGTGCGTGCGGCGCAAACTGGCAGGCGTGGCGCTGGAGGAGTTATTACTAACCATCTGTTAGTTTGTAATGCAAGCGTTTCGATTCTGTCAATCTCTGCTTGCTTCGGGCAGGGTGTGAATCTCCGTGCCAGCATCTCACTCACCCTCGTACAAGTGGCTGGGCAACGGCTTGCGGCCATCGATAATCTCAGCCACATCCTGTTGAGAAATATCAGGAAAATGCGGCGCTACCGGCTCGATCCGTGGCAGGCGGCGGTTTGCTTTGGTGCCATCCACACCGCCGGAACCATGCCTGACATACCGCGTTTCGTCGCCTTTGCGCGCCACGTAATCCCAGTTACCAGGATCACCGGGCGTGGACTTCAGGAACAACCGTTCGGCCTGACTGGTGCGAATCTTCTGGTCGATTTCCACCGGGTCCCAGCCGTCCAAGAGCATGGTTTTCAGCCCTGCCAGGGTATCCTCATGGGCTGGATCGTCCGCAAGGTTCTGCAACTCGTCGGCGTCTGCATCAAGATCGTACATCAGATCAGGGTGACCGTGGGTATAGATCAGCTTAAACCGCCCTTGCCGGACCATGCGATACGGCACGCAAGGCCCGATGCCATAGTAGTCGGAAATAACCAGATCTCGGGTCGATCCTCCGGTCAATGCGGGCTCAAGGCTTTCGCCATCGCAGGGCAGGGTCATCTCGCCCCCCCCAATGCCAACCAGTGTTGGTAGCAGATCAACCAGCGATACACAGTCTTTCACCCGTCGCGGCGCGTACCGCGCGGGCGCCGATACTATCAGGGGGACACGCGCGGACCATTCGTAGAAACTTTGCTTGAACCACATGCCGCGCTCGCCCAGCATCTCGCCGTGATCCGCGCAAAAGATAACGACGGTGTTGTCGGCCTGCCCGCTGGCTTTAAGTGCTGCGAGGATTTCGCCCACTTTGTCGTCGATGAACGAAATCATCGCGTAATAGCCATGACGTGCACGGCGCAGGTCATCCTCGGTTACCCGGTGCCGGTGCCGACCATGGGCAAAGAACAGGGCGCGAGACGCATAATCCAGATCGTCGAATGGCAGGGTGCTGACTTTAGGCAAGTCGATTTCGTCCGGGTTGTAGCGGTCCCAATACTTCTGATCTGCGACAAAGGGCGTATGTGGGCTTGTGAAGGACGCAATCTGAAACCACGGCCCGGCATCTGACCCGCGCCGCGCCAGGTCATAGATCGTCTGAACCGTGGTATGGGCCACTTCTTCGTCAAAGTCTTCTTGCAATGTTCGCGCCGCCGGGCCGGCGTCGACGACACCGTTTAGCCCAGTAGCCGAGGGCACGAAGGCCGGGCCCGCCTGCCAATCCGCGACCCAGTCAAAGCCCGACGGATAGACATCCGTCACCGTGCGTTCGTCAAACCCGTGCAACTGGTCCGGACCGATAAAGTGCATCTTGCCCGACAGAACCGTGTGATAGCCTAGGTGACGAAGATGATGCGCTATGGTCGGCTGACTAGATGCCAATTCGCAAGCGTTGTCCCAAACCTCGATGGCGGGCGTCAGTCGGCCCGACATCATCGAGGCGCGCGACGGCACACAAACCGGGTAGTTGCAGTAAGCATTCTCAAACAACACGCTATCAGCCGCCAACCGGTCAAGGTTCGGGGTCTTGCAAACCGAATTTCCATAAAACGACAACGCCTGCGGCGCCAGTTGGTCGGCCATGATCATCAGGATGTTGGGCTTATCTCTCATCATTCCGCTCTCAAACACTGGCTCGTCGATAGACTGTGTGCTCAGTTGTATAGAATTGGATGGTCGAGGGTCCGTTCGAACCGCCAACGCCCAGAGCGCTATGCTTGACGCCCACGAAAGGCAGGTGGTTTTCAGGGAAACTGCCCGCGTTGACGTGCAGCATACCACTTTCGCTTTCGGCAACGAAGCGTTCCACAACATCCGTGCGTTCGGAGTAAAGGCAGGACGAAAGGCCAAAAGCAATATCGTTGGCGATGCTCATGGCCTCGTCCACCGTGTCATACGCGATCACCGACAAGACTGGGCCGAAGACCTCATCACGCGCGATTTCCATACACCGGGTGACACCAGAGAGGATCGTTGGCGCATAGAAATATCCGCCTGTGTCCGTGTCGAGCTTCTTGCCGCCTGCTGCAATGGCAGCGCCTTCCGCCGCTGCACGCAACACGAACCCGGCCACATCCTCAAGCTGCTGTGCGCTGGATAGAGGGCCAATTTTTGCGCCATCTGCCGCGCCGTCCATCGGCTGCATGGCCTCAGCCCGCGTTGCCAGACCCGCCACAACCTTCTTTTCAAGATCGCGATGCACAATGACCCGGCTGACCGCCGTACAACGCTGACCACAGACCGCAAAGGCCGCTGCCATGATCTGATCAAGCGCTTTGTCCAGATCGCTTGCATCGTTCAAGATCGCTGGGTTCTTGCCGCCGAGTTCCAGGGAAACTTCCGCCAGATGCCCGGCCGCGGCCTGTGCAACGCGCTTTCCGACATCAACCGAGCCCGTGAAGCTGACGGCATCGACGCCTGCATGTTCCGACAGGGCCTGACCCAAAGCGCCGCCGCCGATCACTGCCTGCACAAGGTTTGCAGGCAAGGTCTCGGTGGCAATTTCGACCATCAACGCAACCGCACCCGGCGTCAAAGAGGCGGGCTTGAGAATTATCGCGTTGCCGTAAATAAGCGCCGGAATGGCTTTGCGCATCGGCGTGCTGAACGGGAAATTCCACGGGTTAATCCCAAGCACCACACCGCGTGGGCGGCGGGTCGAATAGGCGACGGTTCCCAGTATTTGCGAGGGAAAGACCTCGCCAATCGGCGCGCTTGCGCGGCCAATACACGCGCGCGCCTCGCCGACTGCCTTGGCAACTTCGCCGCGCGCTTCGGCCAGTGGCTTGCCCATTTCCTTTGTGATGGATAGGGCCATTTCTTCCGCACGCGCCTCCAGCGTATCGACATATCTGGCGACCCGCGCGCCGCGCTCCGGCTGTGGCACTGCGGCCCAACTGACCTGCGCCTCGCGTGCGCGTGCCACCAGATTATCCAAGGCGCTCGCGGGCGTTTCGTCATAGGTCGCCACGATTTCATCCGGGGCGGCAGGATTGCGAATTTCAATTGGCATGAGTGTTGTCCTTATTTTGCGCCAGAGGCCTCGGCGCGGATCATCGCGGCGGCCTTTTCGGCGATCATGTAGGTCGGCGCGTTGGTATTTGCCGAGGTGATCTTCGGCATGACCGAAGCGTCGACGACACGCAGACCGTCAACGCCGTTCACACGTAACTCGGGGTCAACAACGGCGCGCGTGTCAGACCCCATGCGGCAAGTGCCGACCAGATGATAGACGGTTCCGGCCATTTGGCGCACGGCTTCAAGCACTTCGGCGTTGCTTTGATGCTCGGCCCCCGGCACGACCTCACGCCGCCAGCGCTGGCGAAACTCGGGCCGGTTGTACAATTCACGCACATGGCGGATGCCCTCGACGATGACCTTTTGGTCTTTTTCGGCGGACAGGTAATTGGTGCGGATATGGGGATCGGCAAAAGGATCGGTCTTCGCAATCTGAATCGAGCCGCGGCTTTCGGGGTGACACTGCCAGAACGAAGTTGTGAACCCAGAGTAACGGTGCAGGGGCTTGCCGGGCTTGTCGACCGACAGCGGCATGACGAACAATTGCAAATCGGGCCGCCCGTTTTCGGCGTATTTGGTGCAGACCGCCCCGCCCACCTGACCCGCGCCGACTGTCAAAGGTCCGCGCGATTGCAGCAGCCACTCCAGCCCCATCTTGGCCAGTTTGATAGGATTGCGGATATGATCATTCAGCGATGCGCCCGGTTCTTCCAGCTCAACAATGGTGCGCATCTGCAAATGGTCTTGCAGGTTCTCGCCAACCTCGGGTGCGTCGTGGCGCACTGGTATGTTGTGCTGACTTAATAGATCCGCAGGCCCAATGCCCGACAATTGCAAAAGCTGCGGCGACTGGATCGAGCCTCCGCACAAAATCACTTCGCAATCTGCATAGGCCTCGCAAACCGCGCCGTTTTGAACATAACGCACGCCACTGGCGCGAGACCCGTCGAAAATGATCTCGGTCACCTGCGCCCCGATTTCCAACGTCAGGTTGGCACGCTTTAAAGCTGGGTGCAGAAAGGCCGTCGCCGCGCTGTCGCGCCAGCGCCCGCGCAGGGTCAGTTGATAGCCACCGACACCATAAGCAGAGTCACCATTGAAGTCGTCGTTTTTTGGCAATCCGTGGGCCATGGCTGCCTTCAGCCAATCGCGGCAAGCCGCGTTCTCGTTTCGCAGGTCGGAAATCTGCAGCGGACCATGCGCGCCGCGAAATTGAGACGGCGGACCCGCATAGGTTTCAACCGACCGAAAATGCGGCAGCACATCATTGAAGGACCAACCGTCAGCGCCAAGGCCGGCCCAGTCGTCGAAGTCCGCATGTTGCCCCCGGATATAGATCAACCCATTGATCGAACTCGATCCGCCAACCACGCGCCCGCGCGGACAATCCATCTGTCGCCCTGCGATGCCCGGATCCGGGTCACCTCGATAGAGGTGGGAAACGCGATCATTGTAGATCGACTTGTAATAGCCAACAGGCAGCTTCAGCCAGAAACCGCGATCCGCCCCGCCACCTTCCAGAACAAGGACCCGAGCCGTTTCATCTTCGGATAAGCGCGCGGCCAGCGTGGACCCCGCCGTTCCCGATCCGATGATGATGTAGTCATAGCCCGCCACGCAGTCACCCCCAAAAGTTCTAAGAGTAGGACTAATCGAAATGTACTGGCATTGCAATAAAGATTCTATATATAGGATTTAAGAACTTATCAGGGTCAACGCTGTCATGACTGACACACTTCGGCAAAGCCGATCCCCACTTTATCTTCAGATCGCCGAGATTCTGCGGCAGGATCTCGGCCGGGGTGTCTGGTCGGCTGGTCAACTTTTACCAACGATATCAAAGCTTTCCAACCAATACTCTGTTGCGAAGATCACCGTGCGGCAAGCATTGAAGATATTGGAAGAAGAGGGGCTGTTGGAATCGCGACGCGGGCGCGGAACGACAGTCTTGCCACCTCGTCCGGCGCGGGATCGGTTGCGGCTTGGCACGCGTCTGTCCACGCTGGCCGATCTCTATCGTGGCGATAAGCCTGCGCTTGATCTATTGGACGATCGTGGTGCCGAGGTGCCGGGCGAGCTGTTGATCGGCAAATTGTCAGACACCGGCTATCACCTGTTGCGACGCACCCATACACGCGCTGATGAAACCTATTGCGTCATCTCGATCTACTTCGAAAGAGACATCTTTGCCCGCCACGAAGCCGAATTCAGGACCCAGCTTGCCCTGCCTGTCCTTGTCGATTCCGAAGACATCGACGTTGCCCGGGCACGCCAGTCCCTGACGATTGGAAAGTGCAACTATGACACTGCGGGCTTGCTCAACCTTGCGGTTGGCGATCCGGTGGTCGAGGTTCGACGCGTCATTTGCGACAGTCAGGATCGGGTGATTTACCTCGCCGACGTCACCTATCGAAGCGACTTTGTACGACTGGAAATGGACCTTCTTGCATGATCAACATTGCTCGCATTCAGGCTTGGTGCTTGCGTAGTCCGACTAAAAAACCTGTCGCTACATCTTTCGGTGTCATGCACGACCGCCCGGCGGTGCTGGTGCGCGTCGAAGACCGCGACGGCGCGTTTGGCTGGGGTGAGATCTGGGCCAACTGGCCCGCCGCCGGGGCCGAGCATCGCGTGCGTCTTCTCGAGATGGACTTCGCACATCTGGTGCTGGGCGCCAGCGCTGAGACACCGACCGAGCTTTTCCACATGCTTGACGCCCAGACACGAATACGCGCCGTGCAATGCGGCGAGGTTGGCCCTTTTGCCCAGGTCATTGCCGGGTTGGACATCGCTGTTTGGGACATGGCCGCGCGGCACGCGGGTTTGCCGCTGCGTCGGTTGATCCGAGCCGGCGCGCCTGACTGCGTGCCCGCTTATGCTAGTGGTATCCAGATTGCGGCGTCTGGCGATCTTATGCCTCGTGCGCGCGCCGAGGGGCATCAAAGGTTCAAGCTGAAGGTGGGCTTCGACATGGACGCAGACATCGCCGCCGTCCACGATATTCAGGCAGGATTGGCCGATCACGAACTGATCGCCTGCGACGCCAATCAGGCCTGGTCCTTGGAACAGGCGCAGAAATTCGTCACCGGCGTCGCGGACGTTCCTCTGCATTGGTTGGAGGAACCGCTGCCGGTCTTCGCGGATGCGGCAGCTTGGCTGACCCTTGCCAATGGTTCGGCGATCCCGCTCGCGGGGGGCGAGAATATCATCGGCACGTCAGACTTCGACCACGCGATCAAAGCGGGCGTTTTGTCCGTCATCCAACCCGATGTGGCGAAATGGGGCGGCGTTACCGGCTGCCTCGCCGTGGCCCGGAATGCACTTGCTAACGGTCGTCGATATTTCCCGCACTTCCTTGGTGCAGGTATCGGCATGGCCGCGTCGGCGGAACTGCTGGCCGGTGTCGGTGGGGATGGGCTGCTGGAGGTTGATGTCAACGACAACCCGTTAAGATCATTGTTCTTTAATGGTCAGGAGCCAGTATCGGACGGCATGTGGACATGCGGCGATGGGCCGGGTCTGGGCATCGACGGCATTCCGGACGGGCTGATGCAGTTCCAGACGCTTCACACTGAAATCAGCTAAGCCATTCAGTCTGACCAAACCACCCGGAACCCGTGATGCGTCGTCGAACTTTCTGGCGATGTGCCCGACCGGGCGGCAATGCGATACCGATAGCAATAACTGCGGTGGCAGAGAAACGACCCGCCCTTCGACAGTTTGTAACCCCTCATCCCCGACAGCCTTTCCTTGACAGACTTCTTCAGTGAACGCACGCGATAAGGATCAGAAGTCCACTCCCAGACATTGCCCGAAAGATTGTAAATTCCCCATGGGTTCGGATCGAATGATCGCGCAGGGGCGGTCGTGACAAACCCGTCGGCTGCCGTGTTTTCCTTCGGGAACTGACCTTGCCAGATGTTGCACGGGGTGAAATCAGTGTCATTGGGCTCGTCATTGCCCCACGGAAACCTGACATCGCCCTGACCGGCACGCGCAGCGTATTCCCACTCGGCTTCGGTCGGAAGCCGCCCGCCTGCCCATTCCGCATAGCATCGGGCATCATTCCATGAAACATGAACAACTGGATGATCAGGCTTGCACGCATCCGTGGTGTCCGGACCGTCAGGGGCGAACCAACACGCCCCGTCCACGCGCCGCCACCACTCAACCCCGGCGACGCCTTCAGTCGGCCCAACGGCTTCAGGCACCTGAGCCCAAAACACAAAGGACCACCCGAAGCGCTCTGCCTCGGTCACATATCCTGTCTCATTCACGAATTCGCGGAACTCTGCGTTCGTGACGGCAGTAGCCGCTATACGGAAAGGTTTCAGCACCACAGTTCGTACCGGGCTTTCGCCGTCGTCCGGAATTTGCGGTGCATTGGTGCCGACTTGGCCAGTCCCACCGGGAATGTCCACCGTATCCGTGAACGCAACTGCCCTTCGCCGGGTCGTGTCGAATTCCGCTTGGTAAGGTGACCCGTTCTTTGCCGGTGTACAGCACGTGTTTGGCTTGGAATGTTCGCTCATCTTGGATGGGTACCTGTGGTTCTTTGTTCAAGTGGATTAATAGGTCTTAACGCGCCCATGATGGAATCTTTACGCAAAATCTCTCGAATGTTCCAAAGACTGGACATAGATTGAAGGTCTGTTCTGGCGACAGACCAACCCCTAAATTGCTCTTCGCTCGGGATCAATGAATGACCTACGCATTGTTGGCATCGCCCGGATAGTCAACGAAGAAAGCCCCCGGCTCGCCGGTAACCACACCTTGAAAACACAGAGTCTGATCCGCCTCGTCCACTTCGGCCAAAAGCTGGTCGCACATCAAACGGGCCGCACCGGATGCCTCTTCGAACATGTTTACCTGCTCAAGGGGATCATCCGCCAGATTGAAAACCTGCGGCGGCACGTCCTGAAAGCGCACAAGTTTGTATGACCCCCGCCGAATGGCGTGAAATGCCGTCCCATGACCCCAACGACTGTTGAGGTGGCCACACATCACAGATCGCTCCGGCGCATCCGAGTCCCCCATGATCACACTCGATAAAGTCGCTTGAGAAGCACCATACAGTCTCCGGTAAAACCGCGGCGGTTCAGCTTGCACAAATCAGGGCTTTCGGTGGGCACAGCACGCATAGGTCAACGCTGCGGCTTCAACCTGTCAATGTCTGGCGGATTGACCGCCACAATAAATGCCGGGAGCGGTCAACATTGAAGCGGCTCGATAACCTCCGGCCCATCGCTGTCGCGCTTCATAGGCGCGACAGGGTAAAACTTGAACCTGCCATCCCAACCGGTGCCGAGCGTGTCCTTGGCTTCCATCGTGCCGATATCCCCTGATAGCCACGGCTCAATCTGATCGGCTGCCAGAATGACCGGGATGCGGTGGTGCAGATGCGCAATCTGAGGCAAGGCGGGGCGGGTCAGGATTGTGCAGGTCCGTGTTCCGTCGTTCAGGTGCGATGCCAACCCGGCGAAATAGAACAGCGGGGCATTCGTCTCTACGGTGATGAACCACGGCTGCCGCGCAGTCTTTGGGCCGGTCCACTCGAAATAACCAATTGCCGGGATGGCGCAGCGGTGGCTGGCCCATGCGGTTCGGAACGTCGGCTTTTGGTCTGCCGTTTCAATCCGGGCATTGAAGGTTGTTTGCTTCCAGTCCGATACCACGCCCCGGTGCCAGTGCGGCACAAACCACCAGCGCGCCGTGGTCAGCAGCAATTCATCCTTGCCAGTCAGAACAGCAACATTCTGCGTTGGCTTGATATTGTACCCCTGCGCTGGCGCTGGCGCAGCATCATCCGCCCTGAAGGGTCCGTGCAGGAATCCCCCCATGATCTCCATCATCTGCGCCCATGTCAGATGCCCGGCTGCAAAACGTCCACACATCGGGCCAGAGTGCCACGGATCTTGCGCAATTGGGTAGGAAGATTTTCTACTCCACCCCTAAGTGCCCGCCAGAAGCATTGAGGGGGGGGCGTGTTAAAACTCTGACGGCAGGCTATTGGGGACCGGCGCCATAGCCGCGACGCCATAAAGCGGAACATTTTTAGTTCTGTGTTCCGAGGAAATCCGGGGGCATCCAATTCAATGTGGCCGATCTGATGCTCGCGGTCGAACAGGTACGCGATACGCTCGTTGATCGTGGACAGAAGCGTGCGAAGGTTAATGCCGCCGACGTTCTCAGAAAGGACTGTCGGGTCAGGCATCAACTCCTGAACCGTGAACCGGCGGCGCAATGCTGTGTCGAGCAACGCAATCGAGCGGTCCGCCGTATTCATGGTGTCCGGGCCTTCCTGAACAGGCGGCGGCACACCGGCAAGTTCTTGAAACTTCTTACCCTTCAATGTCTGGCACACGTTAGGCCAAGCCTCGTTCAACATTAGCTCTTTACTCAAATCACCTGCCCGGATCGAAACATAGGCCTCCCCACGTTCGCGAGCAGGAGCGATGAAGTAGTTCAGTGCGCAAAGGCGGATGCGATCCGCATCGCGGACCAAGAATGGCTTGTCTTTCGGAAAGGCAACGGGTTGGTCCTGTTCATCAACGATGATATACCCGGAATTGTGGAGCGCAGCAGCGGAATAGCTCGGCCCTCCCCAGCCGCCAGAACTCCCAACCCGACCATTTGCCCCATAATGAACTGGTTTCGATGGAAAAATCCGGTTCTTTCGTGGTTGTGACGAGCGCACCCAGAAGTCCTTTGGCGTTCGAAAATTCTTGCCCAGAAATGGCCCATTTTCACCAGCTTCGCGATATGCCTCATAGGCATCCATCGCGCCTTCGATTTCCACGCGCGCCAATTGTTTGACAACTGCGTCATTCGACTGCTTTGATGGGTCACTGCTCCGAAAACTGTCGTAGAGCCGCAAGGCCTGTTTTAAGCTTGCCAGTCCATTTCGCAGATTTCCATCGATAGAAATCGGCGACGGGTTTGGTCTGTCATCACGCTCGTCTTCAGCGCTTTACGAAAACTGAGCAGAAAGCGTCTCGTATCCCTCGGCGTCCAACCGTTCATCAAGAACACCTATGGCAGCTTCAATGCGTTTCGCACTGCTGACCCTCGATCCGATTGTTTTTTCATCAGAACCCGAATTTTCGAGCCACGATCGGAATTCTTGTTCTCTCATCGCGCGCCTCGAAAATAAAAAGACTCAATTACTTTGAAATCTGGCAAGGTCAGCCGAGACTTTTGCCGAAGCAATATCAGAAATCGATTATCCAAAAAAGTCATCCCGGAAGCGATCAATTTCGTGCATCCGCTCATGAAGGATTGTAACCACGCCGATGTCGCCGTTTGAAAACCAGCGCCAATACACAAAGTGCTTTTCATACCGGAAACAGTATCCGTCCACGCCGAACTCTGCCGGAACAGGTTTCGACGACGGCCCATGTTTTTCGATCATCTCAAAAGCTTCGAACAAACCGGTGATATAGCGGACCGCCTGCGCTTCGCCCCACCGGTCGCGCGTATAGCGGTAGATGTCGTCGAGCCGGTGTGAGGCCGCCTCCTGGATGCGGACGGTCATCCGGCCTTGCGGTTCCGCGCTATGACTTCAGCAGCGCTGAGCGGCTTGTAGCTCTCTTCCGGTGCCGCGAAGGCGCGGGTCAGTTCGGCCTTCAGTCGGTCGAAGGCCTCCGCTTCCGTCCGTTCCTTGTCACGCCGGATCAGGTCACGAACATACTCGCTGATGTTCTCATAGGACCCGTTATCGCCTACGTTCGCTGCAACGAAATCGCTGAGCGCGCCGCTAAGGCGGACCGTCATGGTTGTGGTGCGGGACATTGCACAAGCTCAGATCAGGGTTTATGTCTTCAATATAACCAATATTACCTACATCGCTAGCTCCGGATTGCCCTTTTGCCCTGCGGCTCAACCGCCTTCTTCTTCGGCATGCCTGTCTGCCAACGCCAGAAAGACATAGAGCACCACGTCGGAATTTCGGGCAAGGGCGATGAGATGGTCGCCGCTTGGTCCCCGCTCGCCCGCGAACCAGTATTTTACAGTACGTTCGCTTGCGCCGGTCCAGCGCATGGCCGACTTGATCGCCCGATGGGT
>JBARVN010000062.1:0-8757 GCA_049646285.1 Albidovulum sp. | reverse complement strand
TTCACCCAGATCAACTAAGTTTCAGAGGCGGATGACATAGTCCTTCCGTGTTGTCTCGATCACCTCCCACGTCCCGGAAAATCCGGGGCGTAGGATGAAGCTGTCGCCTGCTTCAAGCGGGTATGCGGTGCCGTCATCCGAGGTGATGACCGAACGGCCCGACAAGATCGTGCAATATTCCCACTCGTCGTAAGATATCCGCCATTTTCCAGGCGTGGATTGCCAGATGCCACAATAGAGCCCGTTAATCTCTTCGGCGTTCCATGTGGTGAATTCCGGATCTCCTGAGATCAATTTTTCGGGCGACGGGCGGTCGTGTTCCGCGGCCGCAGCTTCGGGGGTGAGGCGGAGGAATTTTTGCATTGAGATTTTCCGTCAATATCTGTGGGGCATTTTGTTTGGGATGCAGTAGCATCGCAGCACCTGTGCGAAAAGGGGGTCGTATGCGCAATCAGAGCGACATGAATGCCGATCAGGCCAAACACTGGAATTCTGAAGCGGGCGGCCAATGGGACCAGCTGCCCGCATTGTAAGGCATTTTGGCGGGGGCGTTGCGGATGAGCAGGCTATCGAGGCGGATGTCTGCACTATGATGGCCGTTTATGCGACAGATCAAGTTATGAAAGTTCCGGCGCATCTCAATTTTTATTCAGCCAGCGTCGGTTGACACTCACTCGACCCAATGCACCGCCGTCAGATCATTTGCCTGCGTCGGCGAATTTTCCCACAGACCTTCGATCTTGGCATTGGCGACGCCGGTCTTGGCCAGCTGGAAGAGGTAGCCGTTGACGTAGTCCTTGGCGATCATCTCCTGCGCCTCTTTTAGCAGCGCAGAGCGGTCCGCCGCATCGCTGGTCAGCGTCAGCTTGTCCATCAGGGCGATGAACGCATCGGGGCCGTATTGGAAGTAATACTCGGGGCGCGCGTAGATATTGATATCGGCGGGTTCGGTATGGCTGACAATCGTCAGGTCGAAATCCTTGCCTTTGAACACCTGTTCCAGCCACTGCGCCCATTCGACATTGGTGATTTCGGTTGCGATGCCGACTTCGGCCAGCTGGGCTGCGACTATCTCGCCGCCGCGCCGTGCATAGGTCGGCGGTGGCAGCGCCAGCCGGAGTTTTAGATCCGTGATCCCAGCCTCGGCCAGCAGCGCTTTGGACTTATCTGGATCATAGCCAGAAAGCCCGGTCAGATCGACATAGTCGGGGTTATGCGGCGCGAAATGGGTGCCGATGGGGGTGCCGTAGCCGAACATGGCCCCGTCGATGATATCCTGGCGGTTGATCGCATGAGCGATGGCCTCGCGCACCCGCACGTCGTCCAGCGGTGCTTGCTTGTTGTTCATGGCAAGGATGGTTTCGCCCTCGGTCGAGCCGACGATGACCTTGAACCGCGGATCGGCGGCCAGTTGTGGCAGCGTCTCGGGGGCCGGAAAGTTGGGGAAGGCGTCGATATCGCCGGCCATCATTGCCGCAAAGGCCGCGGTCGGGTCGGCGATGATGCGGAAGGTGGCTTTTGAGAGCGCGGGTGCTTCGCCCCAATAGGCATCATTGCGGGTAATCTCGATCCGGTCGCCCTGAGTCCAACTTGCGAATTTGAAGGGGCCGGTGCCGATGGGGTTGGTCGCATCGGTGGCAATCGATTCCGGCGCCACGATCACCGCATCCCCCCAAGCCATGTTGAAGGCGAAATTGCCGTTCGGGGCTGAAAGCGTGACTTTGACCGTCAGCGGGTCGATGACGTCGACATCCGCGATGCCAGCGAACAGCGCCTTTTGCGCATTGGTGCTGTCTTCGGCCCGCGCCCGGTCAAGCGAGAATTTCACATCACCGCTGTCCATGGATGTGCCGTCATGGAAAGTGACGCCGCCTTGCAGGTGGAACGTGTATATGGTGCCATCTTCGGAGACCTCCCAGCTCTTGGCCAAAGCCGGGCGCACGGACCCGTCGGGGCCAAAACGGGTGAGGCCTTCGAAGATGTTGGCGTAGACCACTTCATCAATCGCCGCGGCCGCCCCGCCGGTTGGGTCCAGATTGGGGGGTTCAAGCACCATCCCCAGTGTCAGCGTATCTTGCGCGCCAAAGGCCGCCCCGGTCATCAGTGCCAAAGCGATGGCGGTGTTTTTCAGCTGGTTGCGCATCTGGGATCCTCCGTTAAGCCCCGTTACCCGGTAGGGATCGGGTGTTGCTTGCATCTTTGGCCGGAAATTGCTGCCGATCAAGCGCAATGGTGCGGTCAAGAGAATGCTGGCCGCAATGCCGCGCCGCAGCTATAGTTATTCTGCGACCGCGAAAAGGAGAGCCGTCATGAGTGTGATGTCTGAAGCGAAACGCCCGGTTCCGCCCGATATCCGGGCCCGCAAGGGCGGTACGCCTTTGGTGATGCTGACCGCCTATACCACGCCGATGGCCCGGCTGGTTGACCCGCATTGCGATATGGTTCTGGTGGGCGACAGTGTGGGTATGGTGCTGCACGGGCTGCCTTCGACGCTGGGTGTCACGATGGAGATGATGGTGCTGCATGGGCAAGCGGTGGCGCGGGGATTGTCACGCTCGATGATGGTGATCGATATGCCCTTTGGCTCTTATGAGGAGGGACCTGAACAGGCCTTTGCCAATGCGGCCCACCTGATGCGCGAAACCGGGGCAGCAGCGGTGAAGCTGGAGGGCGGGCAGCACATGGCCGAAACCGTTGCCTTTCTGACAGCGCGCGGCATTCCCGTGGTGGGCCATGTTGGGCTGACCCCGCAGGCCGTCAATACGCTGGGCGGCTACCGGGTGCAGGGGCGGGGCCAGGATGCGGCGCGCATCCAGGCAGACGCGGTTGCCGTGGCCGAAGCCGGGGCCTTTTGCGTGGTGTTGGAAAAGGTGCCGGATGTTTTGGCGCGTGCGATTACCGGGGCGATTGATGTGCCCACCATCGGCATTGGTGCGTCTGCCGATTGCGACGGGCAGGTTCTGGTTGTCGAGGATATGTTGGGCCTGTTCACCGATTTCCGGCCGAAATTCGTGAAACGCTATGCTGAACTTGGCGACGCGGCGGATCGTGCCATTGCCACCTATGCGGCCGATGTGCGCGCCCGGACATTTCCCGGCCCAGAGCACGTCTTCGCCGAAAAGGCGCCGGGCGCATGATCACCATACGTACGGTTGATGCGTTGCGTGCTGTCGTGTCGGGTTGGCGTAAAACGGATCAGTCTGTGGGCGTTGTCCCCACGATGGGCGCGCTGCATGCCGGGCATATGAGCCTGATCGAGGCCGCCAAAGCCGGATCTGACCGGGTGATTGCCACGATTTTCGTCAATCCGGCACAGTTCAACAACCCATCAGATCTTGAGAATTATCCCCGCACCGAGCAGTCGGATGCTGAACTACTGGCGGCACAAGGCGTCGATGTTCTTTTTGCGCCCGCACCGGATGAGGTTTACCCGGACGGATTTGTCACCAATGTCAGTGTGGCGCGGCTGACGGAGGGCTATTGCGGCTCAACCCGGCCGGGGCATTTTGACGGGGTTGCGACAGTTGTGACCAAGCTGTTCTTGATGAGTGGGGCGGACCGGGCCTATTTTGGAGAAAAGGATTGGCAGCAGGTGCAGATTGTGCGCCGCCTTGCGATGGATCTGAACATCCCGATTGAGGTGGTGGGCTGCGCCACGGTGCGCGAACGTGACGGGCTGGCGCTGTCGTCGCGCAATGTGCGGCTGACGCCTGAAGACCGGCCCAAAGCGCCGGCACTGCATGCCGCGATGACCGGGGCGGCCGCGGCGATGCGGACGGGCACGCCGGTGCGAGTGGCGCTGGAGGCCGCGGATCAGGCGATCCGGGCTGCTGGATTTGGCGCGATTGACTATCTCGACCTCTGCGATGCCGCGACGTTGGCCCCGATGGAGGTGCTTGACCGGCCCGCCCGGCTTCTGGCAGCGGCATGGCTGGGAGAGGTGCGCCTGATCGACAATATCGCGGTCGATGAGACCTAGGGCGGGTCAAAAACGTCTTTCCGAGTTTCTCATCGACCAGGGAATGTTCACTCAGATGCGTTGACCGGGGCAAGCAATTCCGCCAACACCAGTGCCATCACCTTGGCGCTGTCTTGCATGTCGGTGATTCCGATCCATTCGTCGGGCTGATGCGCCAGATCGAGAACGCCGGGCCCGTAAGCGATGCAGTTTTTCAGCCGTCCGATGCGGTCAATATGCTTTTGGTCATAGGTGCCGGGTGACACCACATAGCTTGCCGCCTGCCCCAACACTTTTTCGATCGCGGCGGCCGTAGAGCGCACGATAGGTGCGTCTTTGTCGGTCATGGTCGGGCGCACTTCAAACAGATCCCGGATCTCATATTCAAAGCTGGGGCGCTGGGCTTTCACCCGTTCCAGCATTGCGCCCACCTCGCGTTTAACTTCGGCCAGATCTTCTTCGATCAGATAGCGCCGGTCGATGATTATGCGGCAGCGGTCTGGCACGCAAGGCGTGGGCAGGCCGGTATAGTCATCGGCCTGTTCCGCCGCCCCGCCATGGACCGAGTTGATGTTGAGCGTCGATTGTTTGGCCCCTTCCGGGATCACCGGCATGTCGGTGCGTTTTGTGGCCAGTAGCGGGAACAGCGTGGCCTCCATTTCTGCCAGAACCGCGCCCATATGGCGCACCGCGCAATCACCGAGGAAGGGCATTGAGCCGTGCGCGATGCGGCCCATCGTTTCAATCTCGGCCCACCAGACGCCGCGATGGCCAAGGCAGATGCGGTCCTTGTGCAAGGGTTCGGGGATGATCACATGCTGCACCCGTTCGGGCGCGAACCAGCCCTGTTCGGCAAGGTAGGCCACACCGCCGAAACCGCCTGATTCTTCGTCAGCTGTGGCGCTGATTTCGATGGCGCCGTGATAGTCAGGGCAGGCAGCGATGAAGGCTTCGGCGGCGATGATGCTGGCGGCAAGCCCGCCCTTCATGTCGCAGGCCCCGCGCCCATAGATGCGATCGCCGTCCACCTCGCCCCCGAAGGGATCGCGGGTCCAGCCATGGCCGACCTCGACCACATCGTGATGGCTGTTGAAATGAACGCATTCCCCGGCGGCAGCACCTTCATGACGCGCGACGAGGTTCCAGCGCGGATGGGCGGCACTGTCGCCAAGCGCACCTTCGGCGCGGATCAGATCAATCTTGAAACCGGCCCGCCCCAGCCGATCCGCCAGATATTCGCAAATCTCCAGATAGTTCAGCCCCGGTGGGTTCAGCGTGGGAATGCGGATCAGATCCTGGGTCAAAGCCACCAGATCATCGCGTCGGGCCGCAATTTCATCGTAAATGCGTTGATGTGTTGTGTTCGTCATGGCCCAAAACTATGCGGCCCTGATACCTTGCTGCAACGACAAATATGCCCGGCCCGATTGCACAATGACAAGGGCGGTTTGTTTTGCGATAAGAATATCAACCGCAAGGGGGTGAAAACGCCCGCGCGCGCACCTATTATTGTAAATGACCTTAACATTGGGAGGACGCATGTCCGATTTCGATACCCAGATCCGCAATAGCCAGCAGCAAGTGGCTGAGACGCAGGCAAAAATCTCTGAGCTGACCAGCCGGATTGAAACGGCGCGCGCCAAGCTGAAGACCGGTGATGATGTCTCGATCGATATCGAGAATGCCTCGCTGGACGATGTGCACAAGCATGCCGAGGTGATGAATGCCAATATCGCCGAGCTGATCATGGGGCTGGATGATGTGACCGCCGGCTTTTCCAAGGACTTTGATCAGATGCGGTCGAAAACCGGCTGGGAAAGCTTCGTCGGCATCTTTGCTGCGGGCAAATCCGAGGCGATGCGCCAGGAACGCCTGCGCGGTGCGTCGATCGACGACAAGCTGCAAGATCTGATCGGCAAGTCTGACATAATCGTCAAGCTATTGGAAAACCAGTTGGCGGTGCTGAATCAGCACAAGGACAAGGTTGAGGTCAATCTGACCGAAACTCTGGACGAGCGGGAA
Organism: Albidovulum sp.; assembly: GCA_049646285.1. Lineage (GTDB taxonomy): Bacteria > Pseudomonadota > Alphaproteobacteria > Rhodobacterales > Rhodobacteraceae > Albidovulum. The sequence goes on along the minus strand of JBARVN010000062.1, from coordinate 2,777 downwards.
GTGACCGTGGGTGAGCTGGAAACGCTGCGCGTCGATATTCAGGCGATGGATCCTGAGATCATTAAGGTCGAGAACGCGATCAGCGTTGAACAAGATGCCGCGAAGCGTACTAAGCTGGAAAGCCAGCTTTCAGAGCTGAACAAGCGGTATAACGCCATGGTGCAGGACGAGCAGGTCAAGCTGGCCAAGTCCCAGACGTTGGAGCGGTATATTGAGAAGGGCAAAACCTGGGTGGACAGTCTGCAAAATCAGGCCGCGACCCAGATGGTGCTGATCAACAAGCTGCAAACGGATACCAAGCAGCGCGTGGTGCTTTATGATGCGCTGACCAAATCGCTGAAAACCGCGCAGCAGCAAGACGTCGCCCATAAGATCAACGAGATTGGTGTGAAAACCGATCAAGAAGCCCAAGCCGCGATGGCCGGGATCGGTGTGGCCACTAATGCGCGCATGGCCGAGATGATGGAAAAGCACGAAGATCAAATGGTCTTTGCCCGTAAGGTGCTGGAGCAGAAGGCCAAGGCAGATGAACGCTTTGCCCGCCGCTTTCAGGCGATTGTCGAGAAGCACGACAAGAACCTTTACGGTGGATAAGTGCCCGATCTGGACCTGACCACCGACCACAAGGCGCTTGACGACGACCTTGCTGCGCGGCGCTATTTCGCGAAGTTCGGGCGCATTACGCGTCTGTTGACGGGTGTCGCGGCCGAGATGCGTAAGGATCGCTCGATATCGGCGCTCGATAGCGAGGTGCTGGAGGATTATGTCCGCGCCATTGCCGCGACGTTCAAGGCGCTGAGCCTGAAGTATCTTGTCTCGGGCCGGTTGGACGGGGTCGGGCAAAAGCATCTGACCATTGATCTGCATGACAGCGGGTTCCCGATCTTTCAGGAATTGGTGACAATGGCCAATGATGCCACCCAAGCGGTGCGGCATCTGGAAGGCATGCCCGGGGCCGATCAGCTGAAAGATGACATGGTCCGCCAGATCGTGGGTGAGCGCGTGGTGCCGACCAAGCTGCAATATGCGCTGTCGCAGCGGCAATATTATGAGGCTTTGGCGAAGGGCGGAGTTTTCTTTGCGCAGATGCATCCGCAAGCGCAGTTCATCTCTGACGTCTCTGGCGGGCGGCGCGGGTTTTTGCTGCATTGGGGGGCGTATGACAGCCAGCTAAATGTCCCTGTCGTCTATCTGATGGAAGTGGTGGATTCAGGGCGCAAGGCCTTGCCACTTGATGAACGCCGCTGGCCCGCCGTACAGGCGCATCTGATGGCGCAATCCGTCGGTGGGCTGAAGCTGGTGACCATCGCCAAAGGGTTCGATACTGATTTTGACGACCTGCATCCCAAGCGTTTGCGCCGCCTGCATCTGGGCCCGATGTATTCCAGCGCCTTTACCATGCAGACCGGGCCGATCCGGGACGTGCTGGAAGAAGCGAAATCGCCAGTGGGCGAGGATTGGGCATTGGCCTGGACCATTGAAGAGCTGGAAAGCGAACGGGTTGAGGTTGAAAAAGGGTGGCTGAGCTCGACCGAGCGCGAGATCTTCCGCCTCGACCCGTTCGCTATGGGGGTGAATACCGGGGCGACGCGGGTGACGCGGTCGCTCATCTTGCCGCAACGGCCGTTTCAGGTGCTTGCCGAGAAAGACCCGGACGGGTTTCGCGATGTGCGAAAGTTCGTTGTGGGCAAAGAGGGCAGGGTTCTTGTTTACGGATAGGCAAGGGCGGGGGCTGCCTGCCCCCGCACCCCCGGAGGTATTTTCAAACAGAAGAACGACAAGGCAGTGAGGAATTTCGATGACGACGCCGCAAAGTGAGATGGAACTGAAGGAAGAAGAGATCCGGGCGCATTACGCGGCGGCGGCCGAAATGCTGATGGGTGTTGATCATGCGCCGCGTCTGGCGGCGGCCAAGCTGACGGTTGCGCCGGTGGAGAAGTCACCGGAAGTGGCGGGCATGCAGCGTCGGTTCCGATCAACAACGCCGGGGTTGATCACCCGGTCGATGGCACGCACCGAAGGTGTTCGCATCATCGATCGGATGGCGGCAACCGATGACGACGATCCTCTGACCTCGCCGGTACAGGCTGCTGCTGCGCATGCTTTGCGCAGGTCGCTGGCGATATCGCTGGCTGTGGGCGAGGCGTTTTCAGGCCAGACCGGACTGGTGGAATTAAAAAAAGCTAACCTTGAAAACCGATTGCCCGCTGCACGGGCCACCGAATTCACCGAATTGCTGGCAGCGGAAGCACTGGTGACGCTTTCGGTTTTTGCCAATGCGACAGCGTTTTTGCTGGCCGAGCATGCCACTGAAGTCACGGTGGAAATCGGCGCCGTGGAAGAGGTGCTGACGGACAACGCGCAGCTTGCCTTGCATGGTGCATTATGGGAGCTGGATCAGGACATCGCGGTTTTCGCAACCGAAGAGGCGCGGCTGGTGGCGACGATCCTTGCCTATGCCGAGCAGCTGATGGAGAAGGTCAAGCTGCGGGCAGGGTCCACCCCGAGGCTTGAGGCGTTCACCGGCGCAAATTACCGGGTCGAGGCAGATGATTTCCCGATTTCCGGCTTTGACCCCGCGCGCAAGGCCAAGGGTTCCACCCTCGTCATGACCTTCAAGAAACCGCATGAGGTTGTGGGCAACCATATTGCCAAATATCAGGCCTTGCGGCTGGCCAAGATGCTGATGGCCTATGATTTCGGGCGCAAGCTGAACCCCTTCGCCGAGATGGGCGGTTTCATCTTTACCTTCATGGGCGACGGCAAACCCGGTACGG
>JBARVN010000061.1:0-1546 GCA_049646285.1 Albidovulum sp. | reverse complement strand
GTATAGCGGCGCGGATCGCATGACCACATATCCCATTCGGTGGTGCCTTCAGTGATCCATTCGGCCATAACCTTACCGGCCCCGCCACCCTGAGCGATGCCGAAGGTAAAGACGCAGGCTTCAAACGCATTGGGCACGCCCGGCATCGGGCCGATCAGCGGGTTGCCATCGGGGGCATAGGGGATCGGGCCGTTGATGACCTTGGAAATCCCGGCCGTGCCCAAAAGCGGCACCCGCGCCATCGCATCCTCAATATACCATTCCAGACGGTCCAGATCATCGGGGTAAAGCTGAAAGCTGAAATCTTCCGGGAAAGGGTCATCCGGGGTCACCCAATGGGCCTTGCAGTTACGCTCATAAGGGCCAAGGTTGAAGCCGGTCTTTTCTTGCCGCAGGTAGTAAGAACTATCGACATCGCGCAACAGCGGCAGCTTGTGGCCAACTTCCTTGGACCATGCCTCAATCTCGGCGATCGGCTCTGACAGCAGATATTGGTGGCTCATCACCATCATCGGCACGGTGCGCCCGCCGTAGGGCTTGAACCATTCTCCGACCTTCTGGGCATAATAGCCCGCCGCATTGACCACATATTCACAGCGGATATCGCCCTTTTCGGTATGGACGATCCATTCACCGTTTTCGCGGGAAACCCCGGTTGCCGGGGTGAAACGCAAGATCGTGGCACCCATATCGCGCGCGCCTTTGGCCAGCGCCTGGGTCAACTGCGCGGGGTCGATATCACCATCATTGGGATCGTAAAGCGCGCCTTTCAGATCATGGGTTTCAAGGAAGGGATATTTCGCATTGATCTCATCCGCCGCGAGAATTTCAAGATCCATGCCCTGATAAAGACCCATGCCCTTGGCACGTTCAAATTCCTGCATCCGTTCTTTGGAATGGGCCAGACGAACCGATCCGGTGACATGGTAGTTCATCGGGTAGTCAACCGCCGCCCCCAGACCGCGATAAAGCTCGGTCGAATAGCGCTGCATGTTCATCACCGACCAGGAGGTAGAGAAGGTCGGCACATTGCCTGCCGCATGCCAGGTAGAGCCTGCCGTAAGCTCATTCTTTTCCAACAAAACGCAATCGCTCCACCCGGCCTTGGCCAGATGATAAAGCGATGAGACCCCAACAGCCCCGCCGCCAATAATAACCACACGCGCTGTTGTAGGAAAATCGCTCATGTCTTCTCTCCGCTAGACCATCGCGCGATTATCTATATTTTGCTACGCTCTTTCAATTCGTCATAGGCATGATTATTGATCGGATTTAGCGATTAGGGGCGCCCGATGCAGATCGAACTTATCGAAACATTTCTGGATCTGTGCGAAAGCCGCAGTTTCAACAAGACCGCAGAGCGTATCGGGGTGACGCAATCCACAATTTCGGGGCGGGTAAAGTCGTTGGAGGCCACACTGGGCCACCGGCTTTTCATCCGGTCGCGGGCGGGCACGCAGCTTACCACAGAGGGGCTTCGGTTTGCGCCCCATGCGCGCAGCTTGCTGCACGGCTGGACCGAAGCGCGTCATGCAATCGGGGGGTC
>JBARVN010000060.1:0-19429 GCA_049646285.1 Albidovulum sp. | reverse complement strand
TACAACATCGCTTGCGCAATGGCGCTGCTCGGCAAAACAGAGGCCGCACTCGGTACGCTCGAAGCCTGCCTGCCGCGGGTCGACCCCGTCACCTTCTCTGTCTGGGTTGGACAGGATAACGACCTCGACCCCCTGCGCAATCTCCCTCGCTTTCAGCGCCTCGTCCGCGACCTTGATGCGCGTGCGGCCGCCGCAAAGGTGTAGTCGCCCGACCAAGCCCTCTGGGTTCGGGCCATCGTCGCTTGCGGCTGTCGTCAACCCATAGGCGCCACAAGAGAGTCCACCGGCCTTTCCGAACGTTTCCGAAGTTTTCGGAACGGTTCGGGCCGTTTCAGGACATGCAACCTTCCCGCTGCCAGTTTGGCTTTACAGACCTGCCACTCCGGCACGATTTTCAGAAGGATACCCGCCATGACCGATATCTCGACACAGCAGCAAACCCTTGCGCTCACCTCGTCGCCCACACGCAGCCTGCGCTTTCCACGGGCACTCCTGAAGCGTCTCTTCTGGTCGCGCCGCACGTCGCAAATTGACTTCCGCTGCGCCAATGAGCATTTCCTCAAGGATATCGGCCTTGGCCGCTGTAATGACGCTCCACCAATACCTTCGATTGGACGGGTTTTGTAATCGGTGCGGCGAGGCGCTGGCAATCAGCCTCGCTATTTCGAAAATGCGCTGCGGGGCAGCCATCTCCGCCGCTATTTGGTCAGTTGCTCGCAACCGGACATTCGCTGCGAGACAGGAAATCGCCAAAATGGGCTCAAAGCGGACCAGTCGCGTTTCGCTTCTGGCCGTCTTCTGACGATGCCGGGCTTCAGATGCCGTCGCCCACGAAAGCCTTTTCAACCACATATTCCTGCGGGTCGCTGTTCGCACCTTCACGCAAACCAAACCCTTCGAGCACGGCCTTGACATCAACATTGAATGCCAAGGAACCGCAGACCATCGCGCGGTCACTGTCTTGCGTCATCGGCGGGATGCCAAGATCCTCAAACACCTTGCCCGAACTTAGATTGTCGGTGATACGGCCCATATTCGGGCTCTCCTCGCGGGTGGTGGTCGGGTAATACAACAGCTTGCCTGCCACCATCTCGCCGATCAGCGGATCATCTTGCAGATCTTCCACCAGCTTGCGGCCATATTCCAGTTCTGCCGCCTCGCGGCAGGTGTGCATCATGATGACCTGATCGAATTTCTCATAGGTCTCAGGATCGCGCATCAGGCTGGCAAAGGGCGCGATGCCGGTGCCAGTGGCCAGAAACCAGACCCGCTTGCCGGGCAACAGCGCGTCATGGACCAGCGTGCCCACAGGTTTCGGGCGCAAGATGATCTCATCGCCCGGTTGGATATGCTGAAGCTTCGACGTCAGCGGGCCATCGGGCACCTTGATCGAGTAAAACTCCAGCTCCTCATCCCAATTGGGCGAGGCGATGGAATAAGCGCGCAACAGCGGTTTGCCGTTCTCGCCCATCAACCCGATCATCACAAATTCGCCCGACCGGAAGCGCAGGCTTTGCGGCCGCGAGACACGGAATGAGAACAAACGGTCTGTCCAGTGCTGAACTGAGGTGACGGTTTGGGCATCCGGCAGGGTGCGGACGGGTTTGGCGGTTGCTTCGTTCACGGTGTTCAAATCGTTCATGATCCATATAGGGCGCGCGTCGCTCGCCCATCCTTCTATTCAGGTTTTGGAACGGGGAAAACCCCCGAGGCTCAGGCTTTCAGGCGCAACCGATAGTCATGGTCCTGCCAGTCGGCGCGGAAGATCCATTGATCGGCGGGCTGGCGCGCGGCCAGATCATCCGAGATTTCAACCTCGTCGAACCCGCAGCGCCGGGCCATGCCGTATTGGTCTGCAATGACATGGCCTTGGGCGCGCAGGCGGCCCGTATAGCCTTTGGTGCGCAGATGGCGGGCAAGGGTAAAGCCGCGGCCATCGGCAGAGCTTGGAAAGGCCACGCGGATCAGGGTCACGCCGTCGAAGGCGTCCGGAAGGGCGCCGGGCTGAACATCTTGCGCGATGTCGAGCGCCTCGCCGGTGAAGTCATCGGCGTGAAAGCCGTCGTCGCGTACGATCACGCTCATGCTGTTGTCTCCTTGGTCTCGTCTTGCAGCGGGACTGGGCCGCGCACTGCGCGCCCGTTTACGAAATGAATGCCGCATTCCTGTTTCTGCGTTCCCCGCCAGCGTCCTGCGCGGGGATCTTCACCTTCTTTGACCGGGCTGGTGCAGGGCGCGCAGCCGATCGAAGGATAGCCCTTGGCGACCAAAGGATGGCGCGGCAGGGTGTTGTTGGTCATGTAGTCCTCAAGATCTTCGCGGCCCCAATGGGCCAGCGGATTGACCTTGATGCGCTTGTCTTCCTCGTTCTCGAAGAACTCCAAGGCGGTGCGGGTCCCGGCCTGATAGCGTTTGCGCCCGGTGATCCAGCCGTCAAAGCCTTGCAGCGCCCGTTCCAGCGGCGCGATCTTGCGCAGATGGCAGCACGCATCGGTGTTGAACTGATGCAAGCTTCCGTCCGGGTCCTCAATCTCTGTGTCGCGCCGGTCGGCACGGATTGTACGCACATCGGTCAGGTTCAGCCGGTCCGCCAGTTGGCGCTGATAGGTCAGCGTCTCGGGGAACAGCATCTGCGTGTCGATGAAAATCACCGGCGTGCCCGGCGCGATCACCGAGACGAGGTGCAAAAGCACCACCGATTCCGCCCCGAAGGATGAGACCAGCGCCACATTGCCGACCTCGGGATCAAACAGCGCGCGCTCAAGCACCGCTGTCGCCGAATGATGGCGATAGCGGTCGTTGAGCGTGGCAACACGCTTGTCGAGTGAGGGGAACGGTTCCTCAAGCGGCATCGCGGGCCGCCTCGGCGGGGTAGAGGGCGGCCTTGAATGGCTCGGCACCAAGGCGGCGGTAAGCCTCCAGGAAGGTCTCGGACGCATCGGCGCGCACCGCAAGATAAGCGCGCAGCAGGCGTTCGATGGCAGGCACGATTTCGTCATAGGCGAAACCGGGGCCCGCACGTTCGCCGACCACCATATTCTCGGTGTGATCGCCGCCCAGCGTGATCTGATAGTTTTCCACCCCCGCACGGTCGAGGCCAAGAATGCCGATATGGCCGACATGGTGGTGGCCGCAGGCGTTGATGCAGCCCGAGATCTTGATCTTGAGCTGACCGATTTCCTCTTCCAGCCCGATGGCCTGGAAATGCGTGGCCAGTTCCTGAGCGACCGGGATCGAGCGGGCGGTGGCCAGCGCGCAGTAATCCATGCCGGGGCAGGCGATGATGTCGGAGACGAGGCCGATATTGGCTGTTGCCAGCGCCTCGGTCTTCAAAGCCGCGTGCAAAGCCGGCAGGTCCGATTTGTGGACATGCGGCAAGATCACGTTCTGCTCATGGCTGATGCGCAGCTCACCATGGCCGTAGGTCTCGGCCAGATCCGCCATAAGCCGCATCTGGTCCGAGGTGGCATCCCCCGGCGTGGCACCATGCGCTTTCAGCGAGACGGTGACGATCGCGTAGCCCGGCGCGCGGTGCTCGGTCAGGTTGGTATCGGACCACGACCGGAACACAGGATCGGCATTGCGCGCGGCAAGATAGGCGTCATCGGGCGCTTTGCGGAAGGCGGGGGCTGCGAAGAATTCTTCGATCTCGCTGAGAACCTCAGCGCCTACGCCGCCGAATTCGCGCTTGGTCTCGATGAACCGTTCCTCGACAGCGTCGCGGAACTTCTCCATGCCGTTTTCAAAAACGGTGATCTTGATGCGCGCCTTATATTTGTTGTCGCGACGGCCCATCAGGTTGTAGACCGAGACGATGGCCTCAAGATAGGGCAGCAGATCGGCCTTTTTCAGGAACGGCTTAATCACCTGACCCACCATCGGCGTGCGGCCAAGACCGCCGCCGACCAGAACTTCATAGCCGGTCTTGCCACCGCCGCCGCGCACGATGCGCAGGCCGATATCGTGGGATTTCGTGACAGCGCGGTCATTGGGCGACCCGGTGACGCCGATCTTGAACTTGCGCGGCAGGAACTGGAATTCCGGATGATCAGTGGACCATTGGCGGATCAGCTCGGCCGTCGGGCGTGGGTCTTCGATCTCATCTGCCGCAGCCCCCGCGAAGTGGTCAGCGGTGACGTTGCGGATGGTGTTGCCCGAAGTCTGGATCGCATGCATCTGCACATCGCTCAATGCATCCAGCATATCCGGCACGTCCGAGAGCGTCGGCCAGTTATATTGGATGTTCTGACGGGTGGTGAAATGGCCATAGCCCTTGTCCCAGCGATCCGCGATCATCGCAAGCTGGCGCATCTGGTCTGCCGACACGGTGCCGTAAGGGATGGCCACGCGCAGCATATAGGCGTGCAGCTGCAGATAAAGGCCGTTCATCAGGCGCAAGGGCTTGAATTCATCCTCGGTCAGCGAGCCATCGACGCGGCGTTCGACCTGTGCGCGGAACTGGGCGTTGCGCTGGCGGATAAACGCCTCATCAAAGTCGGAATACTTATACATGACCGGCCTCCTGCTTGCCGTGGGCGTAGTTCGAAGGGCCGCGGGTGCGGAACGCTTCGCGGAAATGGACGGGTTCGGGGCCGTTCGGGCCCGGTTTGGCGTCAGCCAGATAGGCGCCGACGATGACGTTCTTCTGCGCTTCGGCTTTCAAAAGCTGCAACTGGGCATGCGCTTCATCCTCGATCAGCTCGGCCTCACAGTGGTCGCGGCTCCACCGGTCATTGGCGGTCAGATAGACCACGTCGCCCTCGATCAGGGCGTTGGCGGTGACAACTTTCGGCGTGAAAGCGCGGGCCATGGGGTGAGTTCCTTTCGGGCGGGCTTGGATTCGAAGCAATTTCTTGTCTCAATATAGGAAATTATTCCTGTATTACGCCATACACGCTTGCAGATAAGGACATATGTTCTGTATTGCGGGTAAAAGTGGACCCGCGTTTCGGATTCGGAGGAAAAAGCGAATGTCAGTCCGGCTGGATGAGATGGATCGGAAAATTCTTGGCGAGCTGCAGGAGGATGCCTCGCAGTCGCTCGACGAAATCGCCCGCAAAGTGGGGTCGTCGAAGACGCCCGTGTGGAACCGCATTCGCAAGATGAAAGAGGCTGGGGTGATCGGCCGACAGACCGTGCTGCTGGATGCCGAAGCTCTGGGGCTGGAGGCCTGTTTCTTCGTGCTGATCCGCACCTCGGAACATGAGGCGGACTGGCAAAAGAAGTTCCTGAAAACGCTGAAAGAACGCCCCGAAGTGCTGGAGGCGCACCGGCTGGCGGGCGATATCGATTATATCCTCAAGGTGCGGGTCGCCAATGCGCGGGCCTATGACACGTTCTATCAGGCGCTGATCTCTGAGGTGAAGATCTATAACGTCACGGCGCTTCTGAGCATGGAAGAGATCAAATCGACGACGCTGTTGCCGCTGTGAAACGCTTCAGGCGCTGAGCATCAGGCTTTCAAGGCCGTGGAAGTGATAGAGATTGGCGTATCTGGGCGGTTGGGAGAGGGCGAGGTTCGGACGCCGCGCAAACAGGATCGGCAAGGCGATCTGAAGTTCGAGCCGCGCCAGTGGCGCGCCCACACAAAAATGCAGGCCAGCGCCAAAGCTGAGATTGGGTTTCACGGGCCGCGCCGGATCAAAGCGGGCAGGCGCATCCCAAAGGGCCGGATCCCGGTTGGCCCCACCCAAAAGGCAGCCGACCTGATCGCCGCGTCGGAACCGGTGCCCGGCAATGTCGATATCTTCATAGGCGTAGCGCGTGAAAAGATGCAGGGCGGGGTCGTGCCGTAAAATCTCTTCGACTGTCGCCGTGACGTTTGTTTCAGTCAGAACTTCGGAACCAAATTCATTTTGGATCAGCGCCTTAACGCCGTTTCCGATTGTATGAACGGTGGCTTCATGCCCGGCATTGAGCAGCAGGATCGCCGTCGAGATCATCTCATCCGTGGTCAGACGATCCCCTTCAGATTCAGCCGCAATCAGATGCGTGATCAGGTCATCGGCAGGGGTGCTGCGACGCGCTTCGACATGACTGCGCATGAAGGCCGAAAACGCGGCTGCAGCGGCGCTGGCCGCGTCTTCCATCGCCCGGCTGCGGCGGGCCTGATACATGCCGACCATGGCGTTGGACCATGCCAGCAGGTCATCTGCGCGGTGTTCGGGTACACCCAGCAACCGGGCAATTATGATCACGGGCAGCTTTTGGGCGAACTCGGTGATCAGATTGAAGTTACCGGGTGGGATAGCATCGATCAGATCGTGGCTCAGCGCCGTAATTTCCGGTGCCAGCCCGGCAATGCGACGTGACGTGAAGGCGCGCAGAACCAAAGAGCGCAGTCGCGTATGCCGGGGCGGCTCCAGCTCCAGCATCGAATGTGCCTCAATGGCGTAGAACGGGGCAAGATGGGGCGGGATCGGCTTTTGCAGCTCAGGCGGTGTTTCGCGCCCAAAGCGCCTGTCACGCAAGACGGCGCTGGCAACATCCGCCGATGCGGTGCAGATAAGATCATACTCACCCCAAAAAAATAGCGGTCCGGTTGCCCGTGCCCGGTCATAAAACGCGTAAGGGTCCTGGACAAACTCAGGATCCGTCGGGGATTGCCACAAGGACTGCATCACGCACCTCATCATTGACGTGAGAGCTAAGCTTGGTGCGGGAGGAAACTCAAGCCTTGCGTGGTCTGCCTTGGGCGATAATGACCCCTAACGCTACGATCGACGCGCCAAAGACTTGTAGCCAAGACCAGCTCGCCCCGAATTGCACGGCCAATACCATCACATAAAACGGCGCGATATTCATATGCATCGTGGCGATGCCAATCCCCAAACCGGCAACCCCGATCAAAAAGAACAGCTGCGCCAGCGCCAGTGCGCCGATGCCGTAAATCGCGAGATAGGTCCATTCCTGCGCCCCGATCCGCTGCCATGGGATCGGGTCGCCACCGTACGCTCCGATGCAAAGCTGCACCAGAATGACGATGACCGCTGCGCCCATCATTGTGATTGTGGTGCGTGCCAATGCCGAATGGCCCGGCAGCGCCGCGACCGAAGCACGCCCACCCCACGCAAAAATAACAACCGACACCAGCGCCGCCGCCGCGCCAAGGCCAAGGTCAAAATGCCCCATCCGCGCGCCGTAGACGGATATCCCGCCAACTGTCGACAAGATGATGCCAATGATCAGCCGGGCGCGGAGTTTTCGCCCGTCGAGCAGGCATTCAAGCGCAATGCCAGCGATGGGCATGGTGGCAAGGATCACCGCCACCGTGATCCCATCGGTTCGTTTTTGCGCATAGATCACCAAAAGCGCGCCCACACCGACGCCAATCGCCCCTACCCAAAGTCCGCGCGCCCAGTTGGATGCGCGCACCTCCTGCCAGCCGTCGCAGATCAACCAGATTGGCAATAGGAACGCGGTCGCCATTACGATCCGCAGTAAGATCACCGTCATTGGCGGCAAGACCTGCAACAGCTCATCCGCGATGGGAAAGCCAACGGCCCAGACCAGCATGGACGCAATACACGCCATATTGCCGGTAAGCGCTGCGGGGCCACCCGATGGCAAAGTGTTGATGCTGCTCATGCGTTTGCGCCTTGCTCCGACCGTTCGGGCGGAAGGGTGGCATGGGTGTGCCGGGCTTTGCCTAGCCGTCTGCGACATCAAGGCGTGTCGTAAATGTCAGGCGCGCTCGAGTGCCGCGATAATAGCACCGAAATCTGATGCCTTAAGGCTTGCCCCACCAACCAAGGCGCCGTCGACGTTGGGTGTGGCAAAAATCTCGTCTGCATTGGACGGCTTGACCGAGCCGCCATAAAGCAGCCGGAACCGATCACCATCGGTCCCGAACCGGGCAATCAGTGCGGCGCGCAGGGCGTCGTGCACTTCGGCGATCTGAGCAAGGGTTGGCGTGCGCCCGGTCCCGATTGCCCAAACCGGTTCATAGGCGATGACGGTGTTAGACGCATTGACGGTCGCGGGCAGGGAGCCTGCAAGCTGGCCTTTGATGATGTCGAGGGTCGTGCCGGCGTCGCGCTGGGCCTCGGTCTCACCCACACAGATCACGGCGATCAGCCCAGCGGTATGGGCCGCGCGCGCCTTTGCCAGAACATCAGCATCGCTTTCGCCGTGATCGGCACGGCGTTCGGAATGACCCACGATCACATGGCTGGCCCCCGCATCCGCCAGCATGGCGGCTGAGATGTCCCCGGTATGGGCACCGGATGTTTGATCATGACAATCCTGCCCGCCCAGAAGCATCATTTCGCCGACCGCATCGGACATAGGGGCAAGCAGCGTTGCAGGCGGACAGATCAACACCTCACAACCGGGTGTAGGATGTGCCGCCTCAAGGGCGCGGATCTCAGACAGGCCCGCTTTCAGCCCGTTCATCTTCCAGTTTCCGGCGGCAAGTTTGCGGCGCATCGACGATATCTCCCTCACTGTACGTCACAACGTCTACCAAGTGGCGCAGCGCGCGGGAAGGGCTTGCAATTGACCTGACGTCAAGGCATGTCTGCAACTTCTGATTGAGGAGCGGTTGATGATCCCGAGAATTGATGCGCAGGCTTTGTTTGCGCGTGACGCAGGCGCCATGGCAGCAGTCAAAGAAGGGGCGCGTGATCCGGGCTTTCTGACGGTGTACAACACGCCGATTCCGGCGGCCCGCGTTGCAGCACTTATCGAAAGCTACCGCGCGTTTTTTGCCCTCAGTGCCGCCGAGAAGGCACGGTATGACATGGCGCTGACCGGCTCAAACCGGGGCTGGGGTGCACCGGGTTCTGAGCAGGTCGATCCGAACGCGAACCCGGATTACAAACAGGTCTTTGATTGTGGGTTGGAGCTGGCGCGGACCGACCCGTTGGCGGCACTGGGGCTGCGCTGCTATGCGCCAAACCTCTGGCCGTCTGAACCGGCATGGTTCGCCATGACATTGCAGGCCTATTACCGGGATGCATGCGTCTTTTCGCTTGACCTTCTGAACGCGATCGCGGCGGCAATTGGCGAGGATGCAGGATATCTGACCGACAAATTCACCCGGCCGATGGCGCTTTTACGCGGGAATTTCTATCCTGAACGCCCGGCCAATGCCTCAGCCAAGGATTTTGGCATTGCAACGCATACGGACTACGGCTGTCTGACATTGCTGGCCACCGACGGCTCGCCGGGGCTGGAGGTGCGCAAGCGCGGTGGCGGCTGGATCCCGGTCAGTGCGGCGCCGGGCGAATTTGTCGTCAATTTCGGTGAAATGTTCGAGATGTGGACGGCTGGTCGGGTCAGGGCGACGCCGCACCGCGTAATAGGCACGATGGCCGAGCGGATATCGGTGCCGCTGTTTTTCAACCCCAACTATGACGCGAACGTCGCGCCTATCGGCTCGGGTCAGGTGATCCGTGCGGTTGATCATCTGCAAAAACGTTATGACGAGACCTATCTGCACCTGCAAGACAGGCAGGCGGTTCCGGCGGGTTGAGCGGCCTACAGCTCTGTGATCGCGGTGCGCGCCAGTTCGCAGGCCAGTTCCGGATCGTCGAGGGCGGCATCTGGCAGGCGCCAATAGGGCATGGCTGTGACTTTGCCGCTGTCACGGGTGTAGGTCCAGCGTTGCCAGCGCTCGCTTGCGATCCGCGCGGCAAAGGCGCCCGCACCCTTCAGCCAGATCGACCCGTCGCTGTTCAGAATCGCAAAGATCGTACCGTCACGGTAAAGGCAAAGCCCGCCCATCATCTTGCGGGTGCTCAGCGGCCCGAGCCCCTCAAAAAGTTCCAGCGCGAAGGCGATATCGGCGTCGGAAACGCTCATGCGCCCGGTTGGTCGGCTTCGGGCATGTCCTTGAACTTGATTGATTCCCCGCAACCGCATGCTTCGGATACATTGGGATTGTTGAACTTGAAGCCGGCTTCCAGAAGCGAGGTTTCATAGTCAATCTCGGTGCCAAAAAGGAACATCTGCGCCATCGGTGCGATCATCACCCTTGCGCCGTCTTGTTCGACGACCTCATCCATGGGGCCCGCCTCGGCGGCGACTTCCATCGTGTATTCCATGCCCGCACAGCCGCCCTTCTTGACGCCGAGCTTAAGCCCGTAAGCGCCGTCACGTGCCATAAGGCGGGCAATCTGCGCCACCGCACGAGGGGTCAGGTTGACAGGGGATTTGCCGGGAATGCCGAACATCTGTGTCTCCGAAGTATTCCCGATGAATCTAGGTGTTCACAGCGGCAATCTCAAGGCATAGTTCCCGGACTGGCGCGATAGCGGGGTAGTATGTCAACGTTCCGGGACAATTTTTCCGTTTCACAGGTGATTTATGAAAAATCCGATTGTCTGCGCGTCCGTTCTTTTCCTGCTCTCTGGCTGCGATCTGTGGGAGGCACTTCTGGACGGTTTTGCACGGCTCAAGGCGCAACCGCACTTCGCCTATGTCGTGCCGGTCCTTCCCGATGGTGGCGCACCGGGCGATGTCACACCCGAGATTTCCGTGGCCACGGTCTCGGCCCCCGGCGAGGCCTATGTCTTTCAAAGCATCAGGCCCTTTCCGGGCCTTTATTCCGAAGCACGAACGATTGTCTGGGACGGAACCGGCACCCGCCTTGCCGCTGAGGTCCGCGAGGTTTTTTTCGGCGGGTTCGACGATTGGGTTTTTATTTATGACCGTGATCTGGTGCTCGAATATTCCGGCTCTGACGACGTGATCGGGGGGGCGATGCGCAGCGCTTGCGCTCCCGTCGATGCGCCGCAGGTTCAGGATGCCGTCGATCTTCTGATATCCGAAGGGTCGGTGCCGACGGGCAGCATCGCCCGCTATCAGCCTGGCTCAGGCATCATTCAGGGCGCGACCTTCGTGGGCTGGCTGTCGGCCACCGAATTCGCGGTCACGCTTTATCATGAACCCGAGGCCTTCGCCGTCGCCCCCGATGGCACGGTTTACGATATTTCGGTGATAATCGGCAGCAACACGCTGGGCGAATTCCTGACCCCGGCGGCCACTTTCACACGAAACGGCACGGCCTGGGAACTGGACAGCTGTTCGGAGCCGGTTCCGGCAATCCCCGCCCGGCCCGTTTCAGCGCCTGCGATAACGCTGGGGCCTTTGGGCGATGTTCTGGCCGATGGCTCTACGCTCAGCGATCAAAACGCGCAGGCGTTGACCGGTGCTGTGCTGGTCGATGGTAGTTTCTGACCGGGACAGGGCCCGCTACATCGCCACCCGGGCCGCGAGCCAGAGGGTCGCATAGGCCCCGGCCAGTGCCCAGCCGAACGAGGCCAGCGTGCCGATGATCACATATTCGCTGGCATGCTGATTTTGAGACGCGGTATCAAACCGCAAAATCGACTTGGCCGCGATCAAAAAGCCGATCCCGGCGGGTTGACCGACGAGAACCAGCAAAAAGATCACGGCCCGTTCCAGTTGCCCGATCACGCGACCGCCATTGGGCAGGCCGTCGGGCAGGCTTGCATGTTGGTAGCCTTGCATCAGTGCGCCCACGGCAAAACCGCCGGCGCGGATCGTCAGGACCGCCCCTGCGGTCAGCGCCATCATTCCGGGCAAGAAAGAGCATTCGGCCCAAAGCCCGGTCGCAAATAGCCCTGGTGCATAGGCCGCCAGCACAGCAAGGCTGGTCAGATGCGCTGCCTGATCGGCTAGAAATCCCGGAAATCCTTCTGGCATCAGCCGTGTCTTGGCGGCGTCGATCACGACATGAACGGCGGCGAGTGCCAACAGTTCCCATGCATCAAAGCGCCCAATGGCGACCTGTGCGGTGGCCAGTACGATCAACCCATGCAGTCCAAGCACTGGCAGGCGGTGTTTATTTTGGGCGATCCAGTTGGTTTGCAACACAAAATCGGCAAGCGTATGGGCAAACAGAAGCGCAGCGAAGGTTTGGATCATAAGGCTGCTCCCGATGACGTGTCTGCATCGTTTTCCCACGCTTTGAGGGCTTCGTCGATCTCATTATGCCCTGCGGCTTTCAATCGGTAACTGACAGCTTGCTGGGAGATGCCGATTTGGGTGGCGATGGTTGCCAGAGTCGGTGCGGCAGGGGGCAGGGCGTGGCACATCGCTTCGGCCTGCTCGCGCGACCACCGTCTTGCCTTGGCCGCCACCAGGGCGACGATGGCTTTGTGCAGCCCGCTTGCCCCAGCGCCGTCGATCACCATATCTTCGCCGCGCTTCATCGCGTCTAGCGCGCGGCCTGATGCCTTAAAAGCGGATCCATGCGCGCCGCCAAGCCCGCCCGAGCCGGTATCAGATATCTGTCCAAGCCCGATGGCCACGCGTGTGCTCAGGCCGGTATCGGCTGCTGCAAGGCTGGCCTTTAGAAAAAGGATGGCTCTCAGCGCGTACTTTGTAGGATAAACAAGGGCTTGCCACCCGTCTCCGCGAAACCGTGTGAACTGCGGGTTGGTGGTTTGTGGCCAGTCTGGCAAGCTTGCTGCGGCACCTTCAAGGACGGCCATTGCACGATCTGTCAGTGCCGGATCAAGTTTGGTTGAACCGATCAGGTCACCGGTCAGGATGGCGGCGGTCCGGCGCATGTCGGGTGGGACACTTGATTTCATCATTATCAAGTTATATGGCTTGATTTTATATTTATCAAGTCAAAAGGCTTGATTTGTGCGTAAATTACATGAACCCCAACTCAAGCCGCGCTTCGTCTGACATCATCTCCATGCCCCATTGCGGCTCAAAGGTCATCTGCACATCCACCTGTTTGACCCCAGCCAATGGCTCAACCGCATCGGCAACCCATCCGGGCATCTCGCCCGCGACAGGGCAGCCCGGTGCGGTCAGGGTCATTGTAATATCAACCGCATTTTCAGATGAGATATCAATCGTATAGATCAGGCCAAGGTCATAGATATTGACCGGAATTTCCGGGTCATAAATGCTGCGACAAGCCTCAACGACCTGCTCATAAAGCGGGTGGTCAGTGGTCGAAGGCTTGATCAGCGGCGTGCCCTCGATCGGGTCTTTGGATTCGGCGGTCATGCGGGGCTTCCTTGGTTCCTGAGTGAATATATAGGGAATTAAGAGCAGAGGTCCAGAGGTCCAAGGGCCCCATGCCCGAAGATGCCGGGAAGCGCGGCTGTCACACGCCCTTCCCAACTTCGTGCGCCTTCGCTATGTCAGCCGCCATGACAGAACGATTTTCATTTGCCCTTCACGCAACCGACGGCGCAGCCCGCACCGGCATTATCTCGACCCCAAGAGGCGAGATCCGGACGCCTGCCTTCATGCCTGTGGGCACTGCCGCCACCGTCAAGGCAATGCTGCCCGAAAGCGTACGCGCGACGGGCGCCGACATCTTGCTTGGCAATACCTATCATCTGATGCTGCGCCCCACTGCGGAACGAATTGCAGCCTTGGGTGGATTGCACCGGTTCATGAACTGGGACCGGCCGATCCTGACCGACAGCGGCGGTTTTCAGGTGATGAGCCTCGCTTCCTTGCGCAAGATGAGTGAGGAGGGGGTGCAATTCTCGTCCCATATCGACGGCTCGAAACATATGCTCAGCCCGGAACGCTCGATGGAAATCCAGCGGCTTTTGGGGTCTGACATTGTGATGTGTTTCGATGAATGTCCGGCGCTGCCTGCCAGTGACGCAGAGGTCGCGGCCAGCATGCACCTGTCGATGCGCTGGGCGCAGCGGTCGCGCGACGCATTCGGCGACCGTCCCGGCCATGCGCTGTTTGGCATCATGCAAGGTGGGGTAACGCCCGAGCTGCGCGCCGAAAGTGCAGAGGCGCTGAAGGCCATCGGATTTGACGGATACGCCGTGGGCGGTCTTGCCGTAGGCGAAGGGCAGGAGGCGATGCTGGGCGTTTTGGACTATGCACCCGGCCTTTTGCCCGCAGACAAGCCCCGCTATCTGATGGGGGTGGGCAAGCCCGACGATATCGTGGGCGCCGTTGAGCGTGGCATTGATATGATGGATTGCGTGCTACCGTCGCGCTCGGGCCGGACCGGACAGGCCTGGACCCGCCGCGGTCAGGTCAACATCCGCAATGCACGCCATAAAGACGACCCCCGCCCGCTGGATGAGGCCTGCACCTGCCCAGCCTGCCGCAGCTATTCACGCGCCTATCTGCATCACGTTTGCCGTGCGGGCGAGATGATCTCGGGCATGCTGTTGACGTGGCATAACCTTCATTACTTTCAAGAGCTTATGCAAGGTTTGCGAGGTGCAATCGCCGTGGGTGCGTTGCCAGACTTCGTGCGGGACTTTCACGCTGTGCGTGCAGAAGGCGATATTGATTGCCTTTGAGCCAATGCGCCATTCACCCATGCGTAAGGTAGATCGAAAGCTGTTTAAGCATGGCGTGCACATCGGGTGAAAAGGTTTCCACACCCTGCGTCAGGCGGTGCAGATTTTGCAGATCTGCCTGACAGCCAAGCATTTCGTCATCCGTCAGTTCCCGGTCAGAGCGGGTAAAGCTTGCAATTGAACGAGAGCCGTCCTGAAACAGCGACGCACAGACGCCGAATTTATTCCCATGCTCGGCCGCCAATGCCATAACGCCGTGCTCATCTTGCGGCAAAAGATCGCTCCAGCGGATCGCGCCGGTATTGGCGAAGCCCCAATGCACCGTAGGGTCATGCAAGACGAGGCCCTTGCGCGAATAAAGATCGATCCACTCTTTCGTGTAGGATTGAAACAGATACTGAGGCGATGTGAAGCGAATATGCAAGGCAATCGCGAAACCAGACGGGTTGGCCCCGTGTAGTCGCGCGAGCAGTGCACTTATCTGCTTCTGGTTGTCCATATCATTTCCGGTTCTGGATCATCTGTTTTCAACACCCGTTCCATGCCGTATCACAGCTATGGTGGCACATATGCGCGGTGTCGTGCAAAGGGCAAGCTGAGCTTTGGTACAGGGTGACCGGCAAATGGACGGGGGAAAGGGCGGAGACGAGTTCACAAATCTGGCGTCCGCAGGGTACTATATCGCACTACATGTTGGTTATGCATACCCATTGAGCGAGCATAACGCGCTGCCCGAACCGTGGGTCGAGCGCTACACGCAAAACGGGTATATGCTCTACGATCCGGTTATGCGCTGGCTCTATGAGAACGCAGGCGCGATTCGCTGGAGCGACATTGCTCTGGTCGACCCCCGGGAAATCTTGCGGCAGGCCAGCAGCTTTGGCCTAAGGTATGGCGTTGCAATTTCATGCGCCCCAACCGGCACGACCGGTCAGCGCAGCTTTGGATCTTTCGCGCGCCCGGATCGGGAGTTTGAAGATGCTGAAATCCTT
Organism: Albidovulum sp.; assembly: GCA_049646285.1. Lineage (GTDB taxonomy): Bacteria > Pseudomonadota > Alphaproteobacteria > Rhodobacterales > Rhodobacteraceae > Albidovulum. The sequence goes on along the minus strand of JBARVN010000060.1, from coordinate 4,167 downwards.
ATTTTGAAAAAAAGGCTGCTTCGTATGCATGAGGCGACTGCGCCGCCGACAAATCTGACGCGGGCCGAACTGGAAGCGCTTTCGATGGTTAAATCCGGGCATTTGTTGAAGCAGATCGCGAGCGATCTCGGCGTGTCCGAAGGCGCAATCAAGCAGCGCCTTAAGAACGCCAAAAACAAGCTGGGTGCGAAGACCTCAAGCCAGGCCGTTTCTGTGGCCTCCGGCTTTGGTTTGATCTGAAGCTACCATCTGGTTTCTTTCGACCCCTTCAGATCAGGTTTTGGGCACAAGAAATTCACCTAAAAGATGAATTTTAAAATCAAACTCTCCAATAAGGATTTATTAATCACGTTTCATGGTGCTCTACTTCCCCTGCCTATTAGGAGGGGCTAACCATGGAAAACATCACATTCGATCTGTCCGATCTTCACCGTTACGGCTCTGCTTTCTACGAGTTTCTGAAGCTCAGAAAGCATTTCTTTGTCGACACGCTGGGCTGGGATATTCCGCATAACGATCTGGTCGAAATGGATCAGTACGACAATCCGCTTGCGCATTATTCACTGGTGTTGCGGGACGGGAAAGTCATCGGCGGTGCCCGCGCAATGCCCACGACATCCCATTGGGGTGAACACACCTATATGCTGCGCGATGCCGTTGCTGGTAAACTGGTGGATATTCCACAGCGCATACTGGATCAAGAAGTCGACACCCCCGGGGTCTGGGAATGCACGCGTCTTGTCATGTCCGGGGATGTGAATTGTCAGGCCGACAGATCCAGATGCTTGTCCCTGATCGTTGAAGGCCTTGCTGATGTCGCGAGCAGGCACGGAGCGCATGAGCTGATGTCATTGTCACCCGTGTCGCTGATGCGTGCCCTTCGCCAGCTTGGGTGGCAAGCGGATCGCATCGGCGAGCCATATTCAAATCCCGGAGACGGGCGTCGCTATGCCGTGCTGTCGATGCCCACTGTCAAAAAGGCCGCCGCGCCCGTGAAATCAGCTTTGGAGCCCGCTATGGCACATTAATTTTAATCTGCAGACTGACGATCAACCCCGCCTCAAAGAGCGGTAGACGTCTTCAAATTGCCGCGTTCTGTCCTTGTCCTTGAGCCAAAGGAGCGGCATTGTGATCCAGACCGGGCCAAGTGCCCGGTTGAAGACTGCCGTCCGTCTGCATAGATAGCACAGTGCAATGGAAGGGACCGGGTGCTGCCGAGGAATGGGGCCAGTGTCCTTTAGCCGACATAGGAAATGCGTATGAAAGAATTACTTGCTCTCAGCTACCCGGTCTTGCCGCTGCGCGATATCGTGGTGTTTCCACATATGATTGTGCCGCTCTTCGTCGGGCGCGAAAAATCAGTGCGCGCGCTTGAAGAAGTCATGCGCGAAGACAAGCAGATCCTGCTGTCTTCGCAAATCGACCCGACGGTGGATGATCCGAAGACCGATGGCATTTATAAAGCCGGGGTTCTGGCCAATGTGCTGCAGCTTTTGAAACTGCCCGACGGCACCGTAAAAGTGCTGGTCGAAGGCAAATCGCGCGTGCGCATCACCGAATTCATTGAAAATGATGCCTATTTCGAAGCCGGCGCAGAATCTTTGACGGAAATGCCAGGCGATGAGGCGACGGTCGAAGCCTTGCTGCGTTCCGTCGCGGATGAGTTTGAGCGCTACGCGAAGGTCAAGAAGAACGTCCCCGAAGAAGCGCTGACTGCGGTTGCTGAAAGCCGTGAGCCTGCAAAGCTGGCCGACCTTGTTTCGGGCCATCTTGGCATCGAAGTGGGCCAGAAGCAGGAGCTTCTGGAGACGCTGGATGTCGCCGAGCGGCTGGAAAAAGTTTACGGCCTGATGCAGGGCGAAATGTCCGTCATGCAGGTCGAGAAAAAGATCAAGTCCCGCGTCAAGACGCAGATGGAACGGACCCAGCGCGAATATTATCTGAATGAGCAGATGAAGGCCATTCAGAAGGAATTGGGTGACGGCGAAGAAGGCCAGAATGAGCTGAATGAGCTTGCCGAAAAGATCGCCAAAACCAAATTCTCCAAAGAAGCGCGCGACAAGGCCGAGGCTGAGCTGAAAAAGCTGAAATCCATGTCGCCAATGTCTGCTGAAGCCACGGTGGTGCGCAACTATCTTGACTGGCTTCTGGCCCTGCCATGGGGTCTGAAAAGCCGCGTCAAAAAGGATCTGCGGGCTGCGCAGGTCGTGCTTGATAACGACCATTACGGGTTGGAAAAGGTCAAGGAGCGGATCGTCGAATATCTGGCCGTGCAGCAGCGCAGCCAGAAGATGAAGGGCCCGATCCTGTGCCTTGTTGGTCCTCCGGGTGTGGGTAAAACCTCGCTTGGGAAATCCGTGGCCAAAGCCACGGGGCGCGAATTCATCCGCATCAGTCTTGGCGGTGTCCGGGACGAATCGGAAATTCGGGGTCATCGGCGCACGTATATCGGCTCTATGCCGGGTAAGATTATTCAGGCGCTGAAAAAAGCTAAAACCACCAATCCGCTGATTTTGCTCGATGAAATCGACAAAATGGGACAGGATTTTCGTGGTGATCCGGCCTCTGCGATGCTGGAAGTGTTGGATCCGGAACAAAACAACACGTTCATGGATCACTACCTTGAGGTTGAATATGACCTCTCAAACGTGATGTTCCTGACCACCGCAAACTCCTACAACATGCCGGGCCCGCTTTTGGACCGGATGGAGATTATCACGCTTGCGGGCTACACCGAGGACGAAAAGCACGAGATTGCCAAACAGCATTTGATCCCAAAGCAGATCAAGAACCACGCGCTGAAGGGCACTGAGTTTTCACTATCGGATGATGCGCTGCAACAGATGATCCGCAGGTATACTCGCGAAGCCGGTGTGCGAAACCTTGAGCGTGAAATCTCGAAACTGGCCCGTAAGGCCTTGACCAAGATCGTGCGCAAAGATGCGGAAACCGTGGCGATTACCGCCGACAACCTGGAAGAATTTCTGGGCGTCAAACGGTTCCGCTACGGTCTGGCCGAAAAAGAAGATCAGATTGGCGTAGTCACGGGGCTGGCCTGGACATCGGTCGGCGGTGATCTTTTGTCGATCGAAGCGCTGCAACTGCCCGGAAAGGGCCGGATGAAGACGACGGGCAAGCTTGGCGATGTGATGAAGGAATCCATCGAGGCCGCCTCATCTTACGTACGCTCCATCAGCCCTGAAATCGGGGTTAAGCCACCGCGGTTTGAAAAGGTGGATATTCACGTCCACGTGCCTGAAGGGGCCACGCCAAAGGATGGTCCTTCGGCGGGTGTCGGTATGGTGACGTCTATTGTGTCGGTGCTGACGGGCATTCCCGTCAAGAAAGACATTGCCATGACGGGTGAGGTCACCTTGCGCGGCAATGTGTTGGGCATAGGCGGGTTGAAGGAAAAACTGTTGGCAGCCCTGCGCGGCGGCATAAAAACGGTGCTGATCCCGGAAGAAAATGCCAAAGATCTGCCGGAGATCCCGGACAATGTGAAGTCCGGTCTGACGATCATTCCGGTTGCCCATGTCCGTGACGTGTTGAAACTGGCGCTGGTGCGCGATCCGGTCCCAATCCACTGGGATGCCGAAGCCGAAGAGGCGGCCGCAAAAGCGGCAATGGCCGAAAAGGGTGAAAACTCCGGGGCGACGGCACACTAAGGCGGCTCGCGCATAAATACTGGCCCTTCGCCCATGTGTATGTGGGCGAAGGGCCAACACATGTCAGCGAGTTAAAACCACAAGCCGTCAGCGTGGTATTAAAAAAGGGGCGCACGAAGGTGCGCCCCTTTTTGTTTTCCAGAATGTCGTGCGGGTGCGCCCATCCGGCAGCAATGCCAGAGAAGCGCCCGTCTGATCAGTAGCCCTGGCCAGATTCTTTCTCACCACCAGATTCTTTCTCGCCGTCAGATTCTTTCTCGCGGTCAGATTCTTTCTCGTGGTCAGACTCTTTCTCGCCGCCTTTGCCGCCGCCTTTGCCAGAGCCGTCGCCTTTACCGCCGCCTTTGCCAGAGCCGTCGCCTTTGCCGCCACCTTTGCCAGAGCCGTCGCCTTTGCCGCCGCCCTTGCCAGAGCCGTCGCCTTTGCCGCCGCCTTTGCCAGAGCCGTCGCCTTTGCCGCCACCTTTGCCAGAGCCGTCGCCTTTGCCGCCGCCCTTGCC
>JBARVN010000059.1:0-39474 GCA_049646285.1 Albidovulum sp. | reverse complement strand
TCGGCATGGACAAGGGCGATGCCGCCAAGCTCGCCCAGCCGCTTGAACGAGGCATACATCTCATCGTCATTGACCATAAGGGCACCCTTATAGGCCATGAAATGCTTGAAGGTGGTGATCCCTTCCTTTTCGATCACGGTCTTCATATCGTCAAAGACCTTCTCGCCCCACCATGTCACCGCCATGTGGTAGGAATAGTCGCAATTGGCGCGGCCCGACTTGTTGTGCCACATCTGCTTGGCATCAATCAGCCCCTGACCCTGCCCCGGCAGCACGAAATCGACGACCATGGTCGTGCCGCCCGCCAAGGCCGCCCGCGTGCCGGATTCGAAATCGTCGGTCGAATAGGTGCCCATGAAAGGCATCTCGAGATGCGTATGCGGATCAATCCCTCCGGGCATGACATAGCAACCGGTGGCGTCGAGCACGGTGTCGCCCTTGAGGCCCTCGCCGATCTGGGCGATCCTGCCGCCCTCGATCAACACATCCGCCTTGTAGGTCAGATCGGCGGTGACGATGGTGCCGTTCTTGATGACTGTGGTCATGGCTTTCTCCCTGAAATCGCGTTCTTGGCCGACGCAAGGATGTCATTCCAATTGGCCGCCAGTATATGGGGGTTGGCTTTCTCCAGCGCAGCTTCGAAGTTCCACAATGCCTGCGCCTCTGACTCGGCAACGTTTCCGGACGTAGCAGCATCCGTGATCAGGTCGTCGAGACACGCCGACAATAAAACCACTTCAGCGGCACTCAGAGTGATCTGGACGGAAGCCGACAAGTCAATTGCGCTCACCCCACCACCTCCGCCGTCTCCAGGACCGCGTGCAAGAGCACATCCGTCCCCGCCGCCGCCCATTCGGGGCTGATCTCCTCGGCCTCATTGTGCGACAGCCCCTCCACGCAGGGGCACATGATCATCGCGGTGGGGGCGACCTTGTTGATCCAGCAGGCGTCGTGACCGGCGCCGGAAATCAGGTCCATGTGGCTGTAGCCCAGCCGTTCCGCCGCCGCGCGCACCGCACCGACACAGGTCGGATCGAAGGTGACGGGATCAAAATGGCCAACGGGTTCGATCTCGATCCCCAGCCCCAGCTTTGCGGCAATGGCGGGGGCTTCGGCCTCCAACCTTGCCCGCATGCCGTCAAGCTTGGCCTGATCGGGTGAGCGGAAATCGACGGTGAAGACGCATTTGCCGGGGATGACGTTGCGGCTGTTGGGGTAGACGTTGCACTGGCCGATGGCGCCCACTGCGGCGGGCTGGTTTTCCATCGCGATGGTGTGGACCAGTTCGGTGATCCGCGCCATGCCAAGGCCCGCATTGACGCGCATATTCATCGGCGTAGAGCCGGTATGGGCATCGCGGCCGGTCAGCGTGACTTCAAGCCACCAAAGCCCCTGCCCGTGGGTGACGACACCAATCTTGCACCCCTCAGCCTCAAGGATCGGGCCCTGTTCGATATGCAGCTCAAACATCGCGTGCATCTTGCGGGCGCCGACCGGTTCATTACCTTCCCAGCCGATGCGCTTCAGCTCATCACCAAAGCGCAGGCCCTCGGCATCGACGCGGTCCTTGGCCCAGTCCTCCTCAAGCACACCGGCGAAAACGCCGGAGGCGAGCATGGCGGGGGCGTAGCGGGTGCCTTCCTCATTGGTCCAGTTGGTGACAACGATAGGATGTTTGGTTTTGACGCCAAGGTCATTCATGGTGCGGATACATTCCAGCCCGGCCAGCACGCCCAGAACCCCATCATATTTGCCGCCCGTAGGCTGGGTATCAAGGTGGCTGCCCATATAGACCGGCAGCGCCTGCGGATCCTCACCTGCCCGCGTCGCGAACATCGTGCCCATGCTGTCGACGCCCATGGTCATGCCCGCCGCTTCGCACCATGACTGAAAAAGCGCGCGGCCCGTGGCGTCATCATCGGTCAGCGTCTGGCGGTTATTGCCGCCGGCCACACCGGGGCCGATCTTGGCCATCTCCATCAGGCTGTCCCAAAGGCGCGCGCCATCGATCTTCAGGTTTTCACCGGGTGCGGACATCTTCATTCTCCCTGGTCGGTGCTTGAAGGCGATCAGCCCTTGCAGCGACTCTCTTTCTGACCGTATGGTCAGGTTTAAGACCAACACAACCTGACCAATCGGTCAAGAAATATTTCTAGTAGTATGACTGAAACCCAGCCTCTGTCCAAACGCAATGCCATCCGGCAAGAGAATGAGGCGCGCATTTTGATCGCCGCCGAAAAGGTCTTTGCCGAAGCCGGATTTGGCGGGGCGACGATGCAGTTGATCGCCGATATGGCGGGGCTGCCCAAGGCCAATCTGCACTACTATTTCGCCACCAAGGAAGAGCTTTATCGCAAGGTGGTGCAACAGATTTTTGAGGTCTGGCTGCATGCGGCGGACAGCTTTGACAATGCCCCCGGCCCGGTTGAGGGGATTGGCGCTTATATCGACGCCAAGATGGAAATCTCGCGCCGCCATCCGGACGGATCAAAGGTCTGGGCCAGTGAAGTCATGCACGGCGCGCCGGTTATTCAGGATTATCTGGAAACGACACTTAGGGACTGGACCGCAGACCGCGCCGGGCTGATCCAGCGCTGGATCGATGAGGGCAAGATGGCCCCGGTCGATCCGCGCCATCTGCTTTACATGCTTTGGGCTACAACCCAGCACTACGCTGATTTCGGCCATCAGATTGAGACGCTGAATGGCGGCAAACCTTTGTCTGACAAGCAGTGGAAGGCAGCAAAGGACAGCGTCAAAACCATTATCTTACGGGGAATTGGCGCAATCTAGTCGCTGGGCCCGCACAGGCGTAGCATCTTACAAGATGGCAGCCGCTGCGGCATTTGATGCTGAATGGAAACAGATTAATGTCTTTTTCCAGCCGTGAGGCACACAACACGCACAATTTGACGTTGACCTGACGGTAATCCCGCCCAATTGTTATACATATAAGAACAATGGGACAGTTAACCAATATGCCTTTCACAAACCTGCGCCTGCGGGACAGGCAAGTATTTCACGGTTCGCGCGCCAAACTGCTTTATGAACTGATCGGCTGGCATTTTCGGAACGCCTCTGACTTGCGATTCATGAATTATGGTTTTGCCGCAGATGATTTGGCACCGCCGGTATCGCTTCGACCCGAAGACAAGGCGGAACATTACTGTTCCCAACTCTATCATGCCGTTGCCAGTCAGGTTGACCTGAGCGGCGCGCAGGTGTTGGATGTGGGATCCGGACGCGGGGGGGGCGCGTCTTATGTTCACCGCTACCTTCGGCCGAAACGTACCGTAGGGTGCGATTTCGCCCATTCCGCAATAAAGTTTTGCGAAAATACCTATTCCCATATTCCGGGGCTGGAGTTTCGCGAGGGCAATGCGATGGCCCTGCCCTTCGCAGATAGCAGCTTTGATGTTGTGCTGAATGTCGAAAGCTCACATTGCTATCCGGACCGCCCGGCTTTCTTGCGCGAAGTGTTTCGCGTCTTACGTCCCGGCGGGCACTTTCTTTATACCGACTTCACGCCACCGCAGATCGATCCAATCGCCTCTGATGCCGGGATCCGGGTGGATCTGACCACCACAGGTTTTCTGGCGATTGACGGGGTTGATATCACCCAAAACATCGTCCGCGGGCTGGACCGCGACAGCGCAAGGCGTATTCGTGAGATTGGCAGACGCTTTCCCTGGGGCACCAGACGCATGGCCCAAATGTGGGCTGGTACGGTTGATTCCTGGATATACCGTGACTTTCAAACCGGTGCGCGCGCCTATTGGATGTATCGGGCCACCCGGCCTGATTTGTCTGCTACAAACGAACACGAAATACACAGCGCCCCGTGTCAATTATCTGAAATGGTTCAGAAAGTTCCGGCCTGAACCGGACCGGCTTGGCCCGCGTCGGCCACAAACCATCGGGGCAGACAACTGTCCTTGCAAGAGAACTGCGCCCAATACGTGCCGCAGAAATTATGCCGCCTTCTTTTCCGGCTATTTCAGCTCGATCTCAACAAAGCTCATCGGCGACGTGCCATTGTTCACCACGTTATGCTCCACTCCCTCCTGTCGCCGATAGGCGCTGCCGGCGGGCACCAACACCTGCCTTGACGTGCCCCCCGGCTCCTCAAGCAACATCTCGCAATCTGTGATCGCGGTTATCACGTAGTCAAACCCATGCCGATGCCATCCGGTTTCGGCGCCGGGTTCGAATTCAAAACGCGTGACGCGCGTGCGCGGATCATCAACCAACTGGATGGCTTTGCAGGCAGGGCGGGACATTCAGGAGTTCCTTACACTTGCGTCGATGGAAGGTTTTTGGGCAGAGAAACCTTACTATGATCAAAGTGTTGTGCAAGGGTCTACACCTGAGGGTGGCTGCAGACCGATTTGCAGTTTGACCGCAGGGCAGCGATCACGCTAGCACGGGTAAGCACGGGAACGGAGAGTGACGTCGTGGCGAACACAGATCATCAAGATCGCCCGCTGACCCGAATTCAGCAAAAGAACCGCCAGACAATTCTGGATGCGGCGCTTGATGTCTTTTCTCAATTTGGTTTTCGCGGGGCCACGCTAGATCAGATTGCCGACGTCGCGGGGCTGTCCAAGCCGAATTTGCTTTACTATTTTCCGTCGAAAGAAGCCGTCCATGCCGAGCTTTTGCACCGATTGATGGATGCGTGGCTGGACCCCTTGCGCGCCCTCGATCCCAAAGGGGAGCCTTTGGTGGAAATTCTGGCCTATGTCCGCCGCAAGCTGCAACTGAGCCGGGACTATCCGCGTGAAAGCAGGCTTTTTGCCAATGAGATATTGCAAGGCGCGCCGCGGATGCGGGCAGCGCTTGAGGGCGAGCTGAAATTACTGGTCGATGAAAAGGCTGCGATATTGCTTGGCTGGGCCCGCGAAGGCCGCATCGCTGATCTGCCACCGCATCACCTGATTTTCTCGATCTGGGCGCTGACCCAGCATTACGCGGATTTTGATGTTCAGGTTCGGGCCGTCCTCGGGCCTGACCACGACCCCTACACGGAAGCCGAGGGCTTTCTCGAACAGCTGTTCGGCAAACTTCTCGATCCGGGTCAACGCAGCGGGTAACGATCGCCCTTTTCGTCGATCAAAAGCACCCGCGTGCCGTTTTGTACATATAGATCGCAGCGGGCAAAGCCGTTGGCGAAATCAACACAGACCGACCCGTCCGCCTCGATCCGATAGTGTCCTTCGGCGCGGTCTTCGCTGGAATAGACGTAGGCATAGGCCTGACCCGGCCCATATTCAGACCGCCCGCCATCGTAGAACCGGATCTCTTCGGTCGTAAGGAATGTGGCCAATGCAGATTGGCTGAAAGGCTCATCCCCCGCCCGCATCGCCCACTCAGCCGACAGGGTCGGCGTGGCGGCACAAAGGGCCGCAATGATGACAGCGTATCGCAACAGCCCCTCCCATTGCTGCACGGGTGCGGGGCCTAGGGGAGCATAGACGCCCCGCACCTGTCAAAGCACCAATGGGTGAGCGTGCTTACTCGGCCGCCTGCGCACCGGGATTGTTCGGATGGGTCGTCCAGTTCGCATAGTCCCCAACCGTCGCGCCGGTGCGCGGATCGACGGCACCTTTGGGCAGTTCTCGCATGGTGATACAGTTTTCCACCGGGCAGACATCAACGCAAAGATTGCACGCCACACATTCGTCATCCTTTACCGTAAAGGTCCGGTCTTCGGACATCGCAATCGCCTGATGGCTGGTATCCTCGCACGCTGCAAAGCAGCGGCCACATTTGATACAGGCATCCTGATCAATCTCGGCCTTGGTGACATAGTTGAGGTTCAAGAACTGCCAGTCGGTCACATTCGGCACAGCGCGCCCGACCAGCTCGGCCGTCGACGTCATGCCCTTTTCGTCCATATATTGCGACAGACCCGAGATCATTTCCTCCACGATCTTGAAGCCGTACGTCATGGCTGCTGTGCAGACCTGCACATTGCCCGCCCCAAGCGCCATGAATTCAGCCGCGTCGCGCCATGTCGTCACACCGCCTATGCCAGAAATTGGCATGCCACGCGTTTCCGCAGTGCGCGCAATCTCGGCCACCATGTTCAGTGCAATGGGTTTGACCGCCGGGCCGCAATAGCCGCCATGGGTGCCTTTGCCATCAATCGTGGGTTCGGGTGCGAAAAGGTCGAGATCGACCGATGTAATCGAGTTTATCGTGTTGATCAGGCTGACCGCATCCGCGCCGCCACGTTTGGCGGCTTCGGCCGGTTGCCTGACATCGGTGATGTTCGGCGTCAGCTTCACGATGCACGGCATGCGGCTATATTGCTTGACCCAGCGCGTGACCATTTCAATATATTCCGGCACCTGCCCCACGGCAGATCCCATGCCGCGTTCGGCCATCCCATGCGGGCAGCCGAAGTTCAGCTCGACCCCGTCCGCTCCGGTATCTTCGATACGGTGCAGGATGTCTTTCCAGCTTGCTTCATCGCACGGCACCATAAGGCTGATGATCAGCGCCCGGTCCGGGTAATCGCGCTTGACCGATTTAATCTCGCGCAGGTTTACCTCCAAGGGGCGGTCGGTGATCAGTTCGATATTGTTGATGCCCAGAACCCGGCGATCAGCGCCGTAAACAACGCCGTAGCGCGGGCCGTTGACGTTGACGACCGGCGGTCCTTCAGCGCCAAGGGTCTTCCAGACCACCCCGCCCCAGCCCGCCTCATAGGCGCGCCGGACGTTATATTCCTTGTCGGTCGGCGGCGCCGAGGCCAGCCAGAACGGGTTGGGGGATTTGATCCCGATGAAGGTGCTTGTCAGATCGGCCATGTGGTGCCTCCCTCAGCCCATAAGGCTTTTATGAATATCCTCAGCCGCGTCGCGGCCCTCTGCGACGGCGGTGACGGTCAGATCCTCTCCGCCAGACGCGCAATCGCCCGCGGCCCAAATGCCCGCAATACTCGTGCGGCCCAAGGTATCCACGGCGATTTTTCCGCCTTCGATCTTTAGCCCATCGGGCGGTGCTGTCAGGGTCTGGCCAATGGCCTTCATCACCTGATCCGCCTTCAGACGAAAGGTTTCCGACGTCAGGGTCAGCCCATCCGGGCCATCCTGCGTATAGGCAAATTCCACCTCTTGCGCCGCTCCGTTCCCGATCACGCGCACAGGGGCCGCATTGTGGATGATCCGCACCCCGACCGACGTCGCGTGTTCCTGCTCATCAACCGATGCAGACATTCGATCTTGCCCACGCCTATAGACGATAGACACGTTCTCAGCCCCCAAAAGGCGCGACTGCACAGCCGCATCGACGGCCGTCATGCCACCACCGATGACCACAACATCACGGCCGATGGACAGCTTGGCCCGATCCGGTTGTTGGCGAAGATCGGCAATAAAATCAACGGCATTGAGGACATTTCCCAAGGCTTCGCCCTCCGCCCGAAGCGCATTCACTCCGGCCAGGCCAACCGCCAACACCACTGCGTCATGCTGCTGTTGCAGCGCTTCCAGCGTCAGGCCTGCGCCAAGCGATTTCCCGCTCTCGACGCGGATGCCACCGATTTGCATCAGCCACTCCACCTCAGATTGGGCGAAATCACTGGGGGTTTTATAGCTGGCAATCCCGTATTCGTTCAGACCACCGGGCTTGGGCCGCGCATCATAGATAACCACGTCATGCCCCTTCATCGCCAGACGGTGCGCGGCTGACAGACCTGCGGGGCCTGCGCCAATGACCGCCACGGTCTTACCCGTCGCTTTTGTGCGCGCGAAGGGATGCACCCCTGCCTCCATCAACGTGTCGGTGGCAAAGCGCTGCAGCCGTCCGATCTCAACCGGCTTGCCTTCGGCCACTTCACGCACGCAAACCTCTTCGCACAGCTGCTCGGTCGGGCAAACGCGGGCGCACATGCCACCAAGAATGTTTTGCGAAAAGATGGTTTTGGCTGCGGCTTCCGGCGTTGCGGTCGCGATCTGGCGAATGAAGAGCGGAATGTCGATCGATGTCGGGCAGGCCGTCATGCAAGGCGCATCATGGCAAAAATAGCAGCGATCCGCCGCCACCCGCGCCTCATGCACGGCGAACCGTGGCGCAATATCTGAAAAGTTGCGTGCATAATCATCGGCCTTAAGACGGCCGGAAACGATGCCCGGTGTTGTTTGACTGTTGGTCAACGCGACCTCCCTCGCTTGAACATGAGATCAAAACTGCCACCGATTCATTTTTTTATCAACTGGTAAATTTTTAGACGTCAGAACCTGAGCCAGAACAAAGTCGCGGCTTTCCTCCGCCCCTTCGAACGCGTATAAGCAACAAAATAGGCAAGGCCCGCATCTGGAGACGGGCTCGGAACAGGACCGATCGAGGATTTCGATGACAAAAACACCCCATGAAAGCGACGTAACCTTCATTGAGGCCCTCGCCGAGCTTTTGAACAAAAGCGGCCTGGCCGAGCTGAGCGTAAAACGCGAATACGGCGAAAATGACAGCTTGAATGTTCGTGTGACAAAATACGCGGCCCAAGCAATGGCACCTGCGGCCCCGATTGCCGCAGCGCCGGCAGCGGCAGCCCCCGCGGCACCGGCCATAGCTGCAGCACAGCCTGCAAGCGACCCCGCCAATCATCCCGGCGCCGTAAGCTCGCCGATGGTCGGGACTGTTTATCTGGCGGCCGAACCGGGCGCTGACGCCTTCGTCACCATTGGCGCGCAGGTCAAGGAAGGCCAGACGGTTCTGATCATCGAGGCGATGAAAACCATGAACCACATTCCGGCACCCAAATCGGGAACGGTAAAGCGCATTCTGGTTGAGGATGGCAGCCCCGTCGAATACGGCGCGCCACTTCTCATCATCGAATGAGGCAAGGAATGTTCGAAAAAATCCTGATCGCCAACCGGGGCGAAATTGCCCTTCGTGTCATTCGCGCCGCGCGTGAGATGGGCATTCGTTCGGTTGCCGTTCACTCGACGGCAGATACCGATGCGATGCATGTGCGTATGGCAGACGAATCCGTCTGTATCGGCCCCAACCCGTCCTCGCAAAGCTATCTCTCGGTGTCTGCGATTATCTCGGCATGCGAAATCTCTGGCGCTCAGGCCATTCACCCCGGTTATGGGTTCTTGTCTGAAAATGCCGCGTTCGTGCAGGCGCTGGAAGATCACGGCATCACCTTTATCGGCCCGTCTGCGGAACATATCCGCATTATGGGTGACAAGATCACGGCCAAAGACACGATGAAGAAACTGGGGGTGCCTTGCGTGCCCGGTTCTGACGGCGGCGTTGCTGATGTGGCGGATGCCAAGAAGGTGGCCGCCGAAATCGGTTATCCGGTCATCATCAAGGCTACGGCCGGCGGCGGCGGGCGCGGCATGAAAGTTGCGCAAAACGAAAGCGAACTGGAAGTCGCCTTCCGCACCGCACGATCCGAGGCCAAGGCCGCCTTTGGCAATGATGAATGTTATATGGAGAAATACCTGCAACGGCCGCGCCATATCGAAGTGCAAGTCTTTGGTGATGGCAAAGGTAAGGCCGTGCATCTGGGCGAGCGGGATTGTTCGTTGCAGCGCCGCCACCAGAAAGTGTTCGAAGAGGCACCGGGCCCGGAGATCACCGCTGAAACCCGCGCCCGTATCGGCAAAACCTGTGCGGATGCCGTGGCCGCTATCGGCTATTCCGGCGCTGGCACGATTGAGTTTCTTTTTGAGGATGGCGAGTTCTACTTCATTGAAATGAACACCCGTTTGCAAGTCGAACATCCGGTGACCGAGGCGATCTTTGGCGTTGATCTGGTGCGCGAACAGATCCGCGTTGCCGAAGGCTATCCTTTGTCCTTCACCCAAGAGGATCTGGTGGTCAACGGCCATGCGATCGAGGTCCGGATCAATGCCGAGAAACTACCCAATTTCTCGCCCTGCCCCGGCAAGATCACTCAGTATCACGCGCCGGGCGGCTTGGGCGTGCGGATGGATTCGGCCCTATATGATGGCTATTCGATCCCGCCCTATTACGACAGCCTGATCGGCAAGCTGATCGTGCATGGGCGCGACCGGCCCGAGGCGTTGGCACGCCTGAAGCGCGCGTTGTCGGAGCTGATTGTGGACGGAATCGACACCACCATCCCGCTCTTCCACGCGCTGCTGGAGGAGGAGGATATCCAAACCGGAAACTACTCTATCCATTGGCTGGAAAAGTGGTTGGCCCGGACATTCAGCTGACCGGAAGGCGTGGCCGCAGGCGGTGGCCATGCTGACGCCCAAGATCATGCTGTCGGCCTATGCCCAAGGCATATTTCCGATGGCTGAAAGCCGCGAAGATGCCGATCTGCATTGGGTTGACCCGCGCTTGCGGGGAATATTTCCCTTAGATAATTTCTACATTTCTAAATCGCTGAAACGGTCGATCCGGCTTAATAATTATACTATCCGAACAAATACGCATTTTTCCGACGTCGTGAGCGCATGCGCCGCACGCCCCGAAACGTGGATCAACACCACCCTTTGCCAACTTTATGCTGCGTTGCACAAATCGGGCCACGCCCATGCGATTGAGGTCTGGCAAGACGCCCGCCTGACGGGGGGCGTGTTTGGGCTGACATTGGGGCGGGCATTTTTTGGCGAAAGCATGTTTTCCACCCGCACGGACGCGTCAAAGATCGCTCTGGCCTATCTGGTGGACCGCCTTCGGCAAGGCGGCTTTCAACTGTTCGATACACAATTTCTGACGCCACATCTCGCGTCACTTGGCGCGGTCGAAATTCCACGCGCCGCCTACCGGGCGCGCCTGGCAGAAGCGCTTGAGGGGCACGCGGATTTCACCCGTCCGGACACACCGTCGCCTCAGCTGCTTTTGCAGCGCAGCACCCAAACGTCATAACGCGCATCATCCATTGCGCTTAGTGCCGGGCTGGAGGCGATCATCCAGCCATCAAACACCACATCCCCTGACACGGCATCGGCAATCGACAACTGCGCGAAGGCATTGGATGCAGGGTCACCTGCCGGGTAGCGACAATCGGCCAGCGTCACAACGAGCCTGCCAAAGCGGGTCGAAGCGCCGCGTTCCAGTTCAATATCTGTGGTGGTGCCGGTGATTTTATCCAAACCGCGCAGCATTGCTCCTGATGCGCTTTCCACCTCTTGCGCCATGCAAGCGCTGGCCAAAAGGCCTGCGGCAAGCCCCGTCGCCCAAAGGGCTTTCATGGCGCGGCCGTATCTGTGCTGTCACCGCTCGCCGCGCCGACGAATTTCATCAAGAGCGCGATCACGGAAACCGAGCCCTGCGTATCTTCTATCTCAGCATCTGCTGGAAGATCGTCGGGGCTGCCGCCGGGCAGAATTTCGACAAAAGCACCGCCCAACAGCCCCTCTGAGGCGATAACGGCGGTACTGTCAGACGGCACAACGACACCGTTTTTTACGGTCACCTTGGCATCCGCGAAAAATGTTGTGGGGTTCAGCGCCAGCTCTGTCACCGTACCGATCTTGACACCGGCCATGCGCACATCGGTGCCAACGGTGATGCCTTCCACCGAACGGAAACTCGCGTTTAGCTGATAGCTGTCGGACGCGCCGGTCAGCCCCGCCCCGTTGCCTGCATAGGCAAGAAACCCAAGTGCTACAGCCAGCACCCCGGCACCCGTCAAAACTTCCGTGATATTCTCAGACATCGTTTATTCCGGGCTCCAAGCCTCATAGTCGCGCCGCGCGGCAGGCGCGGTGTGGCGAATGGATCCTGCTGGCGCATAGGCCATTGCAGTGCCTGTCAGGTTTTCCTTGTGCGGCATTTCCCAAGGCTTATGGACCAGCGCCAGCTTTGTCGGCGGCTCGTCCCAGGTAAAATGCAGCCAGCCGTGCCAATCCGGGCTAACGCGGGAGGCTTCGGATTCGCCGTTGAAAATCACCCAGCGGCGCTTGCCATCCTTGGTCTGGTAAAAGGTGTTGCCGCCGGCATCTTCGCCCACCCGCTGACCTTTGCGCCAGGTAAAAAGCTGGGTACCGACGGTCTGGCCGTTCCACCATGTCAGCAAACGCATGAGAAATTTCATATCTGTCCTCCGGGCCGGTCTGCCCCCTTATACCGCAGGCGCGGGCAGGGTCTAGGGCCAAGCACGCATTCTGGCGCAGGCTTGCCTACGCGGCTTTCATGGCGGGATCTACCACGCCAACACGCCCGACACCCGAGGAATACATCTGATGTATTCCTCAGGGTCACGCGATGGCGTATGTCAATTGTCGAAAAACTCCGCGCGCAACCGCAACCTATCCGGCGGTCGCGGCTTTCTCGCTTTTGCTATCAGCGTGGATCAATAGCGGTTTGGCACCGGAATCGACCGCCTCTTCGTTGACCACAACCTCTTCAACCGAATCCATGCCCGGAAGCTCGAACATCGTATCCAGCAAGATGTCTTCCATGATCGAGCGAAGCCCACGTGCACCGGTCTTGCGCTTGATCGCGCGCTTGGCGATGGCGGTCAGCGCATCGGCGGTGAAGGTCAGCTTTACGCCCTCAATGTCGAAAAGCCGCTGATATTGCTTGACCAGCGCGTTCTTCGGCTGCGTCAGGATCGTGACCAGCGCATCTTCATCCAGATCGGTCAGCGTGGCGATAACCGGCAAGCGGCCCACGAATTCCGGGATCAAGCCGAATTTGAGCAGGTCTTCCGGCTCCAACTCACTGAACATCTCGCCGACGGTGCGGGAATCAGGGTCTTTGACCTCGGCACCAAAGCCGATGGCCGATCCCTTACCGCGCTGTGCGATGATCCGGTCCAATCCGGCGAACGCTCCGCCGCAGATGAACAGGATATTGGTCGTATCGACTTGCAGGAATTCTTGCTGAGGATGCTTGCGCCCGCCTTGCGGCGGGACCGAGGCCACGGTGCCCTCCATGATCTTCAGCAATGCCTGCTGCACACCTTCGCCCGAAACGTCCCGCGTAATTGACGGGTTATCGGATTTGCGGGTGATCTTATCAACTTCGTCGATATAAACGATGCCGCGCTGCGCACGTTCAACATTGTATTCAGAGGCTTGCAACAGCTTGAGGATGATGTTTTCCACATCTTCACCGACATAGCCCGCTTCGGTCAGCGTTGTCGCATCGGCCATGGTGAACGGTACATCCAAAATCCGCGCCAGCGTCTGCGCCAGCAAGGTCTTGCCGCAACCGGTCGGGCCAATCAGCATGATGTTGGATTTCGCCAGTTCGATCTCGGAAGATTTTGACGCGTGATTCAACCGCTTGTAGTGATTGTGAACCGCCACGGACAGAACACGCTTTGCGTGGACCTGACCGATGACATAGTCATCCAGCACCTTGCAGATGTCGCGCGGCGTCGGAACGCCGTCTGTCGTCTTCAATCCGGAAGATTTCGTCTCTTCGCGGATGATGTCCATGCAAAGCTCGACACATTCATCGCAGATGAACACCGTCGGTCCAGCAATCAGCTTACGCACCTCATGCTGGCTCTTTCCGCAGAAAGAACAGTAGAGGGTATTTTTGCTATCACCGCTTGAATTGTTCGCCATCGTGTTCCTCTGCGGCCTGTTCGCGAATATCCATCGACTTATTGACTGCCCATTTCGACAAGATTAGGGCAGCCAGAAGGTCATCACAATGCCAAAACGCCCATTACTGGTTCACAGCTTCGGGCTTTGACCACTATACCTTGTCTTCTTCAGGGGCTCGCGCCGACAGAATCTCATCTATCAGGCCCCAATCTTTTGCCTCTTCAGGCGACATAAAGTTGTCCCGCTCCAGCGCCGCTTCAACCTTTTTAACAGCCTGACCGGTATGGGTATGATAGATCTGGTTCAGGCGGTCTTTCAGCTTTTGGGTCTCTTGCGCATGGATCATGATATCCGTGGCCTGCCCCTGATACCCACCGGAGGGCTGGTGCACCATCACGCGGGAATTCGGCAAGCTGAACCGCATCCCCTTTTCACCGGCCGTCAACAACAGCGACCCCATCGAGGCGGCCTGACCGATCACCAATGTGGACACTTTCGGCCGGATATACTGCATCGTGTCATAGATCGACAGACCCGATGTCACCACGCCACCCGGCGAGTTGATATACATCGCGATTTCTTTCGACGGGTTTTCCGCCTCAAGGAACAAAAGCTGTGCGCAGATCAATGTCGACATGCCGTCATGCACGGGGCCCGAGAGAAAGATAATCCGTTCCTTCAACAGACGCGAAAAAATGTCATATGCCCGTTCCCCGCGGGAGGTTTGCTCAACCACCATCGGCACGAGGGTATTCATGTAAATATCAAGAGGGTCTTTCATCATTGTCCGCCTGTCGCTGTTCCCTGGTGAAATGCATAAGCACAGAACCTTGCCCAAGTCTTAGTGGCGCGCACCGGGGGCTGCAAGGGCTAGGGGCGGTGAAATCCGAATGTGCCTGTCCAGATGGGTCGCTCAACCCGATTGTCGAACGCTTTGGAAGCTGCCTATAGTCTTGCGTGAAACACGGGGAATTTTCATGGATCTGACCGGGCGTTCTGCCACTCACCTGTCAATGGACCTCGCCAGTGGCGCCATCTCGGCGCAAGATCTGATGGCGGCAACGCTGGCCAAAATTGACGCCGTGAACCCCGCGATCAATGCAATTGTGTCGCGGCGACCGCGCGCAGAACTGCTGGCCGAGGCCGCGGATTGCGACAAGGGCCCGAATAGGGGGCCACTGCACGGGTTGCCGATCGCGATCAAAGATCTGGTGGCAACCAAAGGGCTTAGAACCACATTCGGCTCTCCGCTCTTTGCCGATTTTGTGCCCGACGCAGACGATCTGGTCGCGGCCCGGATCCGGTCTGCGGGCGCGATCATCATCGGCAAGACCAATACGCCCGAATGGGGCCACGGATCACATTCGTTCAACCCGGTGCATGGCACCACGCTCAACCCCTATGACACCGGTCGAAGTGCAGGCGGGTCTTCGGGCGGGGCAGCAGCGGCGCTGGCGGCCCGGCTCGTGCCCATCGCCGACGGGTCTGACATGATGGGATCGCTGCGCAACCCCGCAGCCTTTTGCAACGTCTACGGCTTTCGGCCCAGTTGGGGTGTGGTGCCACAAGATGCGGGCGGTGAGACGTTTTTGGGCACGCTGTCCACCGAAGGCCCGATGGCGCGCAGCATCGATGATATAAAGCTATTGCTCTCGGTTCTCGCCGGGCCCAATCCGCAGGTGCCGTTTTGCCGGGTGCTTGCCGAGGATGTCGCACAGCCGACCATTGGCTTGCGCATCGGTTGGATTGGCGACTGGGGCGGCGCTTACCCTTGTGAGCAAGGGATTTTGGCGCAGTGTGAAACTGCCCTTGCCGTTTTTGAGGCACTGGGCGCCACGGTCACGCCTTTGCCACCGCCCTTCCCGGCAGATCAGCTGTGGCACAGCTGGATCACCCTTCGCGCCATGCTGAACGCGGGCGGTATGCGCGAAATCTACGAAGATCCTGCCAAACGTGCGCAGCTGAAGCCCGAAACCATCTGGGAAATCGAACAGGGGCGCGGGCTTAGCGCGGCCACGGTCTATGAGGCATCGCTGATCCGGTCGCACTGGTACGCACGGGCGGCGGCGCTGTTCGCTGACTATGACGCCATCGTCATGCCCGCCGCACAGGTCTGGCCCTTCCCGGCCCAGTGGCGCCGGCCGGATACAATTGGGGGGCATGCGATGGACACCTATCACCGCTGGATGTCAGTCGTGGTGCCGGTGTCATTGATCGGTTTGCCCAGCCTTGCCCTGCCCGCAGGCTTCGGGGCCTCTGGCTTGCCCACCGGCATACAGCTGATCGGTCCGGTCGGCGGGGATGGCGCGATTCTGGCGATGGGCGAGGCCTATCATCAGGCAACAGACTGGCCCGGACGGTTCCCGCCAGAGCTTGCGCGCCAAGGCAAACCTTGACCCGGCCCACCCGACCCTTAAGGATCGGTTCTGACCCAAGGATACGCGGATGACCGACCCTGCCCTGAAACTGCGCCTCGAACTCGACAAAGGCGATTGGATCGGCCCCGGCAAGGCTGACCTTCTGGCCCATATTGCCGAAACCGGTTCCATCTCAGCCGCCGGTCGGCGCATGGGGATGAGCTATAAACGCGCCTGGGGACTGGTCGAGATCCTCAACCGCATGTTCACCGATCCACTGGTCCTGTCCAGCCGCGGCGGGGCTGCGCATGGCGGGGCGGAACTGACCGAAACGGGGATTGCAGTCCTGGCGCTATACCGGCGCATGCAAGACAAGGGTCAGGCCGCACTGGCAGAAGAAATTGCCGCGATCGCGGCGCTTTCCGTTATGTCCGCGCAGAAATAACGCTTGCCGCAACCCGCGTTCCGCCGTTATCTCCACTCAGACATAACGGTGAGCCTCATGACCCGACTTTTCGCCCTCTTCTTTCTCGTCGCTTGGCCGCTTCGCGCAGAAACAGCCCTGATCGCGGTGGCCACGAACTTTCGCCCTGCCGCAGAAGCACTGGTCGAAGCATATAGCTCCCAGACCGGTCATGACATTCGACTCAGCGCCGGGGCGACCGGCAAGCTGGCCGCCCAGATCAGCGCCGGGGCGCCCTATGACGCCTTTCTGTCCGCAGATGCCGAAACGGCAGCTTGGCTAGAGACTGCGGGGCTTGCCGTGCCAGGCAGTCGGTTCACCTATGCCGTCGGGCACCTCATCCTTTGGTCGCGCAATCCGGATGCCGACTTCACAAACCTCAGCGCGTATTTTGCTGGCATCAGGCATCTTGCTGTCGCCAATCCGAACCTCGCCCCATATGGCAAGTCTGCAATGGAGGTACTTGAAAATATGTCACTTCTAGAAATGGTGGAAGGTAAAATCGTTCAAGGCGAAAATATCGGTCAGGTCTTTGCGATGGTCTATGGGGGCGCTGCCGAGGCAGGGTTCATTGCCGCATCCGCGCAATTTCCGACCGCACTTCCCGGGGCCGCCTGGACCGTTCCGGATGCGCTGCATTCACCGATCCGGCAAGATGCCGTGCTGGTTTTGCGCGGACAATCCAACGACGCGGCGACAGGGTTTCTGGACTACTTGCGCAGTACGCAGGGGCGCCACCTCATTGAGGCATTTGGCTACGGTACCGCGCCATGAATCTCGCGGATCTTGAACCCCTCTGGCTGACGCTACGGCTGGCGCTGATTGTCACGGCCTTGCTGCTCGTGCTCGGCACGCCCCTGGCGTGGTGGCTTGCGCGCACGCGATCCCGATTTGCGCCGTTGATCGAGGCGCTGGCGGCACTGCCCTTGGTGCTGCCACCAACCGTGTTGGGGTTTTATCTGCTGATCGCCTTTAACCCCACGGCCCCGCTTGGCGCATTCTGGCTGTCCGTAACCGGTGAAACGCTCAGCTTTTCCTTCGAAGGGCTGGTGATTGCCTCGGTAATCTATTCGCTGCCCTTCACGGTGCAGCCCTTGCAGGCTGCCTTCACAACGCTGGGGCGCGGCCCGATGGAAGTGGCTGCCAGTCTTGGGGCAAGCTCCTTGGACGCGTTCGTCACCGTCGCAGCGCCACTTTGTCTGCGCGGATACCTGACGGCGGCGGTCCTGAGTTTCGCCCATACCTTGGGCGAGTTTGGCGTTGTCTTAATGGTCGGCGGCAATATTCCGGGCGAAACCCGGCTGATCTCCATCGCGATCTACGAAGAAGTCGAAACGCTGGACTATGCCACGGCGCATCTTTTGTCCGGGCTGTTGCTGGTGCTGTCCTTCACGATCCTGTTGGTGCTCTATATCGTCAATGGGCGGGATCGACGGGTGGTCAGATGAGCATTCTTGGCCTTAAGATTCGAACAGAGCATACTGATTTCAATATAGATATTGACCAAGATGTGCCCCTCGACAAGGTAACAGCCCTATTCGGCGCAAGTGGCGCAGGCAAGACCACAATCTTGCGTATCATCGCGGGGTTTGAGCGCGGAGCTGGCCGCATCACGTTCGACGGTGAGGTATGGGAAGATGGCCAGAAATTCGTACCTCCTCATCGCCGTCGGGTGGCGACAGTCTTTCAGCAGCCGGGTCTTTTCACCCATCTGGATGTGGCGGGAAATCTGAGCTATGCCGCGCGCCGCTCTGGGCAAATGTCCGCTCTGGCTGACATGGTGAAGCGCTTTGATCTGGCCCCCTTGCTAGCACGCAACCCCGGCACCTTATCGGGCGGAGAAGCGCAGCGCGTGGCCTTGGCCCGCGCCCTTCTGACCCGGCCAAAGCTGATATTGATGGACGAACCCCTCTCTGCCCTTGATCAAGGACGCAGAGACGAAATATTACCGTATATCGAACAGTTACAGAATAATTCTAACACGCCAATCCTCTATGTAAGCCATGCCATCGCCGAAGTGGCACGGCTGGCAACGCAGGTGCTTACGATATCTGGTGGCCGGGTGACGGGGTTTGGCCCAACCGAGGTGATGCTTGGGCGACATACCAGCATTTCCAGCGCGGATGAGCGCGGCAGTCTGATCGTGGCCAAGGTCAAAGGCATGACCGCTGATGGGCTTTGTGAATTGGCATTTGACGGCGGTCAATTGCTGACGCCGGAACCGATGGGTGAACCGGGCAAGACCGTGCGCCTGTTCATCCGCGCCCGTGATGTGATGATCGCGAAGACGCCGCCCGATGGGATCAGTGCGCTGAACATCCTGGGGGCTCAGATCACGGCGATCACCCGGATAGGGCCGGCATCCGCCGATGTCACATTGTCCTGCGGTGGGTCGACCTTGCAGGCGCGGATCACCCAGCGATCGGTTGCCGCTTTGGGGTTGGCTGCGGGCGACGCATGCTATGCGATCGTAAAAACCGTGGCGCTCGCACGGGACAACCCCGATTTGAGTGTAAAATGAACCCACTTTCGGAACGCTTCAGTTGCCTTCGCATACGAAAACGCTAGGGTCTGCGCATGACCAGATCCGCACTTATTATTGCCCACGGACAGCCCTCAGACCCGGAGCCGGCCGAAGTTGATATGGCCACGCTCACGGCGAAAGTGGCAGAATACCTTCCCGATTGGCAGATCGGATCGGTGACACTTGCAATGCCTGGCGGGTTAAAGAAAGCACTGCAAGCCTATGATAAACCTTTAATATTTCCACTCTTCATGGCCGACGGGTGGTTCATCCGCACGCTGTTGCCAAAACGGCTTGCCGAGGCAAATGGTGACGGGCTGACAATCCTGCCGCCCTTTGGGCTGCTGCCAGACACGCAGGAACTGGCGGCCCGCTTTGCTCAGGCATCGACAAAGGATGCCGGCTGGGCGGAGCGTGACACCACCTTGATCCTTGCGGCCCACGGCTCTGGCCGCAGCCCCTATCCGTCAGAGGCGGCAAAAATGACTGCGGCAGCGATTGCGGGCCAGACCAAATTCGCCGACATCCGAGTGGGTTTTATCGAAGAAGCCCCCTATTTGCGGGACACTTTACGCGATGTCGGACCCCGCGCCGTTTGTTTGCCGCTGTTTGTCGCACGTTGGGGACATGTGATCACCGACATTCCGGATGCCCTTGATGCAAGCAGATTTACAGGCCTTCGCCTTGCGCCACTGGGGACACATAAAGATGTGCCAAGTATGATCGCACGCGCGATCGGCACTTTCGTCGGTTAGTTTGGTAAACTAAAGGATACCGGCATTGGCCGCTTGTCTGTGCAACAAACCCGCAAGCGCCCTCTTAATGTTACTATTTTGAAAAAAATTCCTGTTAAACAAGGCGGGTAGCCGTTTGGCCATTGTGTTCGGAAGAGTTTTGTGAAGGTTTTATGACAGTTTTGTAACAACGCCGATCTGCCCCCCGAAAGGACCGCCTGTGACCGAGACTTCCCCGCTTCTCTTCTTGCTTCATATCGCCGGGGCGGCCGCGCTGCTGATCTGGGCGGTCCGGCTGGTGCGCACGGGGGTTGAACGGGGCTGGTCTGTCCATCTGCGCCGCATCTTGCGTAAGGGCGGACAAAACCGGTGGCTGGCGGCCCTTTCCGGCACGGGCGCGGCCGTGGTTCTGCAAAGCTCCACCGCAGTGGCGATCCTGACGGCAAACTTTGTCGCCGCAGGGACGCTGGCCGCTGGCGCAGGGCTTGCGATCTTGCTTGGTGCTGACCTCGGCTCGGCGATTGTGGCGCAGATCCTGCTGTCGCGTGCCGACTGGTTCGTGCCCGTGCTTTTGACCGTCGGTGTGGCGCTGTTTTTAAAGTCCACCAGCCGCGACCACCGGATGGCCGGTCGCGTGCTGATCGGGCTTGCGCTGATCTTTGTGTCCCTCACCATGATCCGTGAGGCGACCGAACCGCTGCGCGAAAGCAAGGGTCTTGTCACCGCGATGGGCTATCTGGGCGGCGACCTCATGACCGCGTTCGTCATCGGCGCGGTCTTTGCATGGGCGGTGCACTCATCGGTCGCGGCCGTGCTCTTGTTTGTCACATTGGCCGCCGAGGGAGTTTTGCCGGTAACGGCCGGGGCAGCAATGGTGCTTGGCGCCAATTTGGGCGGTGCAGTCATCGCCTATGTGCTGACGCTTGGGGCAGACGTCTCGGCGCGGCGGGTGATCGTGGCCAATTTGGCCTTGCGGGGGGGCGGTGCGGCGGCGGCTCTTTTAATTCTGGCCTTATTTGCGCCGCCGCTGGACGTTCTGGGCGCAACGTCAGCGCGCCAGGTCATCAACTTGCATCTGGCGTTCAACCTTGCCGTGGCGCTTTTGGCGTTGCCATTAACCGGGCCGGTCATTCGTCTTGTTTCAGGATGGGTCACACCGCCACCGCAGGCCGCAAACCTGAACAGGGTCAGCGCTCTCGACCCAGCAGCACTCGCCCATCCAGACCGGGCCCTTGCCTGTGCCTCGCGCGAGGTGTTGCAGATGGGCGAAGGGGTCGAAGCGATGCTGCGTTCGGTGATCGGACTTTACCAACATTGGGATGAGTCTACCGCCGCGGCGATCCGCGCACGGGAAGTTGAAATTGATAAAATGCACATATCAACAAAGCTTTATCTGGCAAAGCTGCAGCGAAATTCGGATGATGAGGATGTGACGCGGCGCGGTCTTGAATTGGCGGACATGGCCGTCAATCTGGAAAGTGCGGGCAATGCCGTCGCCGAAGGCATGCTGGGCCTTGCGCATCGGATCGATCAGGCCGGCACCGCGTTTTCAACAACCGGCTGGGCAGAGATCCGCGATTTTCACGACCGTGTGCTGGCCAATGCCCAAGCAGGCCTGAATGTGCTGATGACCCTGAACCCCGATGCCGCCCGGGCGCTGGTTGAAGAAAAAGACCATGTCCGCGACATTGAGCAGCGCCTGCAACGCTCACATCTCGACCGGTTGAAGGAGGGGCTGAGCGAAAGCATCGAAACCTCGAACATCCACCAAGAAACCCTGAGGGCGCTCAAGCAGATCAACTCATCCTTCACGATGATCGCCTATCCGATTCTGGCAGAAACCGGTGACCTTCTGTCCAGCCGCCTGAACCGCCAGAGCACCTGAGATTAGTCCCCTACAGCTTTTATATGTAAAGAAAATTCTGGATCTGACATCAGCGTCTTGCAACGTGCAAAACGGGTGTCGGCATAGGTGCGAAAATCATCGGCCGGATTGTTGTTGGCCAGTTGGATCAGCCCCCACAACGTCCACAAAAGATCGCACATTGCCTTGTAGATCACCATGCGGCCCCGATCCTTGGCGGATGGTTCACCGCCAAAATAGGCATGCAGCATCTCGTCATCCTGATCCGCCGTGAACGCGCCCTCTACGGACAGATCCCCCAGATCCCACATCGGGTCATTCATCCCCGAATATTCCCAATCAACGATCCACATCGCGCGGCCCGTATCCAAAAAGTTTTCGCATAAGGGATCGCAATGACAGGGCGCCAGAGGCACCGGATTGGCGGCAAGGGCCGCGCGGACCACCTCTGCCTCGGCCAACACGTCATGATAGCCCTGCGGAAGGGCCACATCCTTGCCCGACAGGATGCCAAGATAGTCATCAATCATCGCGAACAGCTCAAAGCGAAAAGGAAACACCGCGCCGGAGCGGTGCAGCCGTGCAAAGGCCGCCCCGGCCCGCGCTGCAGCCTCTGGGGTTGCCCGAAACCCGTCGGGGCTCATGGTTTCGGCCCCTTCGACAAAGCGCGTGACCATCACACCCGTTTTGGGATCGGCATGGATCACCTCGGGGCTGACGCCTGCACGAGCGGCCTCCATCGCGGCCACCGCCTCATTGGCGCGGTCGATGTAATCCTCGGTCCCGGCGCCCGGCAGGCGCAGGCAATAGGCCCCCAGCCGGTACACCTTGTTGGTCAATCCGCCCAACCGTACAACCGGACCATCATATCCCGACAGCTGCGGCACCATTTGCACTGCCTTTGCTACATCCCGCTCCATGCGCACCCCCAATTCTCCATCACCGTTGTGGAATGATTTCATATCTTTGCAGGCTTGGCTATGGTGCTAGAATGCAGGTGAAACCGGGGGCACGGATCATGGGTACAACCAATCACGCAAGTCATCTAGGCGCGGTCTACAACGCCAGCAAACCCGATGAGATTGCCGATCTTTATGATCGCTGGTCCGAGACGTATGAGGCGGAAATGGCCTCGGCAGGCTACCGTCACCCTACGATCTGCCTTGCCCTTCTGGCCCGCCACCTGCCGCGTGCATCGACGCCCTTGTTGGACGCGGGCGCAGGCACCGGGCTATTGGGCGAATGGTTGGGCATTGCCGGCTACCCTGAGGTGGAGGGCCTGGATCTTTCCGCAGGCATGCTGGGTGTGGCCCGTGCGAAAGGGGTCTACACCCACCTTCATCAGCTGGCACTTGGCCAGCCCCTGCCCTTTGGCGATGGTGCCTTCGCGGGCATCGTTTCGGCCGGTGTGTTCACCACCGGCCATGTCGGGCCTGAGGGGTTGGATGAGCTGGTCCGCATCTGCCGCCCCAATGGTGTCATTGTGCTGACAGTCAAAACCACGCTTTGGCATGAGAGTTTCAGCGCCCGCATTGCCGCACTGGCGGATCACATAACACTGATCGAAGAAACCCAGCCCTATGTTTCAATGCCCGGCGAGGTTGGCACCGTCCCCAGCATCGCCGTGGTACTGCGCCGAAGCTGAGGCTTGCCCAAGGCCTTTCGTTCATGACCGAATGCGCAGATTTTGCGGATCATAGAAAGGCTTCAATCCGATCTGGGCGGGTACATTTTCATTGGCGACGACCAGCTCATAATGGCCCGCCTCTAAAAACGCATCCGTCACACCCCCTTCATGGCGGACATAGCCGTAGCCCACGCTTTTGCCTATGGTATAGCCGTATCCGCCCGAGGTCAGATACCCAACCGCGACCCCATCGCGCAGCACGGTTTCGCGCCCCAAAAGAACTGCGTCCGTGTTCTCAAGGGTGAAACCTACAAGACGCTTGGTCAAAGCCTGCCCGGCTTTCGCCTGCAGTGCAGACCTTCCGATGAAATCCGCATTTCGACCAGACTTCACTGCCCAGCCCAGCCCCGCCTCAAAGGGCGTGTCATTGGGCGTGATGTCAGAAGACCAGGCCCGGTAGCCCTTTTCCAGCCGCAGGCTTTCAATCGCCCGGTATCCGACGGGGCGCGCGCCGTCGGCGGCCCCGGCCTCCATCAGCGCATCAAAGACAGCGCCTGTGGCAGCCAGCGGCACATGCAGCTCCCATCCCAGCTCACCCACATAGGTGATCCGCAGCGCCCGCACTTCGGCACCGGCCACGCGCAATGTGCGGACATGGCCAAAGGGGAAACCGGCGTTCGAGACATCTGCATCGGTCAACCGGGCCAACACATCGCGCGCCTTCGGCCCCATCAGTGACAAGACCCCCCAGTCTTCGGTGACGTCGCGAATGGCAACATCGCCTTTTGGCAAATGTTCGGCGATCCAGGCCAGATCATGGGTGCGAAACCCGGTGCCGGTGACAATATAATATTGGTCCTCAGCCAGTCGGGCGACGGTCAAATCGCATTCGATTCCGCCCCGGGAATTCAACAGCTGCGTATAGGTCAAACGGCCCGGCGCCTTGGTCACATCATTGGCGCAGATGTAATCCAGCGACGCGGCCGCATCTGCGCCCGTCACCTCATATTTGGAAAAGGAGGACTGGTCGAATATCCCCACATGTTCGCGCACATGGGCATGTTCGGCCCCAACAGCGTCAAACCAGTTCTGCCGCCCCATCGAATAGATGTCGCGGGGTTCTGTGCCTGCGGGAGCGAACCAGTTGGGGCGTTCCCATCCAAGCTTGGAACCGAACACGGCGCCATGCGCTTGCAATCGCGCGTAAAGCGGGGACACAATGCGTGGGCGGCCAGAGGTGTATTCCTCGTGCGGGAACCCCACAGTGTAGTGCTTGCCGTAGGCCTCAAGCGTGCGGTCACATACCCATTGCCGATCCCGGTGCATCTGAGAAAAACGGCGAATATCGACGGTCCACAGATCAAGCGGTGCTTCGCCGGTCACCACCCAATCCGCCAGCACCCAGCCCGCACCGCCGCCTGACGCAATGCCAAAGGCGTTAAAGCCTGCGCCCACATACATATTGGCGCATTCCGGGGCGGCCCCGAGGATAAAATTCCCGTCTGGCGTAAAGCTTTCCGGCCCGTTGATCATCTGTTTCACACCGGCCTCGGCCAAGGCGGGCACCCGGGCGATGGCCTGGTCCATATGCTGTTCAAAATGATCGAAATCGTCGTCGAACAGCCGGAATTCCCAATCATTGGGCACGTCATCCATCACCCATGGCTGCGGGTTCGGCTCATACCCGCCCATCACCAACCCACCCACTTCTTCCTTGAAATAGGTGCGCCGGTCCGGGTCGCGAAGTGTGGGCGCATCCGTCGACAATCCCTCGATTTTTTCGGTGACGATGTATTGATGTTTGACCGGCTGCAGCGGAACATTGATCCCGACCATGTCGCCAACCTGGCGCGCCCATTGACCGGCACAGTTGACCACCTTTTCGCAAGCCACCTCACCGGCCGATGTTTTGACTGAGGTGATCTGCCCGCCCTCCATGCCAAAGCCAAGAACCCGGACGCCCTCAAAGATCTTGGCGCCGTGCATCCGCGCGCCTTTGGCCAGTGATTGGGTGATATCGGAAGGTGAGGCTTGCCCATCTGTCGGAAGCCAGCTTGCACCCACCAGATCCGAGACATCCATCAAAGGCCACATGCGCTTGACCTCGGCGGGAGAGACAAGATGCATCTCCATCCCGAAACTCTTTGCCGTAGTGGCCAGGCGCTTATACTCGGTCCAGCGGTCCTGATTGGTGGCCAGCCGCAAACACCCCGACATTTTCCATCCAGTCTCAAGCCCGGTTTCAGCAGCCAGCCCTTTATACAGATCAACCGAATATTTCAGCACCCGCGTGATCGAGGCGGACGAGCGGAGCTGGCCCACGAGCCCGGCGGCATGCCAGGTCGAGCCGCTGGTCAGCCGCCCCTGTTCGATCAAGATCACATCCGCCTTGTGATCGCGCGCCAGATGATAGGCGGTGGAACAGCCGATGATGCCGCCGCCGATAACAACGATCTGTGCATGTGTGGGCAAGGTCATGTCAGGGTCTTTCCGTAAACCGTGTGAAAGTGGTCAAGCGCAGCCTTGAACCGGCCAAGGTAGTCGCGCGCATGGGCGTCATAATCCGCGCCGGGGGCTGCCAGAAAAATCTCTGACACCATGGCCCACATCGCCTCGCGCAAAAGCGATGCACATTGCATCGCATCAAAGGCACGCATCATCCCGGCTTCGGGGGTATGGCCGAAATAGGCATTCAGCAGCGCTTCGGCGCGTGGCCGATCCATGCCTGCATTGGATGCAACCCCGGCCAGATCGAACATTGCCGTGCCAAAACCCGCATATTCAAAATCAATCAGCCAAAGCCGCCCGGCACGGTCCTCTAGCAGATTTGCCGGCAAAAGATCATGGTGGCCAAAGACAATTGGCAAGGGCAGTTGGGCGGCCTCCAACGCATCCGTAGCTTCGATATAGCGCGGCAGCTCAGCGGCAAAACGGCTGCTTTTGGCGCGCAATGTGCGGGCATAATCCCGGATCACATGAAACACCCAAAAACAAGCTGCTGGTCCCGACACTTCTGCGGGCATCTTGGCGTGAAAATCACGCAGCAACGCGCCCACACGTTCCGGATTGTCGCGAAGATCCGCCTCGCCCCAGGTGCGCACTTCAAGAAAGGCAGAAACCATGACACCCGGCGCGGCATACTCAACCGCAGGCGCAAACCCGGCTGCATGGGCCGCGCGCGCCGCCATCAGCTCATTGGCGCGGCTCACATGGTGAAAGGGAAAATCCTGACCAAAGCGCACGACATGCGTGCCCGCCCTATCCACGACCTTCCAGCTTTCATTGGACAAACCGCCTGCCAAGGGTTCCGCCACAGGGGGGCCTTGCCAGCACGGCAAAGACCGGATCCGTTCAAGGCTCATCCCGTCCCCTTTCTGGTGTTGGGGGACATGCGTGCCACGCTGTCATGCACTCCCCTCCGCCAGCCCAAGCCGCGCCCTTGCCGCCCGCGCGGCCCCGGCAATCAGGCGATCCGCAATGATTGCGATAAAGGCCACCGCAAGACCGGCCACCAGCCCGCGTCCCGGATCGGCCTTGGTCAGCGCAATATAGACCTCTTGGCCAAGATCGCGGGTGCCCACCAAAGCGGTGATCACCAGCATCGACAGCGCGAACATGATTGTCTGATTTAGGCCCAGCAAGATTTCTGGCAGCGCCAGCCGCAGCTTGATCCGCCGCAAGATCTGGCCTTGGGTGCAGCCCATCGCGCGGCCCGCCTCGATCAGGCGCGGATCGACCCCTTGCAGACCAAGCACGGTGTAGCGCACCGCTGGCGCCACGGCGTAGGCCACAACCGCAATCATCGCGGTAAAATCACCCACCCGGAACAGCATCACCGCAGGCATGAGATACACGAAGGATGGCAAGGTCTGCAGCGTGTCGATCACCGCGCGCACGACAGACCAAAGCCGGTCACGCTCGGCTGCCAGAATGCCGATGGGCAGACCGATCGCCATGGCAACAGCGCTGGAAATGCCGCACAGATAAACGGTGATCATGGCCTTTTCCCACTGGCCGGTCACCGCAATCAGCGTGCTGAGCGCGATGGCCATAAGCGACAACCGCAATCCACCCAAGCGCCAGCCCACAAATCCAAGCAACATGGCGACACCGACCCAAGGCAGCCCCAGCAAGAAGCGTTTGAATGGGATCAGAACATTCAGTAGCACGGCGTTCTTCACGGCTTCCAAGGCATCGAAGTAGTTGACGTTGATCCAGGCAACGACCTGGCTCCAGAATGTGCCGGTCGAAAGCTCCCACGCTGCGGGGTAGCTTTGAACCGCCGGCAAGATCAGGCCCAACACGCCTGCAATCAACACGGTGGCCATGGCGGCAATCAGATAGGAATGGCGGGTTTTCCCCGCAAGAACCGCCGCATCTTCGCGCCGCACAGCCACTGCCTGACTAAGCCGGTCAAGGGCCACGGCAAGGGCGACAATCGCAAAACCGGCTTCAAGCCCCGCGCCGAAATCAAGACGGCGCAACGCTGCCAGCACGTCAAACCCCAGCCCCCCCGCCCCGATCATCGAGGCAATGATCACCATGTTCAGCGACAACATGATCACCTGATTGACCCCGACCATCAGCGCACTTTGCGCGGAAGGCACCATCACCCGCCAAAGCATCTGACGCCGGGTGCAACCGACCATATGACCAAGATCGCTGAGTTCGGACGGTACGCGGGCCAGCGCCAGCTGCGTGATGCGCGTCATCGGCGGCATGGCATAGATCAGCGTGGCCACAACAGCAGCGGTCGGGCCAAACCCGAACAGGATCAGGATCGGCACCAGATAGGCAAAGACCGGGATCGTCTGCATCAGATCCAGAACCGGGCGGATCAGCCGTTCAAAAGTGGCGCTACGCCATGCGGCAATGCCAAGGAACAAGCCGCCGATAACGCCCAAAGGCACCGCCACAAGGATCGATGCCAGTGTTACCATAGCACTTTGCCATTGCCCGAAAATCACAATGAACCCAAGGCAGGCCACCACCAGCGATGCCAGCCTGCGCCCCCCGGCCCATAACCCGAGCAGCCCGAACCCCGCGATCACGGCGATCCACGACACCGGTGGCAAGACCTCAACCGCGCCCGAGCCTTGCCCTTTCAAAAGTCCCGTTGACAGGATCGACAATGCGGCCTGGTAAGGCACATCAATCACCGCCGCGATAAAGCGCGTGAGCTCCGAAAAAGTGAATATTCCAAAGGTGGCATCGTTCAAAAGCCACTTCATCGCGGCGGAAATCCAGCGGGCAACCGGAACGGTCTGGGCGCGCGGCCAGTCAAAAGCCCATGGGACAATCGGCGCGCCATATTTCCACAAGAGCGTGAACGCCACCAAGGCCAAGACCCAACCCAGCCCACCGGGCAGCCTTCGCTTTGCGGAGAGGTCCAGCGCAACCATCCGCCTAGCCCCCCAACAGCAAAGCAATGACATCGGCGCGGTGCAAATGCCCGATCACACGGCCATCCGCGCCTGTTACCGCCAATATCTCAGCGCCATCAAGAAACGCCGGTGCGGCCTCGGACACAGTGGCATGGGCGGGAACGGCGCCGGTGGTAACGCCCGTGTCAGCCCCCATCACGCTGGTCACCCGGATCACCTTGGCCTTGGGGACGGCACGGGTGAACTCGGCCACATAATCGGTGGCGGGGTTCATGACGATTTCTTCCGGCGTGCCTTCTTGCACGATCGCGCCGTCCTTCATGATGGCGATCCGGTCGGCCAGCCTGATCGCTTCATCGAAATCATGGGTGATGAAGATGATGGTCTTTTTCAGCACCGATTGCAGGCGCATGAATTCGTCTTGCATCTCGCGCCGGATCAGCGGGTCGAGCGCCGAGAAGGGTTCATCCAAAAACCACAATTCCGGCTCCACCGCGAGGGATCGGGCAATGCCCACCCGCTGCTGCTGGCCGCCCGACAGCTGGCGCGGCAATGCATCTTCGCGCCCGCTTAATCCAACCAGAGCAATCATCTCGCGTGCCCGCGCCTCGCGCGTTGGCCGGTCCATGCCCTGAACTTCAAGCGGAAAGGCCACATTCCCCAACACTGTCAGATGTGGCAGCAGCGCAAAATGTTGAAACACCATTCCCATTTTGTGGCGGCGGATCTCGACCATCTCGGCATCCGGGATCGACAAAAGATCGCGCCCGTTGAAATGGATTTCCCCGGCTGTTGGCTCAATCAGCCGCGACAAGAGCCGCACCAGCGTGGATTTGCCTGAACCAGACAGACCCATGATCACAAATATCTCACCCTCGCGCACCGACAGGTTCACACCCCGAACCGCTGGCACAAGACCCGCGCTCAGGATCTGCTCCATTGACGGCGGTCCACCATGGCGCGCCAAAAACTCAGCGCCGCGCGGCCCGAACAGTTTCCAGACATCGCGGCACAGCAGTTTCGTATCGGCCGAAGCCTGAGGGGACGTATCGCTCATCTTTGTGTCCGATCAGAGGGCAGGAGTTGTTCCCGCCCGCACAGGGAGCACGTGCGGGCAGGAACAAGGGACGGCTTCGCTCAGATCACTGACCGATCCAGCCTTTCCAGCGGGCCTCATTGGACGCCATCCAGGCATCGGTCACCTGATCCACCGTCATGCCGTTCAGATCGACATCGGTGATCATGGCACCCATCTCGTCGTTGTCGATGGTAAAGGCCTGAATGGCAGCATGAGCGCCC
The DNA here is from genome assembly GCA_049646285.1 of Albidovulum sp. GTDB lineage: Bacteria > Pseudomonadota > Alphaproteobacteria > Rhodobacterales > Rhodobacteraceae > Albidovulum. Next base: position 9,726 of record JBARVN010000059.1, on the reverse strand, counting down.
GGCCACTTATCCTTCACGCCAGCCCAGCCAACCTTCCAGATCTCGCCAAAGGGCTTGCCGCAATCATAGGCCATGTCCGGGTTCAGCCCGACCGCAGGATCATTATAACATTCGGCCGAATATTCAGGAAACTCAACCCATTCGCCTTCGTACTTCGCAGGGGCCCAATGCGGCGCATAGATCCAAAGCATGATCGGTGCTTGGCGCTGATAAGCACTTTCCAGTTCGGCAAAAAGGGCCGCATCCGTGCCTGCATGGATCACCTCAAACGGCAGATCCAGTGCCTCGACCCGCTCATCATCAAAGCCACCCCATGTCACCGGGCCACCAAGATAGCGGCCCTTTGGCGCTGTTTCAGCCGTCGAAAACGCTTCGGCGCAGGCCTCATCCTTCAGGGCTTCCCAGTTTGGCAGGCCCGGGCATTTTTCGGCCATATAGGAAGGGTACCACCATTCCTCTTTTGCCTTCATGCCAGTGGCGCCAAAATTTTCGACCTTGCCTGTGGCGGTTGCGGCGTCCATTGCGTCACGCCCGGTGGTTTCCCACATCTCCATCGCAACATGCAGATCACCGGTTTCAAGGCCTGCAAACTGCGCCAGATAATCGGCCTGCACATATTCAACGTTGTAGCCAGCGCGCTGCAACACCTCGCCCATCAGCTCGGTGGTGATCAACTGGCCGGTCCAGTCATGTAGCGTCAGCTTGATCGGATCGCTGCTTTCCTGAGCGATAGCCGCCCCGGTAAATACCGTGGCGGCAATTCCACCAAGTAGAAGTGCTGTTTTGGTCTTGGACATTGTGAACCCCCTGTTCAGCCGGACATTCCGGTCATCAGAACGGTCATTCACAGGCACATCGCAAACGCGCCCGGCCCCGCTCCTGACCTAAGTAGGGAACAGCGAGGTGATTCCGTCAACCATTTTTGTGGTTTTGTGTGATTATGACGCCCGTATTGCGCCCGTTTCTTGCGCGCACGCACATAACCGCCTAGGATCTGCTCAGAAACCGGAGCGCCAAATGCTTTCGAAACGACACGCAGACATTCTGAAGATCCTTGAGGCAGACGGATCGGCCACGATTTCGGCGCTGGCAGAAAAACTTGGCGTGTCGCTTGAAACCATTCGCCGTGATGTCCGGCCGCTGACCGAAATGGGCTCAATCACCCGCATTCACGGCGCGGTTGGACTGGTCGGACAAATCGGCGAGGCCCCGTTTCAAAAACGCATGCGCGAAAACGCCGCCGCCAAGCAAAGCATCGCGCGCAACCTTGCGGCATCGATCCGCGACGGCGAGTCGATCATGCTCGATACCGGTACGACCACCAGCTATATCGCGCGCGAGCTTTTGGGCCACCGGCGGCTGACAGTTGTGACCAATTCCACCGATATCGCGCGCACGCTTGCCACCCAGAACGGCAATCGCGTCTATATGGCGGGCGGCGAGCTGCGCCCGGATTCGGGTGCTGCATTCGGAAAATCGGCGCTTGATTTCATTTCACGCTTTACCGTCAATCACGCGGTTATTTCAGCCGGGGCCGTGGATGCCAGCGGCGTCATGGATTACGATCTGGAAGAGGCCGAGTTCGCCCGACTTGTGCTGGCCCGCGGAGATCGACGGATTGTCGTGACCGATCATACGAAATTCGGGCGTCGCGGTCTGATCGCGGTTGCAAGCTTTGCCGATATCGATGAGATCATCACAGACCGCCCGCCGCATTCCGACATCGCAGCAGTTCTGGCGGCGTCAGATACAGTGTTGGCGCTAAGCGACGGCTGACGCCTCTGCCCGGATCGCGTCGATGACAATGCCAAGCGCCCGATCCAGGTCTTCACGGCTGATGATCAGCGGCGGTGACAATGTCAGCACACAACCGGCGCTGATCTTGAAACTCAGCCCCGCCTCAAGGCAGCGGTAATAGATCCGCTCTGCACGTCCCGGCGCAGGTGTGCGGCTGTCCCGATCCTCGACAATTTCAACCCCAAACATCAACCCACGGCCCCGGATGTCGCCGACAATCGACACGCCTTTCAGATCTTCACGCAACCGCTCCTGCGCATGGATGCCAAGCTCTGCCGCACGGTCAACCAGCCCTTCCTCGCGGATGATGGCGATGGTTGTCAGCGCCGCACGTGCCGTCACCGGGTTCTTCTCGTGGGTGTAGTGGCCGATGGCGAAATCACCGCACACATCCAGATCACGGCGCGCCACCACGGCGGCAATGGGCAAGATACCCCCGCCAAGCGCCTTGCCCAGTGTCACAATATCAGGGATCACTTCATCATGCTCAAAGGCGAACATCGCACCGGTTTTGCCCAACCCAGTGGGGATCTCATCCATGATCAGCAAAGCACCGTGGCGGTCACATGCTGCGCGGACGGCTTTCCAAAAGCCCGGCGGCGGCACGACGGGCACGGCGCGCATCGGCTCGGCGATCACGGCAGCCACATCGCCCTCACGCTCCAGCACGTAATCGACCATCTTGGCGCAGGCCAGACCGCAGCTTTCTGGTCCGGCATGGCCGTAGGCACAACGATAACAGTTGAAGGGGGCCACATGTTCGGATCCCGGCAACAGCGGCCCGGCAATATGGCTGCGAAACGTCGCTTCGCCGCCGACGCTGGCCGCGCCAAAGCCCGCACCGTGAAACGAGTCCCAAAAGCTTAAGGTCTTGAACCGGCCTGTGGCCGCGCGGGCAATCCGCAAAGCCACCTCATTGGCATCCGACCCGCCTGTGGTGAAAAGCACCTTGCCCAGATCACCGGGCGCGATCTCGGCCAAAACCTCGGCCAGTTCCACAGACACGTCATTGGTGAACCGGCGCGGCGAGAAACTCAGATCATCCAGCTGCGCCTTGATCGCAGCCACCAGCTTTGGATGGGCATAGCCAATGTGATGCACCGAATTGCCGTGAAAATCCATAAAGCGCCGCCCGGCAGTATCCTCGATCCAGATGCCATCGGCATGGGCGATCGTAGAGAGGCATGGCGAGGACAGGCTTTGATGCAAGAACGCGTCTGCATCCCGCGCCAGCAGATCGCGCGTCGCCTGATCAGGATGGCGCGCAGCCCATGCCCTGCGCGCCTCGGACGTGTTGGACTCGCCTTCTGTATGGGTGATCACGCCCTGCCCTTTCATCTTGGTCAAAACCCGCCCTCCGGCAGTTTGCGCAGTGCCCTCATCCCGGCCATGGCAGGGAATAGGTTTTGACGTTGGTGAAGAACTTCATCGCCTCGATGACGCCTTCCTTCACGGCGTTGCCGCTGTCCTTGATGCCCCCAAAGGGAGACATTTCGATGCGGTAGCCGGGTTGTTCCCAGATGTTGCAGGTGCCCACGTCCAGCCCGTTGATATAGGCAATCGCCCGGTGCAGATCATTGGTGCACACGCCCGAGGACAGGCCAAACGCGGTCGAGTTGGAAATGCGCATTACCTCCACGTCGTCATCCGGCACCCGCACAATCGGGATGATCGGGCCAAAGGTTTCTTCCATCACCAGCTCGGAGCCATGCGGCACCCTGTCGACCACGATGGGCGGCAACAGCGCGCCTTTGCGGCCGGGGTGATAGAGGATCTCAGCACCGTCCTTCTCGGCCATGAACACGCGCTTCTCAAAGAGTTCCGCGGCCTGGGCATGGATCACACAACCCAATTCTGTTGCCGGATCTTGCGGGTCACCGAATTTGATCGCCTTGGCCTTTGCCAGCACCATGGGCACAAACCGGTCAGCCACGCTTTCTTGCACCAAAATCCGCTTGATCGCGGTGCAGCGCTGGCCGGAATTGCCCGTGGCCCCGGCCACGGCAATGGTCGCAGCCTTTTCCAGATCGGCATCGCTGAGGTCGTTGCAAATGATCAGCGGGTCATTACCGCCCAGTTCCAGCGCCTGACGTTTGTAGCCGGCTTTTGATGCGATCAATTTGCCGACCGGCACACCGCCGGTGAAGGTGATGATGTCGATATGCTCGTTCACCATCATCTCTTCGCCGATGTCCTTGGGCCAACCGGTAACGATCTGGAACATCTCGGGCGGCAGGCCCGCTTCATAAAGAATATCGGCCAGCGCAATGGCGGTCAGTGGCGTCAGTTCGGTCGGTTTGCAGACCATACAATTGTTGGTCGCAATCGACGGCGCAATCTTGTGACTGACCATGTTCAGCGGGTGATTGAAGGGCGTGATCGCCGAGATAGCCCGCACCGGTTCGCGCTTGGTGAAGATTTTGCGTTCCTTGCCGTTATGGGTTAGATCGCAAGAAAAGATTTCACCGTCATCATTCAGCGCCTGCTGCGAGGCGAACTGATAGACATCCTGTGCGCGCTTGGTCTCGTAAATCGCATGCTGGTGGCAGATACCCAGTTCCAGGACCAGCCATTTGGCAAGGTATTCGCGCCGCTCACCAATCAACTCCCCGGCACGACGCAGGATCTGGCTGCGCTCATACCGGCTGAGCTTCGATTTGTAGTTCGCGGCAATCTCAAAGGCGCGTTTGGCATGTTCGGCGGTGCCTGCAGGCACGGTGCCGATCACCTCATTGGTATAGGGATAGCGCACTTCGATGACGTCATCGGTAAAGACGGTCTCTCCGCCGATACGCATGCCTTCATGTCTGATCTCTGTCTTATCTTTCATTGGATGACCTTCATATCAAAGAGCGGCAGCAGTGGTTGCGTAGAAGAACGCATCGAAATTGCGCAATACCGGCTGGCTGGGTAAGTCGATGACACGGTTGACGATGAAGGGCACTTCTTGTTCGGTCAAGCCGCCATGGCTGCGCAGTGGCTCATTCAGCGCTGCCAGATCGTGGCGATGCTCCGAAGTGCCGATGGTCATGTTTTCGGTCGAGATCATGACGATGTCGCCGATGCGGTCGGCGGGGAGTTCAAAGCGCCTGACCGCCTCGGCCTTGTCCATCACTTCCAGAATTTCTGGCCGCGCTTTAAGGCGCGCAATTATATCGGCCTGATCGGCACCTTTCGGCAGATAAGCAGTACCAAAGCCACCAAGCGCGCCGTGATGCACGACGTAAGGGTCGGTGATCGGCAAAATGACCCGCGCCGCAGCCTCGCCCAGCCAGTCATCCAGCAAGTCCTGAACATAGATCACCTGCGGGTCGCCATTGGCGTCATGCTTGGGCTTCATGCCGTGATCGGCGGTGACAACAATGGCCGCGCCCATTTCGTCCAGCTGCGCCAGATATTTGTCGAACATCTTGTAAAAGCTCTGCGCTTCGGGCTGTTCGGGGGCATATTTGTGCTGCACATAATCAGTGGTGGTCAGATACATCACATCGGGTTTCCATTCGGCCAGCAGTTTGACGCCTGCCGCAAAGACAAATTCCGAAAGCTCTGCCGAATAAACCTCGGGCTGCGCCATGCCCAGCCATTTGGACGCCGCTTCCTGGCCATGCTCGGCTTGGGTCGAGGTGTCTGATTTTTCGGCTGAAAAGCACTTAGCGCGATCGTCGTCAAACTTCAGGCCAGCGCCCAAAAGCGCGCGCAATTTATCTTTGGCGGTGACAATCGCAACCCGCGCGCCAGCATTGTAGAACTGCGCAAAAACCGTCGGCGCGCGCAAGAAGCGCACGTCATTCATCATCACCTCTTCGCCGGTCTCAGGCTCATAAAGATAGTTGCCGCAGATGCCGTGTACGCTGGGCGGGCGGCCCGTCGCAATCGAGAGGTTGTTGGGGTTGGTGAAGCTTGGGATCACCGAATGCGCCAACCGCTCCGTCCCCATTTCGCGCATCCGCTTCAGCGTCGGCATCAAGCCTGCCGCGATGGCCACCTCAAGATATGCAGGCTCACAGCCATCAAGACATATCGCGATCGCAGGCACTTTTGGCCAAGGGTAGGCGCGATCATTTACCATGACAGGCGCGCGGTTGATCATATTCATTCTTTTTCCTTCCGACGGATCATTTCGGGCCGCTCAGGCCGCAAGTTTTGCGCGTTCTGCAATGGCAGCGGCGGGCGGGGCGGCACTCTCGACACCCATTTCTGACAAGGCTTCGCCTGCGGCAGCAACCACTTTGACCATCACATGTTCGTCCATCCGCCCGATACAGCCGATGCGGAAACTTTCCACAACCGTCAGTTTGCCCGGGTAGATGATAAAGCCCTTTTGTTTCATCAATTCATAGAAACGAGTGAAGTCGAATTTCGGATCGGCAGGGCAGAAAAACGTGACGATGATCGGGCTGAGCCAGCGATCTTTCAGCAAGGTTTCAAAACCCAGCGTGCGCATGCCTTCGACCATCACATCACGGTTGCGGGTGTAGCGCGCACCGCGAGCGGGCACGCCGCCTTCGGCCGCATGTATGCGCAGCGCTTCTTGAAACGCGGCGACAACATGGGTGGGCGGCGTATAGCGCCACTGGCCGGTTTTTTGCAGGTAGGCCCATTGGGCATGAATATCGAGCGCCAGCGAATGGCAATTGCCTTTGGTTGCTTCCAGCTCGGACGTGCGGGCAATGACAAACCCAAAACCGGGCACGCCTTCGATGCACTTATTGGCGGACGATACCATTGCTTCAAACCGGATCTCGTTCACATCGAGTGGGATCGCACCAAAGGCGCTCATCGAGTCGACCAAGAGCTTGCGACCGCGCGCATAGACCGCTTCAGATATCTCGGCGACCGGGTTCAAAATTCCGGACGAGGTTTCGCAATGAATGGCGATCACATGGGTAATATCAGGATCGGCATCAAGCATCGCCCCCACTTCGTCGCCACGCGGCGGCATGTAATCCCCCTTGTCGATCAGCGTATACGCCCGGCCAAGATAGCGCATCGTTTCCGCCGCGCGCAGCCCATAGGCCCCATTTGCCAGCACCAGAACCTTGCCATCCCAAGGCACAAACGTCCCCAACATCGCTTCGACCGCGAATGAACCTGACCCTTGCATCGGCACGCAGGTGAATTCACCCCGCGTGTCACCTGCCAGTGCCACAAGCTGGTCACAGATCGAAGCCGTCATGGCACGAAAATCAGCATCCCACGACCCCCAATCGCGCAACATCGCCTGCTTGACCTCATAGGCCGTGGTCAGCGGGCCGGGGGTCAGGAGATAAGGTTCGCCAAGTTTCGGGGCGGGCAGCGGATCGGCTGAGTGGGTCATGGCAGCTCCGTCAGATTGGAACATGTGGCCCGGCAGGGCCTTCTGCTTCGGACCTGACATGGGAAGACCTATATGTAAAATCGTTATTTTAGATCGACATATAATTTATTCTGATGTCGATAAGGCCTTCGGGCGTAAATATTACCTATGCAACCAGCGCGGATCGCAGCCAGCCACAAAAGGCTGCAACCGCAGGATTTCCTGCCTTTTCCGGTGCCAAAACAAGATGATAGGATCGTGGTGACGGAATTGCCAGATCGAACGGGCGGAGCAGCTGACCCGACACCATCGCCTCATGGCAGATAAATTCATCCCCCATCGCAATACCTTGCGCATTTAACGCCGCCGCATAGACAAGGTTCATATCAGCAAATACGGGACCCGAGCCTGCGGTGGCTTCATCCAGACCCGCACGACGAAACCAAGCGGCCCAATCTTCACGCCCCTGAAGATGCAAAAGCCCGGCCCTTCCGACATCCTGCGGATCCGGCAATCCGCCAAGCCGGTTCAGAAGAACCGGGCTGCAGAGGGGCGTAAACTCAACCTCGCGCAGCAGCTCCACCTGCATTCCGGGCAGGTTGCCGGAGCCGAAGCTGATAAAGACATCCACATCGGGGTTTGACACATCGTCAAGGCGGCGCGGCGTGGTGATCATGAGCGACACATCAGGGCAGGCCTCACGAAACAGGCCGATCTTGGGGCAAAGCCATGTGGCCGCCAGACCGGGTGTGCAGCTGACCGTCAGCGCACCCGACACGCCCCGCCCGGCATTGCGCGCCGCAGACCCGGCAATCGACGTCAGCGCCCGGCGGATATCTTGCGCATAGGCGGCCCCTTGGGCCGTCAGCTCAATACGGGTGCCGACGCGGTTCAAAAGCCGGAACCCCAGATCCCGCTCCAAGAGCCGCAGCTGGTGACTGACGGCACTGCGCGTCACATTCAGATCTTCAGCCGCCTGCCAGACAGTGCCGTGGCGGGAAAAACTTTCCAGCGCGCGCAGCGCTTGGGTGGAGGGGACGCGGGACATTTTTGCTCCGATTCATATCCGGCCAGTCTAGGGCCTGTTCCGGCCAATTCCAGTGCAATGGTGAATATTATTTGTCGATGCTACGAAAAGGTTTCACTACCTTATCCACCTGAATGGCGTATATCGATGGCTGACAGGGGTCGGTTTTGCGTACAGCACCTGTACCGCATCCGTCCCGACACTTGTACGCCCAAAGACCGGAGAGCCCGTTGCCCAAAGCCCCCCTATCCGCCGCCCAGAATGATGCCCTTGGCGTGGTCGATGCGCGCGCGGGCGAGCTGTCGGACTGGTGCGCGACGATATTCGATTTTGGCGAGACGGCGTGGCGCGAATATCGCTCGGCCGAATGGTATGTAAAGCGGCTGCGCGCCGAGGGTTTTACGGTTGAGGAAGGCTCAGGCGGGATGCCCACCGCCTTTTGTGCCGAATGGTCGAACGGTGACGGCCCGATCATTGGCATGTATTGCGAATATGACGCGATACCGGGAAACTGTCAGGCGGCCAGCACCCGGCGCGAACCGCGTACAGGGTTGGGGTTTCAGGCCGGTGGCCACACAGATCCGCATTCCGGGCTTGGCATCGGCGCTTTGGGCGGGCTTTTGGCCACCAAGGCCGCGATGGAAAAACACGGGATCAAAGGCGGCTTGCGCTTTACCGGCGAGCCTGCGGAAAAGGTACGCGGATCAAAGCCAATTCATGCGGCCAAGGGTTATTACGACGGGTTGGCGGCGATGCTCTCGTTCCATCCGTTCTACATGCTGCCGATGTGCAATACCGTGCGCTGGGATACGCATTGCGGTGCGGCCTATTCGATGATCTACCGCTTTATCTGTGATGCGCCCGAGGATTGGGGCCTTTCGGATGGCGCACCGATCCCGCAATCGCATTCCGCCGTGCGTGCGCCGGGCGCCAATGATGCGCTGATGTTCATGTACCTGTCTTCAAAGGCCCTGCGCGAAGCGATGCTGCCGCATCAGGGCGGCTGGTCGGTCTCCGAGGCAATCTTGACTGCGGGTCAGGCCACGGCCGACAATCTGCCTGCGGGGCTGGCCGAGATCCAATATATGATGCGCGTGCCCACGGTGGCGATGGCCGAGCAGATCACGGCGGTTCTGGACCGCAATGCCGAAGCTGCCGCCCAGATGACCGGGTGCCGGTTTGAGCGGCATTGGGTGTGCAAATCCCGCCCCGGCCTTGCCAATCACGCCATGGCCACGTTGGTATGGGACGCGTTGCAAGCGGTTGGTGCGCCGGTCTGGGATGAGACTGCCAAAGAGGTCGCCCGCGAGATCCAGCGCAATCTGGGCCACACGCCGATGGCTGAACCCTTTATCGAAGAACTGACCCGGCTGATGGATCCTGAGGAGGCCGAGGCGATCTTGCGCCGCGATCTGCCGCCGAGCCAGCTTAACTCCACCTCGGACGACTATACCGATATGTGTTGGCACACGCCGACCGCCCGGTTCTACATCGCCCGCCCGGCGCTGAAGGCGCCCGATGGGGTGACCTATCCGAACTGGGTGATGAATGCTTTGGGCGGCATCCCCGCGACCATTGATCCGATGGTCAGAACGGCGGCCAAGGT